>CBIGXQ010000029.1:0-21657 GCA_966193865.1 uncultured Sphingosinicella sp. | reverse complement strand
CCCAGCACACCTCCTCGGGCGATCACGATGCTTCCAAATGAGCAGG
This sequence comes from uncultured Sphingosinicella sp., assembly GCA_966193865.1. Classification (GTDB taxonomy): domain Bacteria; phylum Pseudomonadota; class Alphaproteobacteria; order Sphingomonadales; family Sphingomonadaceae; genus Allosphingosinicella. The sequence continues at coordinate 21,611 of CBIGXQ010000029.1, read as the reverse complement.
ACAGGCTCTAGCCCAGCCAGGCGCTGACTTCGGCGGCGACCTGGTTCGCGGCCGCGTTGAGCGCCGGGGCAACGGCCGCCCGGGTCGCTTCGGCCACCGGAACCCGGGCTTCGAAGCGATTGGTGAGCACCGGCTGGTTCGGGCGGCTGATCGCCGCGTCGAACTGGACGACGGCTTCCATCCGGTTCGGATCGAGGCCGAACTGGAGCACCTGCCCGGAAAGGGTCGTTCCAGCGGCCTGGGTGTAGAGCGCCGGATCGATCACGACATAGGAGGTCCGGGCCGCGATCGTCTCGGAAAGCAGGTTCCGGAAAAGCTCGGCTGGCTCGTCGACCCACTGAGCGTCCTTGAGATACTGAATGATCGTGTCGCTGACATAGACCGGGATTCGGTTGTTGTTCAGCGCCTGCGGCGCGCTCGGCGTCGTCACGGTGATCAGTCTGCCCTCGGCGGCCGCCCGCGGTCCGCTCGCGGCCGGGGCCTGGGCCGGAGTCAGGGTCAGCAGCTCCGAAGGTCCGCCGCCGCCTCCCAGGCAGCCGGCCAGCGCGAGAGCGGCGCCGAGAATGAGGAAATGCCTGCGCACCATCAACTTCACCTTCCAGGTTCGTAATCGGGCAGCTCTTCGCCGCCAATGACGCCGCCTATGCCTCTTTGCTCGACCCGGCCGGTGATCGCCCGAAGCGACTCGCTGGTTTCCTTCAGGTCGCGGATCAGCTGGCCGACCTCGGGCAGGGTCCGGGTCGAGAAGGTCTGGATTCCGGGCCTCGCTTCGCCGATCGCCGACTCGAGCTGGGCCATGCTTTGCTCGGCGGCGCGGATCGTCAGGCGAAGGTCGGCGATGAGCGGCCGGCCGTCTTCGTTGAGAAGGCGCTCGGTGCTTCCGGCGAGGCCGCCGATCCGGTCCGCGGCCGCCCCCGCCTGGGCGATGGCCACCCGGGCCTCGGCCAGAGTGGCGGCGATCTCGGGCGAGCGTTCGGCGAGCGAACGGCTCACTTCTTCCATATTGTCGAGGATTCCGGCGATCGATTCCTGGTTGCGGTCGGACAGCAATTCGGTGAGCCGCTCGGTGAGGGTCGAGACCCGCTCGAGCAGTTCGGGAGCGGTGTTGAGAAGCTGGCCGAGAGCGCCGGGCTTGGTCGGAATGACCGGCACCCCATAAGGGCATTCGCTTCCGGGATTTTGCTCCGGACAGACGATCTCCTCGGGGCGGCGGCGCGGCTGTCCGGCCTCAGGCGCCTCCGGCGGATCGAGCTGGATCTGCGACACGCCGGTGAAGCCGACGCCGCGGATGGTTGCGGTGGTGCCCTGGAGGACCGGAGTCTCGTCGCTGACGCTGATCCGGACCCGGATGAACTGGGGGCTTCGCGGCTCCAGGTTGATCGATCGGATCTGGCCGACGGGAACGCCTCGGAAGGTCACCGCCGACCCCTTGGCGAGCCCTTCGACCGATTGCTGGAAGAAGACGTCATATTGTTTTTCGGCGCCGTCGCCGACCTGGCTCAGCCAGACGATGAAGACGACGAGCGCGGCGAGCAGGCCGAGGGTGACGCTGCCGACGAGAATCTGGTTGGAACGCGTCTCCATCTAGGCCCCGGCCCTCTCAACTTCCTTGATCGCGGCGGCGGCGCGTCCGCGCGGTCCCCGGAAATAATCCTGAATCCATTGATGGTCCAAAGCTAATAATTCCGGAATCGTTCCGATCGCCACCACTTTACGGTCGGCGATCACCGCGACCCGGTCGCAGATCGCATAGAGCGTGTCGAGATCGTGGGTGATCAGGAAGACGGTGAGTCCGAGCGCGTCACGAAGCTCGCAGATGAGTTGGTCGAAGGCGGCTGCGCCGATCGGGTCGAGCCCGGCCGTGGGCTCGTCGAGGAAGAGAAGCTCCGGGTCCAGCGCCAGAGCGCGGGCGATTCCGGCGCGCTTGCGCATGCCGCCGGAAAGCTCGGACGGATATTTTGGGCCGGCGTCGGAAGGAAGGCCGCACATCGCGATCTTGTAGGCGGCGATCTCGTCGAGCAAAGGCTGCTCGATCCCAGGATAGAATTCGCGGATCGGCACCTGCACGTTCTCGGCGACGGTCAGGGTCGAGAACAGGGCCGCGCCCTGGAACAATATGCCCCAGCGCCGGCGGACATGCTTCGCCTCCTCCTCGTCGCGGTCGATCATCGGCTCGCCGAAGACCTCGATCTCGCCCTCGGCCGGGACCTGGAGGCCGATGATCGAGCGCATCAGGACCGACTTGCCGGTGCCCGATCCGCCGACGACGCCGAGGATCTCGCCTCGGCGGACCGACAGATCGAGACCTTCATGGACGACCTGCTCGCCGAAGCGATTGGTGAGCGCCTTGACCTCGATGACCGGCTCGGCAGCGGGAGCGCTCATATCCAGCCGATCTCGGTGAAGAAGACGGCGAAGAAGGCGTCGAGAACGATCACCAGGAAGATCCCCTGGACGACGGCGGTGGTGGTCCTGAGACCGACATCCTCGGCATTCCCCTCGACCTGGAGGCCCTGGTAGCAGCCGGCCATGGCGATGATCATCCCGAATACCGGCGCCTTGATCAGCGCCTGCCAGAGATCGGTCTCCGGCACGACCTCGCGGATCCGCTGGACGAAGGTGATCGGCGGAATGTCGAGCGACAGCCAGGTGAAGATCCCGCCGCCGATGATCGCCATGATCGCGGCATAGAAGCCGAGCAAAGGCATCATCAGAACGGTCGCCAGGACCCGTGGAACGACCAGAGCCTCCATCGGCGAGACGCCGATCGTCCGCATCGCGTCGACTTCCTCGTTCAATTTCATCGAGCCGATCTGGGCGGCGAAGGCCGAGCCCGAGCGGCCGGCGACCATGATCGCCGTCATCAGCACGCCGAGCTCCTTCACCGCGGAGCGCCCGATCAGATTGATGGTGAACACCTCGGCGCCGAACTGACGAAGCTGGACCGCCCCCTGCTGGGCAATGACGATTCCGACGAGGAAGCTCATCAGGCCGATGATTCCGAGCGCCCTGACGCCGACGACGTCGAAGCGCTGGACGACGGCGTTGAAGCGGAATCGGCGCGGGTGGCGGATGATGTTGCCGGTTGAGATGAGAAGCGCGCCGAAGAAGCCGAGCAGGCCGACCATCGTCGCCATCGCCGTCTGGGTCGCCGCCCCGACCTCGCCGACGAACTGGCGAAGCGGCGGCTCATATTCGCGCCTGACCTTCACCGGCTGGTCGGCCCGGGCGACATGATCGATCAGGGTCTGCTGGTCCTCGGTGGCGCCGACGATCCTGGCGCCGCGGTCGCGCTCGAGCTTGTGGACCAGCCAGGCGCCGACCGTGTCCATCCGCTCGACGTCGCTGAGATCGACGATCAGCTGCTCGGCCTCGATCTCACCGAGCTGCTCGGTGAGCTTGCGGACCCGAAGCAAAGTCAGGTTGCCGCTGAACCGCAGGACGCATTTTCCGTCCTCGACTTTCGGGTTGAAATCGGCGGTTACGGTCATGGAATGGTGACAGATGCTTCAAATAGGGCCGGGCGGCAAGGAGATAGAGGCTGGTCTGGGATGGACAGTCGCTACGCTCATGTGGTTGCACCGGTTCCCGTGAAGCAGTCGCTCGCCATCTACGACATGGACAAGACGGTTACTCGCCGGCCGACTTTCGGGGCGTTCCTCCTCCATGCCTCGCTCCGGCTGGCGCCGTGGCGGCTACTGCTTCTTCCCGCCGTCCTCGCCTCGAGCCTCGCCTTTCTCGCCGGCCTTATCGACCGGGGGCGCCTCAAGGAGATCAACTATCGGCTTCTCGTCGGCGAGCCGACCGCGGAACGGCTCGAGCCGGTGGTTCGAAGCTTTGCCGAGCGGCAGGCGAGGACCAACATCCTTGCCGGCGCCCGCGCCCGGATTGCCGAGGACAAGGCGGCCGGGCGTCGGCTCGTCCTCGCCACCGCCTCCTACCGCCTCTACGCCGCGGCGATCGCCGAACGGCTCGGCTTCGACGACGTCATCGCCACCGAAAGCCTGCCCGACGCCCGGGGACGGATCGTCGCCCGGATCGACGGCGCCAATTGCTACGGCCTCGGCAAGCTCGACATGATCGAGGCCTGGCTCCAGCGCGAGGGGCTCGAGCGCGAGGCGGTCCATATCCGCTTCTATTCGGACCATATCTCCGATTCGGTCGTCCACCATTGGTCGGACGAGGCCTTCGCGACCAACGCCGACCGGCGGCTCATCCAGCTCGCCGAAGCGGAAGGCTGGCAGGTGCTCGACTGGCGCGACCGGGCGGGGTCGCGCCAGTCTTGAGCTTCACGGTCTAGACCGCCCGCAGCGCTTGATCGAAATCGGCGACGAGATCGTCGGCATCCTCCACTCCGATCGAGATCCGAACCAGATTGTCGGTAATCCCGAGCGCCTGCTTGCGCTCCGGCGGGACCGACAAATGGGTCATCGCCGCCGGCGCGCTCGCCAGAGTCTCGGTGCCGCCGAGGCTGACCGCGAGATGGGCGATCTTCAGCGAATCGAGGAAGGCGAAGGCCTCCTTCTCGCCGCCCTTGAGATAGAGCGAGAAGGTGGATCCGGCGCCGGTGCAGTGGCGCCGATAGATGTCCGCCTGCCGTCCTTCGGTGAGGAAGCCGAGATAGCCGACGCTTTCCACCTTCGGATGGTCGCGGAGGAAGGCGCAGACCCGGGCGGCATTCTCGCCGGCGCGGGTCATCCGAAGCTCCAGGGTCTCCAGGCTTCGAAGAAGCATCCAGGCGGTGTTCGGATCGGTGATCGTGCCGATCGTGTTGCGCATCATCCGGATCATGTTGATCAGGTCGCGCGATCCGGTGATCCCGCCGGCGACGAGGTCGCTGTGACCGCCGGCATATTTGGTCAGCGAATAGACCGAAAGATCGGCGCCATGGCGGAGCGGATGGTGCCAGAGCGGGCCGAGGAAGGTGTTGTCGATCGCGATCGGCGGCTTTTCCTCGCCGAACAAGGCGTCGCGAGCGGCGGCGACGGCCTGGACGTCGACCAGGGCGTTGGTCGGGTTGGCCGGGCTCTCGAGGTAGATGAGCGGCACCCGGCCCATGCCCTTGGCTTGTTCCAGCACCTTTTCGATCTCTTCGCGCGTGGCTCCGGCGGGGAAATCGAGCCAGCGAATGCCGAAGCGGCCGAAGATCCGGCCGATCAGGGTCTCGGTCGCCGCGTAGAGCGGACCGGAATGGACGACGATGTCGCCCGGCTGGACGAAGGTCATCAGCAGGGTCGTGATCGCCGACATTCCGGACGAGAAGGACAAGGCGTCGTCGGCATCTTCCCAGACGCTCAGCCGGTCTTCGAGTATCTCCTGGTTCGGGCCGTTGAAGCGGGAATAGACCAGGCCGTCGGCGCCGCCGGGCCGCTTTCCGGTGACTCCTTCGAAGTGGCGCTTTCCGGCTGCCGCGCTCTCGAACACGAAGGTCGAGGTGAGGAAGACCGGCGGCTTGAGCGAGCCTTCGGACAAAGCCGGGTCGAAACCGTGCCCCATCATCAAGGTGGCGGGTTTCAGCCGCCTGCCGTCGATCTCGAGAATGTCGGGCTTGGGGCGCCGGCGCGGAGTCGCACCCGTCAGTTCGGCTTCGTCTTCCATCATTGTCTCCTTTTCAACCGTCGCAATCGCTGCGTGGGAGACCGAGCCCGCCGGAGAAGGCGGCTCACGGGCCGCTGATGCGGCCGGGGGTGAGGTCCGTTGCCCGAGCGGTCCTCTAGAGCCTGTCCGGCTCAAGTGGAAGTATCGACCGCTTGATGCCGGTTCGCTTTGGAGCCCGGATGCGCCGGGCGGTGCCGTCCACCAGCCTGCTCGCCCCCTAGCGGGGGAAATTGCGCTCCATCACCGGCGCGATCGGCGGCAGCGAATCCGCGGCGACGGCGATCGCGTGAAGCACCGGGCAATGCTCGGCCAGCCAGGCGCGGCCGGGCCGCCAGTGGGACATGATCGCGACGTAAAGATCGAGCGCCGACGGTCGTTCGCCGAGAACGAACGGACCGCCCCCGACCTCGGCCTCGAATTGCCGCCAGAGCGAGCGGCGGAATGAGTCGATCCGTTCGACCAGCTCCGCTTTCGCCGAAGGCGCCCAGCGCTCGGGATAATCGCGATAGGAGAAGGTCGGATAGAGTGTGGAGACGAACCAGATCAGCCGGTTGAGGAAGCGTGCCCGGTCGGGATGATCAGGCTCGGGCGCCAGGCCGGCGGAAGGCATTCGCTCGGCAAGGTGGAGCATGATCGCCGCGCTCTCGGTCAATATCGTACCGTCCGGCGCGACCAGGGTCGGCACCCGGGCGAGCGGGTTCACGGCGAGAAGTCGGTCACGGGCCGGTCCGGGACGGTCGAAACCGTCGACGTCTATCCAGTCGAACGGCTGGCCGACCCAGGCGAGCGCCCCCTCGGCGAGAGTCGATCCCCACCCGGCGACTCCATAGAGCGTCCAGTTCATCGACTCTGCCCCGTTCCAGGAAGCGCGATCAGCGAGATCTGCCGGCCGTAATCGGGCTCGCCGCGATGGGTCGAGCGGCGGTAGCTGTAGAAGCGGTCAGGATCGGAATAGGTGTCGAGGCCGAGGGCCTCGACCCGGCGAACGCCCGCGTCGGCGAGCCGGGCCAGGACATAGGCTTCGAGATCGAACTGGAACCGGCCGGGCCGGCCGGCCGAGAAGAAACGGTCGTTGGCCGGTTCGGCCTCAGTGAATCGGCGATGGAAATCCTCGTCCACCTCGTAGGATCGGCGGCCGATGACGGGGCCGACGGCGGCCCGGATCCGGCCCCGGTCGGCGCCGATCTTCTCCATCGCGGACAGAGTCGATTCGATCACGCCGAGGAAGGCGCCTCGCCAGCCGGCATGGGCCGCGCCGATCACTCCGGCCTCGAGGTCGGCGAACAGGACCGGCGTGCAGTCGGCGGTGAGGATCCCCAGAGCGAGGCCGGGGCGATCGGTGACGATCGCGTCGGCACGAGGCCGGCCTTCGTCCGGCCATGGCGCCGTCGCCGCGATCGCATCGGCCGAATGGACCTGGTGGACGGTGACGAGGCTCGCTCCCGGCGCGACCGCCGCCACGGCGAGGCGGCGATTCTCGGCGATCGCGGAACGATCGTCGCCCGAGCCCCAGCCGACGTTGAGGCCGGCGCAGACGCCTGTGGAGACTCCGCCGCGGCGGCCGAGAAAGCCATGGGGAATTTCGCCGAGCAGGCCGGATCGGAATGTCTCGACGGTCACGGGTCGAGTCTCAGCCGCATGATGATGTCCTCGTCGACATGATTGCCGACCTTGAAGTCGAATCGGCCGACCGCCTCGAAGCCGCGGCGCTCGTAGAATCGCCGTGCCCGGTGATTGTCGATGAAGACGGAGAGGAAGAGGTCTTTCGCGCCCCTTCGCCGCGCTTCCTCCAGGACCCAGTTCATCATCTCCGCGGCGGCGCCGGAACCGTGCCACGGCGCGCGGACATAGAATTGCTTCAGCTCGGCCGCAGGCGCGCTCGTCTCGATCGGAAGCGTCGGCGGCCCGACCGTCGCATAGGCCGCCGCCCCGTCGGCGCCGCCGTCGGCTTCACCGATTCTCACCGTATAGCGTTCGTCCTCCAGCTGCTTGCGCCACTTTTCCTCCGAGTGGCCGGCGAGGAAGGCGGCAAGGTCCTTCGGCGCGTAAAGGTGGCCGAACGTCTCGGCGAATGTCTGTCGCGCCAGCTCCGACAGAGCGGCGGCATCGTCCAGGCGGGCGTCGCGGAAACGGATCGGCGCGCTCATCGGAACCCCTCCGGAGCGGGCCAGTCGGGGGCGGTGAGCGCCAGCACCTTGAACATCTCCCCCATGCCGGTGGCGGCGGTCAGCCGGTCGCGCGCCATGGCGATTTCCCCCGCTTTGCCCGGCGACGCCCTGGCCAGCCTCTCCGATCGAAGCCCGATCCCCATCGCCTCAAGCCATTCTCCCTGGCTCGTCGGCCCATGGACGAGAGCGCCGGCCGAGCGCGCCGCGGAGGCGAGGGCATGAAAATCGACATGGGCGGTGAGATCGCGGGCCCCAGGCTCCTGCCAGGGATCGGCATATTGGTGGCGCGACACCGCCTGGAGCGTATCGCCCGTGCCTGGGCGATCATGGCCGTAATCGATGATGAGAGCAGCACCGCCCTGAGCTGCCAGTCTCGCTGCGAGGGCGTGGACGATCTCGACGGAATCCGGGGAATGTTCCTGGTGGACCTCGCCGTCGCGGACGAAGCGGCCGCCCTCCCAGCCGATCCTGAGCTCTCGGCCCGAGCGATCATATTGCCGCATCGGCAGCGCATCGAAAAATTCGTTGGCGACGATCAGAAGCGGCTTTTCGTCCGGAAGCGAGGCGATATCGTCGTGCCAGCGCGCGTCGGGAACCCGCTCGGCCTGGCGGAACCGAAGGATCGGGCTGGTCTCCACCAGCTCCACCTCGGGCTTCAGGCCGGCGGCCGCCATCGCCCGAAGCGAATCCTGGGCCAAAGTGCCTCGGCCCGGGCCGAGCTCGACATAATGGGCGGCCGGCGGCCGACCGGCACGAAGCCACAGATCGGCCAGCCAGATTCCGATCAGCTCGCCGAACACCTGGCTGATCTCCGGGGAGGTGATGAAGTCTCCGGAAGCGCCGATCGAATCGTGATTCGCGTAATAATGCGCGTTGGCCACGGCCATGTAGTCGGCGACCGGGATCGGCCCTCGCTCCGCGATCAGCCGCCTGAGCTGGCCGGCCACGCCCGGATCAGCCGGCGGCTTCATGGCCGGCGACCGGCACGACCCGCTGCGCTCGGCGCGGGGCGGTGACGACGAGGTAAAGCCCGCCCAGGATCATCGGCAGCGACAGCGTCTGCCCCATGCTGAGCCCCCAGGAGAGATTCTCCAGTCCGACATCCGGCTGCCTCACCAGCTCGACGAGGAAGCGGCTGATTCCGTAGACGAGGATGAAGGCGCCGACGAGCCGACCGGGCTGCCACCGGGCGCGGGTCTTCCAGAACAGGGCCCAGAGGATGACGAAAAGGACGATTCCTTCCAGCGCCGCTTCGTAAAGCTGGCTCGGGTGACGAGCGACTCCGCCGGCATTTGGGAAGACGATTCCCCAGGGCAGATCGGTCTGGCGTCCCCACAGCTCGGCGTTCACGAAATTGGCGAGGCGGCCGAGGAACAAGCCGAACGGGATGCAGCAGGCGACATAATCGTGGATCCTGAGCCAATCGAGCTTGTGCTTGCGGGCCATCCACAGGATGCCGAGGCTGACCCCGATGACTCCGCCATGGAACGACATTCCGCCATCCCAGAGCTGAACGATCTCGAGCGGGTTCTCGAGATAATAACCAGGGCGGTAGAACAGGACATAGCCGAGCCGGCCGCCGAGGATGATCCCCAGGGTGGCGTAGAAGACCATGTCGTCGGCGTGGCGTTTCGCCATCGGCGCGCCCGGCTCGCGGAGCAGCTTCAGCAGATACCACCAGCCGATGATGATCCCGAAAAGATAAGCGAGGCTGTACCAGCGCAGCTGGAAGAAGCCGAGGTCGAGCGCGATCTTGCTGTGCTCGGTGAGGCCGAGATCCTCGAACCTGATCGCATCGCCGGCTGTTGCCATCAATGTCAGTAAGGCGTCGATCAAGGCTTCCCCCTTCAGGTTCGCGCCTTCATAGTGAGGGCATAGGAAAAGGCAAAGCAGGAGAGACGAGGGCATGCCGAGCGAGCTGGACCGCAAGTATGACGCTGTGCTTGCGGCCGTCACCGGCGAAGGCGGGCGGATCCAGATCGGCCGCGACGAGCAAGGCCGGGCCATCGTCGCCAATTTGCCGCCGACCCTGCCCATCTTCTTCGACGCGTTCTGCGCCCTCAACGGAGCCACCGAAGCGGTCGTCGCCGACGGCGAGCGGCTGACCTTCGCCGAGCTGAACGAACAGGCGACCCGGCTCGCCCGGGTGCTCGCCGGAAGCTGGAACGTGGCGAAGGGCGATCGGGTCGCGATCGCGATGCGCAACTGCCCGAGCTGGATCGTCAGCTACATGGCCGTCCTCAAGGCAGGCGCCATCGTCACCCTGATCAACGGCTGGTGGCAATCGGACGAGATGCGCCACGCTCTGTCCCTGGCCGAGCCGGAGCTCATCATCGCCGACGAGCCCCGGGCCAAGCGCCTCGGCGCCGGCGGCTGTGCTATTCCCATCGTCACGCTTCAGGTCCAGCGCCCTCTGGGCGAGGCGCTTTCGCCTCTCCTGGAACGTGGCGGCGAGGCGGATCTGCCTTCGGTGTCGCCGGAAGACGACGCGACGATCCTGTTCACCTCGGGCTCAACCGGCCTCGCCAAGGGCGCCCTTTCCACCCACCGCGCCGTCACCACCGGGGTCTATGCCTATACGATCGGCTTGCTCACCCTGCTCGGGATCAAGGAGAGCCTCGGCGAGCCGCCGGTCAATCCGCCCAAGACCCTCGTCAACGTCCCGCTCTTCCACGTCACCGGCGAGGTGCCGGTTCTGCTCAACAGCTTCGTCATCGGCCGGACCATGGTGCTCATGCCGAAATGGGATCCGGGTGAGGCGCTCCGGCTGATCGAAGCCGAGAAGATCACCTATTTCGTCGGAGTGCCGACGATGAGCCTCGAGCTCATGCAGCATCCGGATCGCGACAAATATGATCTTTCGACGCTGACCGACATCGCCGCCGGCGGCGCGCCGCGCCCGGTCGCGCATGTCAGGCGACTGGAGGAAAGCTTCCGCGGCGCCCAGCCGGCGCTCGGCTATGGCCTCACCGAGACGAATGCCGTCGGCTGCGGCAATTTCTGGTCCAATTATCACGACAAGCCGGAATCGACCGGCCGGCCCCACCATCCGATCGTCGAGATGGCGATCCTGGGCGAGGGCGATCGCCATCTTCCCGCCGGCGAACGGGGCGAGATCGCGATAAGATCGGCGGCCAATATCCGCGGCTACTGGCGGGACGAGGCGGCGACCAAGGCGGCGTTCACGGCCGACGGCTATTTGCGAACCGGCGACGTCGGCTATCTGGACGAGGACGGCTACCTGTTCATCGTCGACCGGAAGAAGGACATCATCATCCGCGGCGGCGAGAATATCAGCTCGGCCGAGGTCGAGGCGGCGATCTACGCCCATCCCGCAATATCCGAGGCGGCGGTTTTCGGGGTACAGGACGAACGATTCGGGGAAGTGCCGGCGGCGGTGATCCATTGCGAACAGGCCGGGCCGACCAAGGAAGAGCTGATCGGCTTCCTTTCGGGCCGGCTCGCCCAGTTCAAGCTGCCTCAACATATCTGGTTCGTCGACGAGCCGCTGCCCAAGCTCGGCACCGGCAAGATCGACAAGGTGAGCCTCCGCGAGACTTACCGCCGCGAAGTCGAATCGGCGGAGTGACGCAACCGTTCGCACCGTCGCTCATTGATGGGTATGAAGTGGAGGGCGTGATGCGCAAGATCCTCACTATCGCCTCGGCCTCGGCCGGGCTTTCCCTGGCCGCCTGCAATGGGGGTGCCCCCGCCCAGAACGAATCCGCGGCGCAGCAGGCGAGCGCGGAGACCATGCAGTCGCGGCTCGTCGCGCTCCCGGAAGCGCAAAGGAACGGAGTCTTCATGCGCGCCATTCGGGACGCCGACGGCGAATGCCAGCATGTCGAGCGTTCCGAGCCGGCCGGAGAGCATGAGGGGCTTCCCGTGTGGCGGGCCTATTGCCAAGGCGGCGCGACCTTCACGATCGTCATTTCCCGAGGCGGCGCTGCTCAGGTCCTCGACGATTCCGAGGTCAGGCTGAGCCACGAAGCGCCCCCGAAGGAAGGAGGGCGCGGCCAATGACCCGTTACGCCTTCGCCGCGCTGGCGCTGATGATCGGCGGTTGCGAGCAGGGCGATCTGCCGGAGAACGTCACCAAGATCTCGGTCGCCAATCCCCACAGCGATCGCCTGAAGACATTGCCCCAGGATCTTCGCCACCTCGGATTGATGAGGGCGATTCGCGACAGCGGCCGGCGCTGCAAGCGGGTCGTGAACGGCGGCCATCAGCAGCAGCATCAAGGCATGGCGATGTGGGTGGCGATGTGCGAGGACGGGCGGCACTGGGCGATCTTCATCGCCCCGAACGCCGACCTCCAGGTCCGTTTGTGCGAGGATATGGACAGGCTGGACCTGCCCCAGTGCCGGCCGCTGCCGCAAACGCCGGCTCAAGCGACCTAGAGGCTAGACCAGAGCATAATAGCTGAAGGTGAGGCCGGAGATGCTGGCCGTCTCCTCGCGAGTCTCGATCCCGGCGGCGTCGGCGCGCGCTCGGGCGGCGGCGGTGAGCAGGATCATCCCCTGCTGGGCGATGTCCTCGCCGAGCTTGGACGCCAGGTTGACCTCGTCGCCGAACATGTCCTCCTCGTCCACGTTGAGGATTCGGCCGTAACCGATGCCGATCGAGGCATAGAGCCGCCGGTCCTCCGGCAGGAGCAGGTTCACCGTGTCGAGACGGTTCATGATCTGCCGGGCGGCGGCGACGGCCTCGGCGACGTCCGGGAACAGACAATGAAGATTATCGGCCTCGCTCTTCACGAGGATCCCGCCGGCCGCCTCGATGGCGGGACGGGCGAGCAGCTTCATCTGATGGATCATCAGAAGGAAGGCGGTGATTCCGCGAAGCTGGGTCGTCCGCGAAAAGCCGCTCATGTCGAGCGAGAGCACGGCCCGGTCCTCTCCGAACTCGGCCTCGATCCGAGCCGCCAGAGCCTCATGCTCTTCCGGCCGCTCGATCATCGCCTCGAGGATCTGATCCAGGTTCTCGCGGCTGTTGCGGCGAAGCGGAGCCCCGCCTTCGCCATCAGCAATGTTCATATTTCCAGTGCCTTCTCTTGCCTTCCGCCATCCACTCCACCGCCTGCGCGATCCGCTTGGCCCTCGTCTCCTCGCGCTTGGCCTCGACGACCCACTCGACATATTCGCGCTGGCTGCCGGGCGGGAAGGCGGCAAAGGTCGCGGCGGCTGCCGAGTTGGAATCGATCGCCGCGCGCAGATCCTCCGGCATTTCCAGCTTTTCCTTCGGGCGCGTGGTTCGCGGCGGCTTCACGCCCTGATCGGTCAGCGCCATCGCCTTCCTGATCAGGGCCTCGAGCTGAGGCCGCGGCGGAAGATCGTCGATCGACGCGATCCGGCCGAACTGGCCCATCGCGTCGCTGTCGGCCTTGTCCTCGCCGAGGACGAGGCTGCCGCGCCAGAAACCGAACGTCGCATGCTTCTTGAAGGCGGCCATGCCGGCGAGCATCTCTCCCTTGTAGAGGAAATAGGGCATGCTCCACTTCAGGCTTTCCTCGCAGTCGGGACAGGCCGAATGGACGGTCTCGCGAAGAAATTCGAGGATCGGCCGGGCGAAATCCGCCTGGCGCTCGATATAGGCGTCGATCCGAGGGTCAGTCTTCATCCAGGCCTCCCTTGCCGCGCCGAAAATGACTCCCTTTGGGGCCGGTCACAAGCGGTTCGCCGGTCCGTCACTCCGTGGCCTGAACCGCGCGGCCGCGGTGGGCCGAACGAAGGCCTTCAAAGGAGAAGATCGCCAAAGCGGTCCAGATCGCCGCGAAGCAGATGAGATGCGCCGTCGTCAGCGGCTCCCCGAACGCGAGCACGGCGAGCAGGAACTGGAGCGAAGGCGCGACATATTGGAGAAAACCAAGAGTCGAATAAGGCAGCCGCCGAGCCGCCGCGGTGAACATGAGAAGCGGGATGGCGGTGACGGCGCCGCCCAGGACGAGCAGGAGATCGGTGGTCAGGGTCACGCTCGCGAAGGCGGCCGAACCGTCGGCCTGGAGCCAGACCAGCCAGGCCAGAGCGAGCGGGGAGAGCAAGGCGGTCTCGATCGACAGGCCTTCGAGCGAATCGACGGCGACGATCTTCCGGAGGAAACCGTAGACCGCGAAGGTCGCGGCGAGGGTGAGGCTGATCCAAAGGCCGGAGCCGGCGCCGGCCGCGAGCACGGCGACGCCGGCCGCGGCGAGGAGGGTGGCGAAGACCTGGGCCCGACTCAGCTTCTCCTTCAGGAGGACGACCCCCAGCAGGACGTTGACGAGCGGGTTCAGATAATAGCCGAGACTGGCTTCCAGGACATGGCCGCTGACCACGGCATAGATGAAGATCAGCCAGTTGGTGCCGATCAGAAGGGTCGTGATCAACAAGGTGATCAGGACCCGGCCGGTGCCCAGCGCGGCTCGAATCGCCGGCCAGCGCCGCCACAAGGCGACCAACGCCGCCATGAAGACCATCGACCAGATCACCCGATGGGCGACGATCTCGAGCGCGGAGACGTGGGCGAGCGCCTTGAAGTAAAGCGGCATCACCCCCCAGGCGAGATAGGCGCCGAGGCCGAACAGGAGGCCGGCGCGCCGCTGGCTGTGGGGATCGCTCATGGCGCGCGCCTAGGGGAGGCTTGGATCGACGGCAAGCACGCTATTGTATTAGTCAACTAATACAGCTAAAGGCGCCTGAGGGAGGATGTGATGAAGACCAGCTTCAACGCGATCGCACTGCTCGCCGCTTCGGCCCTGGTCGGCGCCTGCGACGTCAAGATGGGCAATGATGCCGGCAATCAAGATGTGGCGGGCAACGTCTCCGCGGCCGGAAAGGCCGAAGACGGTCAGCTCTCCGTCTCCGCGCCGGGATTCGAGATGAAGCTCGATATCCCGGATGGGATCCGGAGCCGCGCCGGAATCGACGACGAGAACGGCCTCATCTATCCCGGCGCCCGCTTCAGCGGCATCCATGTCGAGGGCGGGCGGGATGGCGCCCAGGGCGCCTCCGAAGGCGAGGTCGAGATTCGTTTCACCAGCAGCGATTCGCCGGAGGCGATCGCCCGCTGGTATCGCGATCCGTCCCGATCCGCCGACTTCACCATCGCCAGCGCCGGCCGCGAAGCGGAGGATTTCGTCATCGCCGGCACGACCAAGGAGGACAATGGCCGCTTCACCGTCCGGCTGTCGGCCAAGAACGGCGGCGGCAGCGACGGCCGGGTGGTTCTCGCCGACGGCAATTGATATTCCTCCGCCGCGCGGAGGAAGAATGAGCGAGCGTCTTGCCGATCCCGAAGAAGTTCGCGGCCACCTCGTCGCCGCGGCCAAAGCCGGGATGGCCCTGACCTATTCCGAGATGCTCGAGCGGCTCGGCTATGCCTTCTCCCGGCCCAAGATGCGCCAATTGTGCGCCATCCTCGGCGAAGTGGATCGCGACGCCGAGGCGCGCGGCGAGCCCGAGCTCGCGGTTCTCGTCGTTCGCCAGAGCGACGGCCTTCCCGGCCAGGGCTGGTTCGTCGCCGGCGGCGCCCGCGATCACGGCTATGAAGGGCCTTGGGAAGGGCCGGAGGCGGCGCGTTTCATCCGCGATCTTCACTCGCGCACCTTCGCCTATTGGCAAAGCTGAACCGATCGGACGTGAATCCGGGCGGCACTGGCGGACGCCAGATCCGAACGCTACATGCGCCCGATGCCCAATTTCCTTCTCGTCATGATCGGCGGCGCGATCGGCGCCGGTCTTCGCCACGGCGTCGGCCTCGCGGCGCCCCGGCTCGGCGAGGAATTCCCGTGGGGCACCTTCATCGTCAACCTGACCGGCGGCCTCTTCGCCGGGCTCCTGCTGGGCTTTCTCCTGAGCCGGGGCGCCGAGGGCGAGCCGTGGCGGCTGTTCCTCGGGGTCGGTCTGCTCGGCGGCTTCACCACCTTCTCCGCCTTCAGCGCCGAGACCGCTTTCATGGTCCAGAACGGCGAGTTCGGAATCGCCTTGATCTACGTCCTCGCCTCGGTGCTCGGCGCTCTTGCCCTGCTGTTCGCCGGCCTCTGGCTGGTCCGGGCGGCGACATGAGCGAGCAGGTCCGAACCTTCACTGTCACCGAGGAGGATGACGGGATCCGGCTCGACCGCTGGTTCCGGCGCAATCTTCCGGACGTGACCTTCGGCCAGGTGTCCCGCTGGGCCCGAACCGGTCAGCTTCGCCTTGACGGCAAGCGCGCCGCGCCGGGCGATCGGGTCGAGGCAGGGCAGAGCGTTCGGGTGCCGCCGCAGACGGAAGAGGCGCCGGCGGCTAAGCTCCAGCCGAAGCGCGAGATCCTCAGCGAGGACGAGGTGGATTTCGTTCGAAGCCTCGTCATCGAGGAGGATCCGGCGGCGATCGTCGTCAACAAGCCTCCGGGGCTGGCCACCCAGGGCGGGACGAAGACTGCCAACCATCTCGATCGGCTGCTCGACGGGCTGGTCGCCGAGGGCGCGCCCCGGCCGAAGCTGGTCCATCGGCTCGACAAGGACACGTCCGGCGCGCTTCTGCTCGCCCGGACGCCGCGCGCCGCCGCCTTCTTCTCCAAGGCCTTTTCGGGCCGGACGGCTCGAAAGGTCTATTGGGCGGTGGTGATCGGAGTCCCCTCGGTCGAGGACGGCTTGATCGAGCTCCCGGTCGCGAAGCAACCGGGCACCGGCGGCGAGAAGATGCATATCGACGAGGAGAACGGCCTGCCCGCCAAGACCCGCTACCGGGTCATCGAGCGCGCCGGCAATCGCGCGGCCTGGGTCGAGCTCCAGCCTCATACCGGCCGGACCCATCAGCTTCGGGTCCACATGGCCGCGATCGGCCACCCGGTCCTCGGCGACGGCAAATATGGCGGCCAGGAGGCGTTCCTGACGGGAGCGATCAGCCGCAAGCTCCATCTCCACGCAAGGCGTCTTCGGATCGACCATCCCGACGGCGGCCGGATCGACGTGATGGCCGAGCTTCCGGACCATTTCGCTCAGACGATGGCGTCGCTCGGATTCGACCTGGAGCTCGGCGATCTGCCTCTCGACGAGGTGAAATATTCGGAGACGCCGGAGGGCAAGCGCAAGGCCGTCTCGGCCGCCGCCAAGTCCCGCCGCAAGGAACGTCGCGGCGAGCGCCGGTCGCGGCGGCGTGGCTGAGCGCCCTTGATTGCGCCATGACCCGGCTTGCGATCTTCGATTGCGACGGCACCCTCGTCGACAGCCAGCACAATATCTGCCGAGCGATGGAGGCCTGCTTCAGCGCCGCCGGCCTCGAGCCGCCGGCGCGCGAACGGACCCGACGCGTCGTCGGCCTGAGCCTCGTCGAGGCGATGCGCGCGATTCTTCCCGACGCGCAGCCGGATGTCCACCTCGGGCTCGCCGAGGACTATAAGAAAGCGTTCCAGGCGATGCGGGCCGACGGCCTCGCCGACGAACCGCTCTATGACGGAATCGTCGATTTGCTCGACCGGCTCGAGGCGGACGGCTGGCTGCTCGGGATCGCCACCGGCAAGTCCGATCGGGGGCTGGCCTTGTGCCTCGACCATCACGGGCTGCTTGCCCGCTTCGTCACCCTTCAGACCGCCGACCGTCACCCGTCCAAGCCCGATCCGTCGATGATCGCGCAGGCACTGGCCGAGGCCGGCGCCGAGGCCGAGGCCAGCTTGATGATGGGCGACACGAGCTTCGACATGATGATGGCGCGAGCGGCCGGCGTGAGGGCGATCGGGGCCACCTGGGGCTATCATGGAGCGGACGAGCTGATCCGCGCCGGCGCTCATCATCTCTGCGCCCATCCGCTCGACCTGTTCGACCATCTGAAGGCAGCAGCATGACCAATCCCGACGACGAGACGATGTGGCGCAACCGCTTCATCCTCTTCAACCTTACCCGGATCGGGGGCACGATCCTCGTCCTGGTCGCGCTCATGCTCTGGCAAAGCGACCTGATCGTCGAGGGCGGCCATATTGCCGGCTTCCCGCTCGCTTTGCTCGGCCTGGCGATCAGCATCCTCGGGCCTCAATATCTTGCCCGCCGCTGGCGGACTCCGCCCGACGCGTGAAGCGTTTCTACCAGTCCGCCGGCATCCTCCCTTCGCTTGAAGGCTTCGGAATCGTGCTCGACGGCCGTCCGGTGCGGACTCCGGGACGAGCGCCGCTCGCGGTCCCGACGGAAAGGCTCGCCGAGGCGATCGTCGCGGAATGGAACGCCCGAGGCGAGAAGATCGACCCCCGGTCGATGCCCCTGACCGGCCTCGCCAATGCCGCGATCGACCGGATCGCGCCCGAACGGGAGCGATTCGCTCGCGGCCTCGCCGTTTATGGCGAGAGCGACCTGCTCTGCTATCGGGCGGAGGGGCCGGCGCCGCTCGTCCGGCGGCAGTCGGACCTTTGGGACCCGATCCTCGACTGGGCGAGGCGCCGCTTCGACGTCGCCTTCGAGATCGTCGCCGGGATCATCCACCGGCCCCAGCCGAGCGCGACGATCGATCGGCTCCGCTCGGCAGTCCTGGCGCGAACCCCGTTCGAGCTGGCCGGCCTCTCCCCCCTCGTCACCGTTTCGGGCTCTCTCCTCATCGCCCTGGCGCTCGCCGAAGAGGCGATCGGGCTGGAATCCGCCTGGGACGCAGCCACGCTCGACGAGCAATGGCAGGCCGAACAATGGGGCGAGGACGAAGAGGCGACGAAAGCGCTCGCCAGCCGAAGGGCCGATTTCGAGGCCGCCGCTCGCTTTCTCGGCTTGCTCCCGTCAGGCGAACCCGGCTGAACGGCGGCAGCCGCTAGACGTCGGTCGGCGCTTCGGCCGGAGCATGACGATCGGACCTGGGCAAGAACCAGGCGACGATGACGCCCGCCGCGGCCAGGGCCAGCGAATCGGCGATGAAGACATAGAGGAAATGCGGCCAGTCATGGTGCCAGTAGATCGGCTCGCCGAGATGGGTGAAGGCGCTGGCGGCGACCGCGATCATCACCGCAACCCGGGCTCGAGAGCCGAAATCGGGCACTCGGCGGTCGATTCCGATCAAAGCGGTGCCGATCAGCAGAGCGACGACGAAGTTCAGGACGAGGCCGAGGACGAGGGGGCCGGGATCCGAGGCGGCGAAGCCGTTGGTGTTGTAATGGATCGTCGCGATCGGCCCCTGGCCGTACATGACCGTCTGGGCGGCCGAACCTTCGGGATTGGGGACGAGATAGGTGCCGGTCGCGGGCAGGTTAGCGGACAAGGTCTGGCGAACCGCGCCCGCCGGGACGTCGGCGAGATTGCGGCTGGCCAGGTTCTGAAGCCCGCTCGCGAAGAAGATGAAGCCGAGGATCAGCATCGCGACCGAAGCGACGGCAGAGCCGATGATCACGCGAAGCATGTCCAGTCCCTCCTGTTTCAACCAGTCTAGCGCAGGCGCCGAGACGGCAAAAGCCCTGGCCGCTCAGCCAGGTTCCTAGACGATCAGCTCGCGGACGAAATCGTGGAGGAAGACGCGGCGGGTCGCCTTGAGCCGCTCGGCCTTGAGGATGTTGTGGACCAGCTCGCGGCATTTCTCGGCATTGTTGTTGATCAGCACATAATCATATTCGGCCCAGTGGCTGATCTCGGTCGCGGCCCGCTCCATCCGGCGCCGAATGACCTCCTCGCTGTCGGTGCCACGGGCGCGAAGCCGCCGCTCGAGCTCGACCATCGACGGCGGCAGGATGAACACCCGGACGATGTCGGGATCGACCTGCTTGAGCTGCTGGGTGCCCTGCCAGTCGATGTCGAGCAGGACGTCGCGGCCGCCTTCGATGACCTTGAGCACCTCGCTCTTCAGCGTTCCGTAGCGATGGCCGAAGACATAGGCCCACTCCAGGAAGGCGCCTTCGGCGACCATCGTCTCGAACCGTTCCTCGCTGACGAAATGATAGTCGCGGCCATCTTCCTCGCCGGAACGGATCGGCCGGGTCGTCGCCGAAATCGACATGGCGATTCCGTCGTCCTCGGCCAGGAGCATTCTCGCGATGGTGGACTTGCCCGCGCCGCTGGGGCTGGAAAGGACGAAGAGGAGGCCCCGACGCTGGAAGGCGCTTGCGATTTCCATGGGCGCTACTGGCTTGGCACGATGGGGGCCGTCAAGGCCTGATGGGGGAGACGAACGTCGCCACCCCGCTGGACCCGGCCCCGCCCACGCTCCAAGGTGAGCCATGACCAGGATGCTTGCCTTGTTGAGGGCGGTGAACGTCGGCGGGCGAAAGCTGCCGATGGCGCAGCTTCGTGACCTCTGCGCCGAGCTCGGCTGGACCGACGTCCAGACCTATATCCAGAGTGGGAACCTCCTCTTCTCGGCCGCGGGCGAGCCGGCCGCGATCGAGACCTGCCTCGAACAGGCGATCGAGCGACGCTTCGGCCTCGACGTTCCGGTGATGGTTCGAACCGCCACGGCCTGGTCGGCCCTGCGCGCCGGCAATCCCTTCCCGGAAGCGGCGCGAGACGCGCCGAACCGGCTCATGCTGATGGTGGCGAAAAGGCCGCCGGCCGAGGGCGCCGAGGGGACGATCCAGGCCCGCGCGACGGCCGGCGAGCAGGTGAAGCGGGCCGGCCAGGGGATCTGGATCCACTATCCGGAAGGCGTCGGCCGCTCGAAGCTGACTCCGACCCTGATCGACCGGGCGATCGGATCGCCCTCGACCGCGCGCAATTATCGAACCATCGTCAAGCTCGAGGAGAGGCTTGCCGAATGACTCCTTTCATCCCCCGCCGCTACTGGCTGATCGCGATCGGCCTGGCCTTCGTCGCCGCCGCCATCCTGCTGTGGATGGGCCGGCCGCTCATCTGCGCCTGCGGCGAAGTGAAATTGTGGGTGGGGGAGGTCCACGGCCCCGACAACAGCCAGCATCTCGCCGACTGGTACACGCCCAGCCACATCATCCACGGCTTCCTGTTCTATCTCCTCGGCTGGCTGTTCCTGAGGCGCAATCCGCCTGGCGACCGGCTGATTGCCGCGATCGTCATCGAGGCGGCCTGGGAGATATTGGAGAACAGCCAGTGGGTGATCGATCGCTATCGCGAAGCGACGATGGCGCTGGGCTATAATGGCGACAGCGTGATCAATTCGCTCGCCGACATCTTGTGGATGATCCTCGGCTTCGGAATCGCCCGCCGGCTGCCGGTCTGGGCCATTGTCGCGATCGCGCTCGCCTTCGAACTCGCCACCCTGCTCATCATCCGGGACAATTTGACGCTCAATGTGTTGATGCTGGTGGCGCCGATCGAGAGCGTCGCGCAATGGCAAGCGGGAGGGTGAGCTTGAAGTCTTCGACAGCGATCATCGCCGGTCTGCTGCTGGCCGCGTCAGCCGGGCCGGCCCAGGCGCAGGAGCTCTTCGGCGGACTGCTCGAACATGACGTCGACACTCCGCTTACCAAGGGCGGATTCGAGGACGGCGTCGACCTTCAGATCGGCTGGCGCGGCGAGCGGATCGAGGCGCTTCGCTTCGTCGGCTCGCCTTCGCCCTACGTCTTCGGATCGCTCGCGAGTGGCGGCGAGACCCATTTCGCCGCCGCCGGGCTGAGCTGGCGGATCGGCGGTCGGCTGTTCGTCCGCCCGGGCATCGGAATCGCCATCCACAGCCGCGACGACGATGGCGTCGTCGGCAATCGCCGAACCGACCTGGGATCGAGGATCCTGTTCGAGCCTGAGATCGCCGTGGGTTATCAGGTCAGCCCAAGGCTGGCGGTCGAGGCGGCCTGGGTCCATCTCAGCCACGCCCAGCTGCTGAGCCCGCAAAATCCGGGAATGGACTCGATCGGGGTCCGGCTGAGCTACAGGCTTCGCTGAAGGCCTCCGTTCAAGGCCTAGCCGCCGCCAATTCCCTCGATCACCTTGCCGCTGCCGCCGCACACCGGGCAGCG
>CBIGXQ010000028.1:0-21719 GCA_966193865.1 uncultured Sphingosinicella sp. | reverse complement strand
TTCCAGGTCGTCGCCGCAGCGGGTAAGGCGGCTCCGCAAAAGCGAAAGGGAAAGGACAAGCCAAAGGCCCCTTCCCCACCACCACCGAAATCTCCAACGCCCTCCCCGCCCCGGGCCAGGCCTGCGAAGTCGGCCAAGCGCGCTTCAGCTCAACCTGCGCCGGAGCCGAAGCTCAGGATCCGCGAGGCGGATTCGGTCGATGCCGAGGCCCTGGCGAGGCTGGTCTCGCCCTTCGCGCCGACCCATGCGGACGAGATCGCCGAACGCCTGCCGCTGCTTGCGCGCGCCGGAGAGCGGCCGCTGGTCGCCCGCCTCGGCGACGACGTGGTGGGGCTGATCACCTGGCACGTCACTCCTGTCCTTCATCGCCCCCGGCCGGTTGGCCGGATCACCTATCTTCAGGTCGACGAGAAGGTCCGAAAGCAGGGGATCGGCCGCCGGCTGGTGGAAGCGGTCGAGGAACGGCTCCGGGAGCGCGGTTGCGGGGCGATGGAGGTGACGAGCAACGCCAAGCTGACCCGTGCTCACGCATTCTACCGGGCGCTCGGGTTCGAACGGGGCAGCTACCGTTTCGCCAAGACGCTTTCCCACTCGGCCGACAAATAGAGCATCGACCGTCGGGCCCGCTGGACGCCTCGATCAGCCTTTGTCGCGCCGCGGCAGGCGCACCACCTTGGGATCCTGCGGCGAGATGTTGGCGAGCGCTTCGGCCAGATCCGCCTGGCTGAACGGCTTTGCCAGGCGCGGCAGATCGGGCGAGTCGTCGGTCGATCCGGTATAGCCTGTGATCAGGAGGATCGGCAGATCGGGCCGAACCGCGCGGATCCGTTCCGCCAGCTGTGCACCATCCATGTGCGGCATCTTATAGTCGGTGACGACCGCGTCGAAGGCCGCACCGTCTGCGAGCAGGGCCAGCGCCTGGCTTCCATCGGCGGCCTCGATGACGTGGTGGCCGTGATCCCGGAGCATTTCTCCGGTGCCTATCCGCACCAGCTCCTCGTCGTCGACGAGCAGGAGGTTGAGCGGGCGGAGGGGATGAGGGCTTGGCAGCGGCTTGGGCGGCGCCGCGATCGGCGCAGCGGCGCCCGAAAGCGGCAAATAGAGATCGGCGCGAGTGCCTTTGCCGGGCGTGCTGCTCAAGGCAAAGGCGCCGCCGAGCTGGGCGGCGAGGCCATGCACCATCGACAGACCAAGCCCGGTCCCACGACCGGTTTCCTTCGTCGAGAAGAACGGCTCGACTGCCCGAGCGAGCGTCTGCTCGTCCATCCCCACCCCGGTGTCGATCACCGAAAGCCGGACATAGAGACCCGGCCTGAGATCGAGATCGGTGCCGGGATCGACCACGGCCTGCTCGGCGACGATGGTCAGCAGGCCGCCCTCGGGCATGGCGTCACGGGCGTTCACGCACAGGTTGAGGATCGAGAGCTCGAGCTGATTGGGGTCGGCAAGGGCAAGCGGCAGATCGGCTTCGTGTCGGGTCACGAGCTCCACCATCGGCCCCACCGAGCTTGCGAGCAGATCATGCATGCCGTCGAGCAAGGCCGCCACGTCGACCGACCCGGTGCTGAGGGTCTGGCGCCGCGCAAAGCCGAGCAGCCGCTGGACGAGCAACGTGGCCCGACTGGCCGATTGCAGCGCATTCACCACCAGGCGTTCCGTCCGTGGGTCCGAGCCGGCGATCTTGCGCTGCAGCAGGTCGAGCGCACCGACGATCGGGGTCAGCAGATTGTTGAAATCATGGGCGACCCCGCCGGTGAGCTGGCCCAGGGTCTCGAGCTTCTGGGCTTCATGGAGCTGGGCGAGCGCGCGTTGCCGATCCGCCGTCCGATCCTCGACCCGGCGTTCGAGATCGGCGGCGAGATCGCGAAGCTCCAATAGCCTCGCTCGGGCGTCATATTGGCGCCGGCGCGCCCGAAGCGCCGACTGGGCCAGGCTGATCAAGGTCGTCGGGTGAAACGGGCGTTCCAGGAAGGTTACGTTGCCGAGGGTGCGCAAGAGCCTCCCTGCCACCGGGTTACGCTCGAGACCGCCGCTTCGATGGGTGAGCAGGACGAACGGAAAGTCGGACCATTCGGGCTGGCCACCGAGCCAGTCGGCCAGCGGATGAAGATCCGACGTCACCAATGCTTCCTCGGTGATCAATCCGAAGCCGGCGCCGACCCCCATTTCGCGGACGAGCTCGTCGACGTCGCGGCAGATCGAATTCTCGATCCCGGCTTCGACCAGCATCGCCGCGGCCACCTGGGAATCCCGTCCCTGTGGCGCAAGGATGAGTGCGCGTTCGGATACGTGGGTCAAGCGGGATCGGGCTCCAGCAAGGTCTGGGTTTCACCGACCATGGTCGGCACGCCGCGAAGGACACCGTGAAAACTGGTCAGCGGCTCGCCGATCCTGATGCCGTTCTTGCCGATCCGGAACTCCCGGATCGTGTCCTCGTGCATGCCGGTTCTTTTCTTGACGACCGAGATGGCGCGGCGGACTCGCCCAATCGCCTCGAAATAGCGCAGCAGGATAACCGTATCGGCCAAATAGGTGACGTCGACGGGCGACTTCATGTCGCCGACAAGGCCATGCTGAGCCACGGTCAGGAATGTCGAAGCGCCCTGGCGGTTCAGATATTGCAGGAGCTCATGCATGTGGAGGATCAGCGACTGTTCCTCCGGCATGGCCGCCTGGAATCCGTTCAGGCTGTCGATCACTACCGTACGTGCCTGATGCTCTTCGACACAGCTTCTCACACGCTGCGAGAACTCTCCTGGCGAAAGCTCGGCGGCATCGACCTGCTCGATGATGAGCTGGCGATTGTCGACCATCGATTGGAGATCGACACCGAGCGGCTTCGCCCGGTCGACGAGCAGCCCCAGCTCCTCGTCGAAGACGAACATCGCTGCCCGCTCTCCCCGATGGATCGCGCCGGCGATGAAGGTGAGTGCAAGAAGTGACTTGCCGGTACCGGCCGGGCCGAGGATCAGGACGCTCGACCCGCGCTCGACGCCGCCCCCGAGTAGCGCGTTCAGCTCCTTGGATTCCGACTTGAGGATATCACGTTTGACATCGCGTCTATGCTCAGCTGACACCAGCCGCGGGAAGACGCGAATTCCGCCGGTATCGATGACGAAGTCGTGATAGCCGCCGCGATAGCGCAACCCGCGATATTTCTGGACCTTCAGGCGGCGTCGCTCGGAGCCGTAATCAGGCGACAGCTCCTGGAGACGGATAACGCCATGGGCGATGCTGTGCATGGTCCGGTCTTCGCTCTCGGCGGTGAGATCGTCGAGCATCAGCACCGTCGCTCCGTGGCGGACGAAAAAGTGCTTCAGAGCCAGGATCTGCCGCCGGTAGCGCAACGAGCTCTGGGCGAGGAGGCGGATCTCTGACAGGCTGTCGAGGACGATTCGATCGGGCTTCAGCCGCTCCACGGACTCGAGGATCCGCTTGGTCGTCTCCCCCAGTTCCAGATCGGACGAATAAAGCAGGCTCTGCTGCTGCTCCTCGTCGAGCAGGCTCTCCGGCGGAATCAGCTCGAATATGTCGAAGCCATCGAGAGACCAGCCATGAGAAGCCGCTCCGGCGCGAAGCTCGTCCTCGGTTTCGGACAGGGTGATATACAATCCCCGTTCGCCCGCCGCGGCACCGGCGAGGAGAAATTGCGTCGCCACCGTCGTCTTGCCGGTGCCCGGGCTGCCTTCGAGCAGGAAAAGTCGGCCGCGCGCCAGGCCGCCAGCGACGATGTGATCAAGCCCATCAATCCCGAGTGCCGCCTTTCCCGCCGATTCCATTTCGTCCCTTGCCACCTAAAATACTTTCCTAACCTGGATTGAGCCGACTTGAACGCGCATGCCGGCAAAGCGTTGCGCCTGCGCAATTATCCCAGCCGTCCACCCGCGCTGAAGCTCTCATGCCGCAGACCTGCGGACCGAGCCAACAATCTCGATCAATCCCTCGCAAACGCGTCGGCCGCGGCGTCTCGACTGGCGCGAAACCGCCGTTTCTGGCAGCGTCGCCTGACCATCCGAAGTGGGACACAGGCCGAATGGATTTTGACCTTACGGAACGCGAACGATTCTATCGCGACCGAGTGCGCGACTTCGTCGAGTCTCGGATTCGGCCGCGTCAGCACGACTACAAGTCGCAACTTGCCGCCGGCGACCGCTGGCAACCGATCGAGGTCATCGAGGAACTCAAGCCGGACGCCAAGGAGGCCGGGCTGTGGAACCTGTTCATGCCGCCGGGACAGGCTCTTCGCCACGTCGACGAGAGTTTCGCCTTCGAGGGGACCCAGCTCACCAATCTCGAATATGCGCTTTGCGCCGAGGAAATGGGCCGGATCGGCTGGGCCTCGGAAGTCTTCAACTGCTCGGCGCCCGACACCGGCAATATGGAAGTGCTCCACCGCTACGGCACGCGCGAGCAGAAGGAGGCGTGGCTGAGGCCATTGATGAACGGCGAGATCCGCTCCGCCTTCCTGATGACCGAGCCCGGCGTCGCCTCGTCCGACGCCACCAACATCCAGTGCGAGATCAGACGCGACGGCAACGACTATGTCATCAACGGCCGCAAATGGTGGTCGTCCGGCGCCGGCGATCCGCGCTGCAAGGTGGCGATCGTCATGGGCAAGACCGACCCGGAGGGACAGAAGCACCAGCAGCAGTCGATGGTCCTGATGCCGCTCGACGCGCCCGGCGTGACGGTCGAGCGGGCGCTGACCGTGTTCGGCTATGACGATGCGCCGCACGGCCATATGGAGGTCGAGCTGAAGGACGTTCGGGTGCCGGCCTCGAACATGCTGCTCGGCGAAGGCCGCGGTTTCGAGATCGCCCAGGGCCGACTGGGTCCCGGCAGGATCCACCACTGCATGCGCACCGTCGGAGTCGCCGAGGAGGCGCTGGCGGCGATGGTGAAGAGGCTCCAGTCGCGGGTCGCCTTCGGCAAGCCACTTTCCGCGCACAGCGTCTGGGAAGAGAGGATCGCGGCGGCGAGAATCGACATCGAATGTTCGCGCCTGCTGTGCCTGAAAGCGGCGGACATGATGGACAAGGCCGGCAACAAGGCAGCGGCGGGCGAGATCGCGATGATCAAGGTCCATGCCCCGAACATGGCTCTGAGGATCATCGACGATGCCATCCAGGCTCATGGCGGCGCCGGAGTCTCCCAGGATTTCGAGCTCGCCAAGAACTACGCCGGAATCCGCACGCTGAGGCTGGCGGACGGTCCGGACGAAGTGCACGCCCGGGCGATCGCCAGGCTCGAATATGCCAGGCATGCGCCCTGAGCCTCGTCCCGGCGGAAGCCGGAGCGCGCGGGACGTGGGGCGACGTGCCGACTTCCGCCGGCATGAAGAGGAACGAGGTTGAGGGCCGCCGTCCTGCACGCGCCGAAAACGGCGCTTTCGATCGAAGAGGTCGCGGTCGCCAGTCCCGGTCCGCGCGAGGTGCTGATAAGAACCCGCGCCTGCGGGGCCTGTCATTCCGACCTGCATTTCGTCGACGGCGCCTATCCGACTCCGCTGCCGGCAATCCCCGGCCATGAAGCCGCGGGCGTCGTCGAAGCCGTCGGCGCCGACGTCACCGCGATGAAGCCCGGCGACCATGTCGTCACCTGCTTCTCCAATTTCTGCGGCCGCTGCGAATATTGCCTTTCCGGGCGGCTCGCGCTGTGCGTCGATCCCTCGACGAAACGCAAAGCGGTGGACGGCGCTCGGCTGACCCTCGGCGGTGCTCCCGTCCACCAGCTCCTCAACGTCGGCGGCTATGCCGAGCTTCTCCTCGTTCATGAAAATGGCGCCGTCGTCGTCGATCCGGACATGCCGTTCGACCGCGCTGCACTGATGGGCTGCGCCGTCGTGACCGGAGCCGGAGCGATCTTCAACAGCGCCGGGGTCCGGCCGGGCGAGGACGTCGCCGTGATCGGGTGCGGCGGAATCGGGCTTGCAGCGATCAACGCGGCACGGATTGCGGGCGCCGATCGGATCATCGCCATCGATCCGATCGCGGCCAAGCGATCGCTGGCGGAACGGGTCGGGGCGACCGACAGCTTCGATTCGGCCGACCCGGTGCTCCGCGAAAAGATCGTCGAGCTGACCCGAGGCGGGGTCCACCACGCCATCGAGGCGGTCGGGCGGATCGCCACCGGTGAACTGGCCCTCGCCTTGCTCAGGCGCGGCGGCACGGCGACGATCGTCGGGATGATGCCGTTGAACGAGAAGGTCGGAATGCATGCGATGGACCTCCTGGCGGAGAAAAGACTGCAGGGTTCGCTGATGGGATCGAACCGCTTTCCGATCGACATCCCGCGGCTTGTGGACTTCTACCTTGCCGGGCGGCTCGATCTCGATAGCCTGGTGGCGGAGCGCATCGGCCTCGGCGAGGTCAACCAGGCCATGGAGAGATTGCGGATCGGCGACTCGGCCCGATCGGTGATCATGTTCGACTAGCAAGCCATGAAGGAGTGAAGATGTCGCTATTCGATCTGACCGGCAAGGTCGCCGTCATTACCGGAAGCTCACGCGGCATCGGGCGGGCGATCGCCGAGGCGATGGCCGACCAGGGCGCCAGCGTCGTCATCTCGTCGCGCAAGGCGGACGCCTGCGCGGAAGCGGCGGAGGCGATCAACGCCCGGCACGGCGCCGGCCGGGCGATCGTCGTTCCAGCCAATATCTCTTCCAAGGCCGAGCTTCAGAATCTCGTCGACGAAACGCGGCGCCAGCTCGGCAAGATCGACATCCTCGTCTGCAACGCCGCCTCCAATCCCTATTACGGGCCGATGGGCGGGATCAGCGACGATCAGTTCCGGAAGATCCTCGAGAATAATGTCATCGCCAATCACTGGCTGATCCAGATGGCCGCGCCCGAAATGATCGAGCGGCGGGACGGCTCGATCATCATCGTCAGCTCGATCGGCGGACTCAAGGCGTCCGGGGTGATCGGCGCCTACAACATCTCCAAGGCGGCGGATTTCCAGCTCGCTCGAAACCTCGCCGCCGAGTTCGGACCCAGCCAGGTGCGAGTCAATTGCATCGCGCCGGGCCTGATCCGGACCGACTTCGCCCGCGCCCTCTGGGAGAATCCGCAGACCCTGCAGCTGGTGACGATGCATACGCCGATGCAGCGGATCGGCGAGCCGGAGGAAATCGCCGGCGCGGCCGTTTTCCTCGCCTCGCGCGCCTCCACCTTCATGACCGGCCAGGCGATCGTCGTGGACGGCGGAAGCACCATCGGGGTCGGACTTTGAAAGACATGATCCTCTCCCGAGGGAGAGAGCGTCGAGGGGGCAAGCAATGGCAGGCAGGCTAGAAGGCAAGGTCGCGATCGTCACCGGCGCAGGATCGGGAATCGGCCGAGCGACAGCACGGCGGTTCGCCGCCGAAGGCGCCAAGGTCGTCATTGCCGATCTCAATGGCGCCGAGGAAACCGCCGACCTGATCGGCGAGAATGCCTATTGGGTCGGCGCCGATGCCGGACTGGAGCAGGACGTGCAGGGCCTCGTCAGCGCCGCCAGCGTGCATTTCGGTGGTCTCGACATCTTCTTCGCCAATGCCGGCATTTCCGGCGGCCTCGCCTCCATCTTCGAGCAGAGCCCCGAGGACTGGCAGGAGATATTGCGGGTCAATCTGATCGGGCCCTTTCTCGCCATCAAGCATTCGGCGCCGGCGATGAAGGAACGTGGCGGGGGCTCGATCATCTGCACGGCGTCGGTGGCAGGGCTTCGCGCCGGCGCCGGCGGCCCGGCCTATTCGGCGAGCAAGGCGGGCGTGATCCGGCTGGTGCAGGTCGCCGCCACCCAATTGTGCGGATCCAACACGCGCGTCAACGCCATCTGCCCCGGGCTGATCGAGACCGGAATGACCAAGCCGCTCTACGAAATGGCGCGAGCCGCCGGAAAGGAGGACCAGATCGGCCACCTCAACCCGATGAAACGCGGCGGCGAACCCGACGAGATCGCCAGCGCGGCTTTGTTCCTCGCCTCGGACGAGTCGAGCTACGTCAACGGCCACGCGCTCGTCATCGACGGCGGACTGTCCTCGTCCCATCCTTTCTACCGCCAGGAATATGGCCGAACCTCGTTCTAGGGCGATGCCACCCCGGTTGACGTTCACGTAAAGTCGCGCCATCGGCGGAGCGAAAGGGAGGCGCCCGAAGATGAGCCCGATTTCCACCAAGCGTCACGGCGACGTTCTAATCGTCATTTCCAATAATCCGCCGGTCAACGCGCTCGGCCACGCCGTCCGCGAGGGGCTGGTCAAGGCGATCGAGGAAGCGGATTCCGACGAATCCGTCAAAGCGGTGGTCATCGTCTGCCAGGGCCAGACCTTCTTTGCCGGCGCCGACATCACCGAATTCGGCAAGCCGATGCAGATGCCGATGCTGCCGATGGTCGTCGACATCATCGAGAATTGCACCAAGCCGGTGGTCGCGGCGATCCATGGGACGGCGTTCGGCGGCGGTCTCGAGGTCGCCCTCGCGAGCCATTATCGGGTGGCGGTGCCGTCGGCGAAGCTCGGGGTTCCCGAGGTCAAGCTGGGCCTGTTGCCGGGCGCCGGCGGGACCCAGCGCCTGCCCCGGGTCGCCGGAGTGGGCAAGGCACTCGAAATGGCTGCCACCGGCAATCCGATCTCCGCGACGGAGGCCTTCGAGATCGGCCTCGTCGATCGGCTGATCGAGGGCGAACTGGAACAGCATGCGGTCGCTTTCGCCGACGAAGTGAAGGCCATCCGGCCGATCCCGAAGACGAGCGAGCGCGACGACAAGCTGGCGGAAGCGCGGACCGACCCGGCGATCTTCGACTCGTTCCGATCGGCCAATGCCCGCAAGTTTCGCGGCTTCGATGCCCCCGAATACAATATCCGCGCGATCGAGGCCGCCGTCGCCAAGCCCTATGCCGAAGGCGTGCAGGACGAACGCCGGCTGTTCATGGAGCTGATGAGCGGGACCCAGGCCCGGGCCCAGCAATATTTCTTCTTCGCCGAGCGCAAGGCCGCGAAGATCGAAGGCCTGCCGGACGACACCAGGCCCCGGGAGATCCGCAAAGTCGGGGTCATCGGCGCGGGCACCATGGGTGGCGGCATTTCGATGAACTTCCTTTCCGCCGGAGTGCCGGTGACGATCGTCGAGACGGAGCAGGCCGCGCTCGACCGCGGTACCGGCGTCATGCGCAAGAATTACGAGGCGAGCGCCGCCAAGGGACGGATGACGGGCGAGCAGGTCGGCCAGGCGATGGGGCTACTGACGCCGAGCCTCGATCTCGAGGACCTCGGCGACTGCGACCTCATCATCGAAGCGGTGTTCGAGAATATGGACGTGAAGAAGGAGATCTTCGCCAGGCTCGACCGCATCGCAAGGCCTGGGGCGATCCTCGCTTCCAACACCTCCTACCTCAATATCGACGAAATTGCGGCGACGACGTCGCGGCCTCAGGACGTGCTCGGACTCCACTTCTTCTCGCCCGCCAACGTCATGAAGCTGCTCGAGGTCGTTCGCGGTGCGAAGACCGCTCCAGACGCCCTGGTGACGGCGATGCAGACGGCGAAGCGGATCAGGAAGGTCGCGGTCGTCGCCGGCGTCTGCCACGGCTTCATCGGCAACCGGATGCTGATGCCGCGCCAGCTTCAGGCGAACCAGCTTTTGCTGGAGGGCGCGACCCCTGAGCAGGTCGATCGAGTCCATGTCGACTTCGGGATGCCGATGGGGCCGTTCCAGATGGCCGATCTCGCCGGAGTCGACATTGGCTGGCACCGCGATCCGAGCCGGGTGGAGAATATCCGCGACGCGCTTTGCGCGATCGACCGCTGGGGTCAGAAGAAGGGCGCCGGATTCTACGACTATGACGACAAGCGCCGGCCCAGCCCCTCGCCGACGGTGCAGGCGATCATCGACGACTTCCGGACCAAAGCCGGCATCGAGCCTCGAGAGATTTCCGATCAGGAGATCATCGAGCGGACTCTCTACACGATGGTCAATGAAGGCGCGAAGATCCTCGAGGAAGGGATGGCCCAGCGCGCCTCCGACATCGATGTCGTCTGGGTCTATGGCTATGGCTGGCCGGTCTATCGCGGCGGTCCCATGTTCTGGGCCGACACCGAAGGCCTCGCCACGATCGTCGACGGCCTGAAGCGGCAACAGGATCGCCTCGGGCCAGACTTCGCCCTGTCCGAGCTGTTGGTCAGGAAGGCGGAAGCGGGCGAGAAGCTCACCCGCTAGGCCGAACGGCCAGGATCAAGTCAGACGATGAGCTCCAGAGCCAGGTCCGGATCGATCCTGTCGGCCTGAACCTTTTCAAGCGGCGCGACCAGCCGTTCGGCGCGCCGGACTTTCGCGACCGCCTTGTCCGGAAGGTGATCGGACGCATCATCGCGCTGGGCGTCCATTCGAGCGAGCAGCCGCTCCACGTCGCCTGGATTGGGCTTCGGGGGTGCCTCGGCGGCGCAGGCGCCGCAGATGGCGCCGAGAGTCAGGATCAAGGGAATGGTCTTCGTCATCATTCAGCCAACGATCCAGGACCGCCGAGGATGCGTCTTGACCGCAAGAGTGCTGCACCTGCTCGACAAAGGCCCCACAGCATCGCAACATCGGGGCCGGCACGAACAAACCGAGCGGGGGAAACTGGAATGAGAAAGAGGATGAGACTGACCGCGACAGGCGCTGCGATCTTGTTTGGCGGGTTGATGGCCGGATCGGCGAGCGCCCAGGCGACGCGGACGTGGGTGTCCGGCGTCGGTGACGATGCCAATCCCTGCAGCCGGACCGCGCCGTGCAAGACCTTCGCCGGGGCCATCGCCAAGACCGCCGCGGGCGGCGAGATCAACTGCCTCGATCCCGGCGGTTTCGGTGCGGTGGCGATCACCAAGTCTCTCACCATCTCCTGTCAATATACCGAGGGCGGCGCGCTTGCCGGCGGCAACGGCATCGTCGTCAACGCCGGGCCGAACGATGTCGTCTATCTTCGCGGTCTCGACATCTTCGGGGTCAATCCGCCCGGCAACGGCGTGCGTTTCGTCTCGGGCGGCGCGCTTCATGTCGAGGATAGCGTGATCCGCCGATTCAATGGCCCCAACAGCCGCGGGATCGCCTTCCAGCCCAATGGCGCCTCTCAACTCTACATCAGCAACACCGTCATCGCCGACAATGGCAATGGCGCCAGCGGCGGCGGGATCCTCATCCAGCCGACCGGCGCCGGCGGCAGCGTCCGGGCCGTGCTTCGCAACGTCCGGATCCAGAACAATGCCAATGACGGAATACGGGTCGATACGGGCGGCAATTCCTCGGCCGCCGGAATCAGCGTGACGATCGACGACAGCCAGATCGCCGGCAACACGGTCGGCCTTTCGGTCAGCACTCCGGCCGGAACCACCTCGGCCAATGTCATGGTGAGCGGTTCGACGATCGCGAACAATAGCAGCCGGGGAATCCTCGCCGCTGGATCGACCACCATCATCCGGATCGGCGATAGCAGCATCCACGGCAACGGCGCGGGTGTGGTGGCCGGGAGCGGCGCCGCCGTGAACAGCTACGGCAACAACCGGCTGGACGGCAACACGCCCGACGGGTCGTTCAGCGCCGTGATTGCGCAGGAGTAAGCGCCAGGCGGGCGGAGCCTGGCTTCGCCCGCCTCACGGTGCGAGGCTCGCCAACAGCTCGGCATCCCGGCCATAGACGTCTTCACGAAAGACCAGGCCCTGCTCCGATGGCGCCGCCGTGAGGTAGGTGATGAAGACCGGCACCGGCTCCGGCAGATCGACGCGCTGCTCGGGCCTCTCCGACAAGGAACGCGGCTCGCTGCCCAACAGCCAACGGGACAGCCGCGACGCATCCTCAAGGCGGACACAGCCGGAACTCAGTCGCCGGTCGGCGGAGTCGAACAGATGCCGGTCGGGCGTGTCGTGAAGATAGATTCCGAGCTCACCCGAGATCATGAACTTGACGTCGCCCATCGAGTTGCCCTCACCCGGCAGCTGGCGCACCCGGACCTCGGTTTCGCCATCGGCGACCGCCTGCCAATCGACGGCCTCGGGCTCGAGGCGTCCGGCATCCGCGCTCCATCCGGAAAGCACCTCGTAGCGCTGCTCGTCGAGATATCCGATGCCGTGTTCGAGGACGCTCGGCGCGATCCGGCGCCGCACCAGATCCGGCGGAACATTCCAATAGGGGTTGACCACCGCATGCCGGACATAGGCCGCCAGCATCGGCGTCTGGTCGGTCGGCCTGCCGACGATCACCCGCATCGAATCGACCGGACGCCCGTCTTCGTACATCCAAAGGCGGGCCGCGGCAGCGTCGACCAGCAGCGAGCGTCCCGAGCGTGCCGCTGGGAGCGTTGCCGCCCGTTCGAGATTGGCCAGGATCAGCCGCTCATAATGCGAAGCCCCTCGATTGAGCGACTGAAGCGTCTGACGGCCGGCAATCCCGTCCGCGGGCAAGCCGTGCGCCGACTGATAGTCGCTCACCCTCTGCTCGACCTCGGAATCGTAGCTACCTTCGGGAACGAGACCCAGCCGCTCGCGGAGCAGGCGGACGCGCTCGCCGCTGGCGCCGATACGGAGCGGCGAGCCGTCGGGAATATCGACCTGGGGAAGACCGCCCCACACTTGCCGATACTCGGCGAGCGCTTCGCTCAGCTGGCGGTAGATCGGATGCGCTCCGGCCCGCGAAGATGCTTGCGATCGGTCGCCGCCGCCGCCGCCCGCGCGCGGCGCGAGCTCCGAGTCCACGTAGATCATGTCGACCGACGAGACTCCGCTTTCGGCCGTCGCCGGGACCGCCACCGACGCCAGGAACGCAGCGGCCAGGGCAGATCGCAAATAGGGAAGATGGTGAACGCGCGGCCGCTTATGCACGCGGCAAAGTATAGTGCGCGGCGAAACAGCGCCGGCTCCCAGCATTTCGTCTACTCCTCTTTGGGATTGCCGCCGCCAGTGGCGCGGTCATCGCCCGCGCATCGCGGGAATCCCTTCGAAGTGAAAACGACGATCCATTTCAATTCGTTCCAGAACAGAATTGAGTCCTGGACCATTGGTTCGCTTGAGGGAAAAAAGCGCTCGATCGGTTGAACGCACGAGTCCGGGCTCGGCTTTACCGAGCCCGGATCCTGAAGCTCTCAGGCGGCGTGGCTTAGCCGCGTTCGCCGCTTCGCGTGACGACCGGCGGCTGCTGAGTCGACAAGGCCGTCCAGCTCGAGGTCGAGCCACAGTCGCTGGTCAGAGTCAGTGTCTGTCCAGTCTGGAACGCCATTTGGTACGGCCAGCATTCTCGTCCGGTTCCGGTCTGAAGGCAAAGCTGCTGCCCCTGGACGAACCAGTTCGCATTCACGCTTGGTCCCGAAGGGCCGGTGATCGTCGCGGTTCCGTCCGGATTGAACGTGACGTTGTTGACGACGCCATTGGCGAATTCGACCTGGGCGGACGCACCACGAAGTTCGGCGCCGAGCGGCCAATCCGCCGTCTGCGCGCTCGCGCTTCCCGCCGCCATGACTGAAAGGAACAAGGCCCCGGCCATGCCGGCGGCGATTCGAGACTTTCTCACAATGATATCCTCCTGTCCGCTGGTTCAAGATCGGATGCGCCTGAGGTCATTCAGGCACGGCCGGATGATCAGGGACTGATCGGCACGTCGTCATCGTCGCCGTCGTCGTCGATGACGAGGAAATAGAGCGCGGCGAGAGCAGCGGCTCCGAGCAGGAGCGGAAGCAGCCAGCCCATGCCACCGCCGTCGTCCACGTCCGTGTAGACGGGCGTCGAGGTCGGCGTCGTCGTCGTCGTCACCACCGGCGGCGGCGTCGTGCCGACCGGCAGAACGCAGCCAGCCTCACCTGGCTGGCAAGCCGCGGCAGCAGCAGGAACAGGCGCGCTCAGCAACGACGCCATGCAGAGAGAAACGCCCACCAGCAGGCTGGTCGGACGGTAACGGCTTTGCTTCTTCGGCATAATTGTCCCCTTTCAGCTCGCCTTCTGGCGAAACCGGAACAAACCCCGAGACACGGCGAGAAAGTTTGCCGACCCGAGCTTCTGCCAACCACCCGAACTGGGGGAAGGAACCTAGCGCCATCGTCACGCTGAAGAACCCCAGGTCCGTGGTCGGTGGCTGTCAAACGCCAACGAAACAGAAGCGTTCCATCGAAGCCAAGTCACGGTCGCAATGGGGATTTGTCATCGGGTCCGCGACATGGAGCGGACCTGGCGTCGATCGGCCTCATTCCCACTCGATCGTTCCAGGCGGCTTCGAGGTATAATCGTAGACCACCCGGTTGATCCCCCTCACCTCGTTGACGATTCGGGTGGCGACCCGGCTGAGGAAAGCGGAATCGAACGGGTAGATGTCCGCGGTCATGCCGTCGGTCGAGGTCACGGCACGAAGCGCGCAGACATGATCATAGGTGCGGTGATCGCCCATCACGCCGACGGTCCGGACCGGCAGGAGCACGGCGAAGGCCTGCCAGATGGCGTCGTACAGGCCGGCGTTTCTGATCTCCTCGAGATAGATGGCGTCGGCCTTCCTGAGGATGTCGCACTTATCGCTCGTCACCTCACCGGGAATCCGGATGGCGAGACCCGGCCCGGGGAACGGATGGCGCGCGACGAAGGCCTCGGGAAGTCCGAGCTCGCGGCCGAGCGCCCGGACCTCGTCCTTGAACAGCTCGCGAAGCGGCTCGACCAGCTTCATGTTCATCCGCTCGGGCAGACCGCCGACATTGTGATGGCTCTTGATCGT
This sequence comes from uncultured Sphingosinicella sp., assembly GCA_966193865.1. Taxonomy (GTDB): domain Bacteria; phylum Pseudomonadota; class Alphaproteobacteria; order Sphingomonadales; family Sphingomonadaceae; genus Allosphingosinicella. The sequence goes on along the minus strand of CBIGXQ010000028.1, from coordinate 7,020 downwards.
CACCGACGGACCACCGGTGAAGCTGACGCTCTCGATGACGTCGGGATAGAGCGTGCCCTGGGCGAGGAAATCGGCACCGCCGATCTTGCCCGCTTCCTCCTCGAAGATGTCGATGAAGGTCTTGCCGATGAACTTGCGCTTGGCTTCCGGGTCATCGAGGCCGGCGAGGCCGCCGAGGAACAGCTCGTCCGCCTGAACATGGACGAGCGGGATGTTGTAATGGCCTCGGAACAGGCTGACGACCTGCTCGGCCTCGCTCTGGCGCATCAGGCCGTGATCGACGAAGACACAGGTCAGCTGGTGGCCGATCGCCTCGTGGATGAGAACGGCCGCGACCGCGGAATCGACACCGCCGGACAGGCCGCAAATCACCCGCCCCTCCCCGACCTGCTCGCGGATCTCGGCGATCTTCGCCTGGCGGAACTCGGCCATCGTCCAGTCGCCGGCGAGACCGCAGACATGGCGGACGAAATTGGCGAGCAGCTTGCCGCCGTCGGGCGTGTGGACCACTTCGGGGTGAAACATCAGGCTGAAGAAGCGGCGCTCCTCGTCGGTCGCCACCGCATAAGGCGCGCCTTCGGAGCGGGCGACGACGTGGAACCCTTCCGGAAGACTCTCGACCCGGTCGCCATGGCTCATCCAGACCTGGTGGAGCTCGCCCGGTTTCCACAGGCCGTCGAACAAGGCGGAATCGCCGACGATCTCGATGAAGGCGCGTCCGAACTCGCGGCTGTCGGACGGAGCGACCCGGCCGCCGAGCTGGTGGGCCATGGTCTGCTGGCCATAGCAGATGGCGAGGATCGGAATGCCTGCCGAGAAGAAATGCTGAGGCGCTCGCGGGCTGTCGTCCCACATCACCGAGGACGGGCCGCCGGAAAGGATGATGCCTTTCGGCTTCAGCCGTTCGAACGCCTCGTCGGCCCGGTTGAACGGCGCGATCTCGCTATAGACGCCCGCCTCCCTGACCCGGCGGGCGATGAGCTGGGTCACCTGGCTGCCGAAATCGACGATGAGGATGGAGTCGCTTGGCTGGATCGTCATGGCGGGCGATTAGGCACAGCCTCGCCGCCTGTCCAGCGTCCCAGCCTTCACCCTAGGGACAGATCGACGAAGCGGTTTGCCGCCGCCGGAGCCCCCCAATCGACCACGCACAAAAATGCGCGCGAGCCGGAGCTCGCGCGCATCTCTGGTTCAGCAAGACCGTCGCTTAGTAGCGGCGACGATCCACGTCGAAGTCGGTGATCCGCCCGTTGGCCCGGGCATCGCACTCGAAAACGATGCGCTGATTGTAGCGATCGTAGCGATCGTAGCGATCGTAACGATCATAGCCGTAGCCACCGTAGCCGCCGAAGCCGGCATCGACGACGCCACGCACCCGATAGCTGTTGCGACCGCGGCGATCGACGTCGGTGACGCTCACTCGGCCACCGCGCGCATAACGCTCGGCCTGGTAGGCGCAGGCGTTGACCGCAGTGCGGTAATCGTTCTGGTAACGGTAGCGATTGTTGTAGCCGTAGCGATTGCCGTCATTGTCGAGCGCGCCGAGAATGGCGGCGATCCCGCCGATCACGGCCACGCCGGTGATGATGTCCCCCGCGTCGATTCCGTCACGGTCGCGATAATCGCGATACTGCGCCTGGGCGGGAGCCGCGGCGGTAACGGTCAAAGCGGCGGCCGCAGCGGCGCCGGTCAGATATTTCGTCAGAGCCTTCATGGCATCCTCCTGTAGCAAAAGACGCGGGATTTCCGAATCTTGAGGACAGTTATGCCCGAGTCGCCCTGACTCGGCTCTGAATTGCTTGGTAGGCTTCTGTTCAGCTTCAGAGCCTCTTTGCTGAACAGAACGCCTAGAACGGCAAGGCGACGAGAAGCAGGAAGCCGTTGATCGTGAGCAGGGCGCCGCCGAGGCCCAGAAGCGCCGAAAGAACCAGGATCGGCCGGCTGATGGCGAGGATGGCGACCGATCCGAGCACCAGAGCGAGCTGGAGCAGCACTTCGGCCATGTCGAAGCTGCTGTCCTGTTTGGACGCCCGCTCCCGTGCTTCCTCGAACGATTGGGCCTGGGCGCGAAGCTGCTTCTTGCCTTCGCCGCGCAACGGGTCGTTCGGCGCGCGCGAGTCGGGCTCGTCTTCGTAACGCGCGATCGTCGCACGATAGTCGGCCAGCCGTTGGCCGAGCCGGGCTCTGGTCTCCGGGTCGAGGCCCGGAGCGGCGAGCATCGTCTCGACCTCGTCGGCGGCGAGCTCGTAGCTCGTCTGGCGGATGTTCTTCGCCTGGAAGAAAGCCCAGGTGTCGCTCGCTCCGATATTGGCGTGGATCATGTCGTCGGTCGCGTTGCCGCCGCCCAGGCCGCCGATCGCCAGCACCGCGGCGAGAAAGGCGATGAGCAAGGCAGCGCGATTGCGGAACCGGTCGGCCTGCTCACTTTCGGCCCGGTCCTCGTGAATCTCGGCAATCAGATCGGCGGCGTCGCTGCTGTCCATGTTTCCCCCCGGTCACAAACAAAGCGGGGAATTAGCCGCTTTTGGTCCCAAGTCCAGTCACTTGCGGCCGAGGTCATTGATTTGTGCCCAGACTGTGCCATGGCGGCGCAATCCATGTTCTGGGGGTCGTCATGAAGCTGAAATTTTCCGCCGCTCTCCTTGCTTTCGCATTCGCCGCGACGCCGCTTCGGGCGGAGGCCCCGGAGACCCCGCCAAAGCTGATCGTCGCCATCTCGGTCGACCAATTCTCTTCCGACCTCTTCGCGCAGTACCGGCAACATTTCACCGGCGGCCTCGCCCGGCTCGCCCGGGGAGTCGTCTTCCCCGCCGGCTATCAGGGCCATGCGGCGACCGAGACCTGCCCCGGCCACTCGACCATCCTCACCGGCTCCCGCCCGGCGCGTACCGGAATCGTCGCGAACAACTGGTTCGATCTCGGCGTCGGCCGCGAGGACAAGTCGATCTATTGCTCCGAGGACGAACGGATCGAAGGCAGCTCCTCGCAGAGCTATACCGTCTCCCCCTGGCATCTGCGGGTGCCGGCGCTCGGCGACCATATGATTCGGGCCAACCCGCAGAGCCGGTCGGTCGCGGTGGCGGGCAAGGATCGCGCCGCGATCATGATGGGCGGCCACGCCCCCACGGCGCGCTGGTGGTGGGGAGGACGGGAGTTCGTCACCCATGAAGGCGCCGGCCCCTCCGCCGCCGTCGCGCGGATCAACGGCCATGTCGCCCAGCAGCTCGCCTCGCCGCGCGAGCCGGTGCCGATTCAGCCCTTGTGCGCGCCGATGACCCGGGCGATCCCGGTCGAAGGCGGCGGCAACCCCGCCGGAGCCGGCCGCTTCGCCCGTGACGCCGGCAATCGCAACGCCTTCAGAGCCTCGCCCGACTTCGACGGCGCCGTTCTCGCGCTCGCCGTTGCGCTCCAGCAGGAGATGCGGCTCGGCCAGGGTCCGGCTGCCGATCTCCTCGCCATCGGTCTCTCCGCCACCGATTATGTCGGCCACACCTTCGGCACCGGCGGAAGCGAGATGTGCCACCAGGTGCTGGCGCTCGACCAGGCGCTCGGCGACTTCTTCGAATATCTCGACTCGACCGGGATCGACTATGTGGTGATGCTGACCGCCGACCATGGCGGCCTCGATATCCCCGAACGCCAGCGCCAGCTCGCCCAGCCGGAAGCGGCAAGGGCCCAGGCGGAGCTTGCCGTCGACGCCGTCGACGCCGCGCTTCGGCAGAGGTTCGGCCTTCAGAACCGCGCGCTTTTCGGCGAGTTCGTCGCCGGCGACATGTATGTCGACCGGACGCTGGAGCCCGCACTTCGCCAGCAGGTGATCGACGAGGCGATCCGGATCTACCGGTCGAACCCGCAGGTCGCCCGGGTCTTCACCCGGACCGAAATCGAGACCGCGGCGCCGCCGGCCGGGCCGCCCGACACGTGGAGCCTGGTCCAGCGCGCCGCCGCCTCCTTCGACCGCGAGCGGTCGGGCGATTTCCTGGTCCTGCTCGAGCCTCGGATCACGCCGATCTACGATACCTCCCGCGGTTATATCGCCACCCATGGCAGCCCCTGGGACTATGACCGCCGGGTGCCGATCCTGTTCTGGCGCCAGGGCCTGACGCCGTTCGAGCAGCCGCTTGCGGTCGAAACTGCAGACATATTGCCGTCGCTCGCCCCTCTGATCGGACTGACAATCGCGGAAGATTCGATCGACGGCCGCTGTCTCGACCTGCTCGAGGGACCGGAATCCTCCTGTCCGAACGAATAGTTAGGTAAACACCTAACTTTTGGTTGCAGTGCATGGCGGTTCTGCGTTACTTAAGCACATGCCTAACGATTCGGCCGCGCTCGACCTCGCCTTCCAGGCCCTTGCGGACCCGGCCCGGCGCCAGATGGTGGCGCGGCTCTCCCGCGGCCCCGCCTCGGTCAGCGAGCTGGCCGAACCGCTGCCGATGAGCCTTCCGGCCGTGCTCCAGCATCTCCAGATGCTGGAAGCGAGCGGCCTCGTTCAGTCACAGAAGACGGGCCGCGTGCGCACCTGCCGGATCGAGCCCATGGCGCTGTCCGCGGCCGAGGCCTGGATCGGCGAGCAACGCGCGATGTGGGAAAGCCGGCTCGATCGGCTCGAGGAATTTCTCGCTGACATGCAAGGCAAGGAGAAGAGAAATGGCTGACAATCTGGACCTGGTGCTGGAGCGCATATTGGACGCGCCGCGCGAACTCGTCTGGCGGGCATGGACCGACACGGACCTGCTGAAGCGCTGGTTCGCGCCAAGGCCGTACGAGATCAGCGAAGTCGAGCTGGAGCTCCGGCCGGGCGGGATCTTTCGAATCCGGATGATCGGTCCGGACGGCTTCGACACCGGCCACGGCAATGCCGGCTGCATGCTCGAGGTCGTCGACGGCGAGCGGCTGGCATGGACGAGCTCGCTCGGGCCCGGCTATCGGCCGGCCGAATTGGCGGCCGAGGGCTGCGAATCCTTTCCGATGACCGCGATCATCACCCTTACCGACACCGACGACGGCAAGACATTCTACCGCGCGGTCGCCCTCCACGCCAACGCCACCGACCGCGACGCCCACGAGAAGATGGGCTTCCAGGAGGGTTGGGGCACCTGTGCCGATCAGCTCGAGGCGCTGGCCGGCGAACTGGCCCGGGAGCCGGCGTGATGCGGCGGGTCGTCGTCGCCGGCTTCGTCAGTCTCGACGGAGTGATGCAGGCGCCCGGCGGCCCGGAGGAAGATCCGACCGGCGGCTTTCGACATGGCGGCTGGGTGTTTCCCCTCTGGGACGAGGTCCTGGACGAGGCCATGGGAGAAGCCTTCGCCAAGCCATTCGACCTGCTGCTGGGCCGCCGGACCTACGAGATCTTCGCCGGCTATTGGCCGTTCGCGAAGGGAGAAATCGCCGATCCGTTCAACGCCGCGACCAAATATGTCGCGACGTCGTCCACCAGGCCGCTCTCCTGGGAAAACAGCGTCAGGCTGGAAGGCAGGGTTCCGGAGGCCGTTGCCCGGTTGAAGCAGGACGAGGGAGCCGATCTCCTCACCCAGGGCAGCTCGGTGCTCGTCCAGTCGCTGCTCGCGGCGGGGCTGGTCGACGAAATGCTTCTGCTCACCTTCCCGGTGCTTCTGGGTCCCGGCAAGAAGCTGATCGGTGAGAATTCCGATCCGGGCGAATGGGACCTGATCGACAGCCGCACCTCGACCAAGGGGGTCGTCATCGCCCGCTACCGGCGGAAGGGCCCGGTACGGACAGGCTCCTTCGCTCAGGAGGTTCCAAGCTCCGCCGAAATCGAGCGCCGTGAGACGATGCGAAGGGAAGACAGCTGGTGACGGGATCGGCGAGGGTCGAGCCGATCGTCGTTGAAGTCGAGCGCCATATCGACGCGCCGCCCGAAGCGGTTTTCGATGCCTGGCTCGACCCGGACAGCGCCCGCCACTGGCTGTTCGCCACGCCCGACGGGGTCATGGAGCGGGTCGAGATCGACGCTCGGGTCGGGGGCCGCTTCCTCATCGAGGAGCGGCGCGGCGACCAGCTGGCCGAGCATTTCGGCGAATATCTGGAAATCGATCGGCCGCGGCGGCTGGTGTTCAGCTTCGCCGCGATCCGCGATTCCGGTTTCACGAAGGTGATCGTCACGATCGCGCCTGAAGGCTCAGGTTCGCGGATCAGGCTCGTCCACGAGATGGACCCGCAATGGGCCGACTATGAGGATCGCACCCGCGAAGGCTGGGCGAAGATCCTGGAAGGGCTTGCGACCAGCCTGGCAGCTTAGGTCCCTCTCCCCAAACTAATTCGGTGACAGTGCACTTAATTCCCGTGGCCGCCGGCCCCTCCGACCCGGCGCCAGCGAGCGTCCGCTTTCCTGTTCGAGCCGACGAAGGAAGGTCTCGCCGCCGACCGGCCGGCCGATCGTTTCCGACCGCCGAAGCCGGCGGCTCATCTCCTCGTCCTCGCCGGCGGCGAGAATCCGGTCGAAGTCGGGAAAGCGCTCGCGCACCGCAGCCGTGGCGGTGATGCCGTCTTCCCGGCCAAGCTGGGCATGAACGCTCGACCAGGGCCAGTCGACCGCGCGGCTCGCCAGCTTCGCCCGGACCGGATTCAGGGCGACATAGCGAAGCGCCGCGCCGAGATGCGCCTCATCCATCGCGACGCAGCCGAAGCGCCCCTGCCAGAAATGGCCGCTCCGGTTCATCCTCGTGTGGACATGGCCGGCATAGCGGCGGTGCACCGGCGCCAACGCCCGCCGGAGTCCGTCCTCGTCCTTCGGCACGAGGATGAGGTGGACATGGTTGGGCATGAGGACCCACGCCCAGACCTCGACTCCCGCGGCGCTTGCATGCTCGCCGAGCAGGTCGCGATAGAGCGCATAATCTCGCTCGCCGAAGAAGGTGGTGGCGCGGCCATTGCCACGCTGGGTGACATGGTGCGGATGACCCGGAAAGACGGCGCGGGCGAGGCGAGCCATGGATCAGGGCTAAGCCAAGCCGGCTGCGACGTCAAAGCCGTGCAGTTAAATAGTGCACTGTCACC
>CBIGXQ010000027.1:0-21733 GCA_966193865.1 uncultured Sphingosinicella sp. | reverse complement strand
GGAGGACGACGCCGACGATGTTCTTGCCGATGTCGTGGACGTCGCCCTTGACCGTCGCCATGACGATCCGGCCCTTGCCCTGGGTGGCTCCGGTCCTTTCCTTTTCCTTCTCGATGAAGGGAATGAGGTGGGCGACGGCCTTCTTCATCACCCGCGCCGACTTGACGACCTGGGGAAGGAACATCTTGCCCGATCCAAACAGGTCGCCGACGACGTTCATTCCGTCCATCAGCGGACCTTCGATCACCTCGATCGGGCGATCGGCGCCGAGCCGGGCTTCCTCCGTGTCCTGGACGACGAAGGCGTCGATGCCCTTGACCAGGGCATGTTCGAGCCGCTTGCCGACGGGCCAGGCGCGCCATTCGGCCTCGGCCTTCTCGCGCACCGGGTCGCTGCCCAGAAATTTCTCGGCAAGAGCCACCAGCCGCTCGGTCGAATCGTCGCGCCGGTCGAGGATGACGTCCTCGCACGCCTCGCGAAGCACGGGGTCGATCGTGTCGTAGACGTCGAGCTGGCCGGCATTGACGATCGCCATATCGAGGCCGGCGGGAATGGCGTGGAAAAGGAAGACCGAGTGCATCGCGCGGCGCACCGGCTCGTTGCCGCGGAACGAGAAGCTGAGATTGGAAAGCCCGCCGGACAAGTGGACGTGCGGGCAGCGCTCCTTGATCTCGCTGCACGCCTCGATGAAGTCGAGCGCGTAGCGGCGATGCTCGTCGATTCCGGTGGCGACGGCGAAGACGTTCGGATCGAAGATGATGTCCTCGGCCGGGAAGCCGTCGCCGACGAGGAGCTTGTAGGCGCGCTCGCAAATCTCGACCTTGCGGGCCTTGGTGTCGGCCTGGCCGACCTCGTCGAACGCCATCACCACCATCGCCGCGCCATAATTGCGGACCTTGCGGGCGAGGCGGAGGAATTCCTCCTCCCCTTCCTTCATGCTGATCGAGTTGACGATCGGCTTGCCCGAGACGCATTTCAGGCCGGCCTCGATCACGCTCCATTTGGAGCTGTCGATCATGATCGGAACCCGGGCGATGTCCGGCTCGGCGGCGATCAGCTTGAGGAAGGTCGTCATCGCATATTCGGCGTCGAGCAGGCCTTCGTCCATGTTGATGTCGATGACCTGGGCGCCATTCTCGACCTGCTGGCGAGCGACCTCGACGGCGGCAGCATAGTCGCCGGCCATGACGAGCTTCTTGAACCGGGCGGAGCCGGTGACGTTGGTGCGCTCGCCGATGTTGACGAACGAGCTTCTCAGGGGTGCGTGCATCTGATTCAGGCGGCGAGGTACATGGGTTCGATTCCGGCAAGCAAGGTCCGCCGCGCCGGCTTCGGCGTGGTTCGCGGCGGAAGCGATGAGGCGGCGTTCGCGATCGCCGCAATATGGTCGGGAGTCGTGCCGCAGCAGCCGCCGACGATGTTGACGATGCCCTGCTCGGCCCATTCGCGCACCTGGGTCGCCGTCGTCTGCGGACCTTCGTCATATTCGCCGAGATCGTTGGGCAGGCCGGCATTGGGATAGGCCATGATCAAGGTGTCGGCGATCGCCGCCAAAGCAGCGATGTGGGGGCGAAGCTGGCTCGCGCCGAAGGAGCAGTTGAGCCCGATCGAAAGTGGCCGGGCATGGCGGACCGAAGCCCAGAAGGCCTCGATGCTGTGGCCCGACAGATTGCGGCCGGAAAGGTCGGTGATCGTCATCGACAGCATGATCGGAAGCGGACGGTTCAGGCTCTGCTCGACCCGGTGGGTGGCATGGATCGCCGCCTTGGCGTTGAGCGTGTCGAACACCGTCTCGATGAGGATGATGTCGACTCCGCCTTCGACCAGGCCCTCGATCTGCTCGACATAGACGTCGGAGAGGGTGTCGAAATCGACCTCGCGATAGCCGGGATCGTTGACGTTGGGTGACAAGGACAGGGTCTTGTTGGTCGGGCCGAGCGCGCCGGCGACCCAGCGGCGCCTGCCGTCGGAATCGGCGACTTCGCGGATGATCCGGGCGGCGGCGACGTTCATTTCGTGGACCAGAGCCTCGGCGCCGTAATCGGCCTGGCTGATCCGGTTGGCATTGAAGCTGTTGGTGGCGAGGATGTCGGCCCCGGCATCGGCGAAGGCCCTGGCGATCTCGCCGATCAGCTCCGGACGGGTCAGGTTGAGAAGGTCGTTATTCCCCTTCTGGTCGCGGACGAGCTCGAGCCGGCCGCGATAATCGGCCTCGTTGAGGCGGCGGGCCTGGATCTGGGTGCCATAGGCCCCGTCCTTGATCAGGATCCGCTTCGCGGCCTCGGCCCTAAGCTGTTCTGCGATATTCATCGGATTCCTTCGTCGGCCGGAGCCCGAGCAGATGGCAGATCGCGTAGCTCAGCTCGGCCCGGTTCAAGGTGTAGAAATGGAAATGGCGGACGCCGCCCGAATAGAGCTGGGCGCACATTTCGGCGGCGATGGTGGCGGCGACCAGCTGCCGGGCCGCGGGCAGATCGTCGAGCCCCTCGAACAGGCGCTCCATCCAGGCGGGGATGGTCGCTCCGCACATGGCCGCGAACTTGCGGGTCTGGGCGACGTTCGACACGGGGAGGATCCCCGGCACGATCTCGGCGGAAATCCCTGCCGCCGCGGCCTCGTCGCGGAATCGAAGGAAACATTCCGGCGAAAAGAAGAACTGGGTGATGGCGCGGTCGGCGCCGGCGTCGATCTTGCGCTTCAGATTGTCGAGATCGGCCGCGCGGGTGATCGAATCGGGGTGGATCTCCGGATAGGCGGCAACCGAGACCTCGAACGGCGCGACCCGCTTGATTCCTTCGACCAGCTCGGCGGCATTGGCGTAGCCGCCGGCCGGCGGAACGAAGCTGGTGCCCGGTTCGGGCGGATCGCCGCGAAGGGCGACGATGTGGCGGACGCCGGCTTCCCAATAGCCGCGGGCGACCTCGTCGATCTCCTCACGGGTGGCAGCGACGCAGGTGAGGTGCGCCGCCGGAGTCAGTCCTGTCTCGCGAACGATCCGCTCGACCGTCGAATGGGTGCGCTCGCGGGTCGATCCGCCGGCGCCGTAGGTGACCGAGACGAATCGGGGGCCGAGCGGCTCCAGAGTCTTGATCGACTCCCAGAGCGTCGCTTCCATCTTCTCCGTCTTTGGCGGGAAGAATTCGAACGACACCGCAATGTCGCCCGCCGCATGCTCGAACAAGGGCGATCGGGTCAGAGCCGGTGCCGCCGCGGTCATGCCACCACCTTCAGCTTCTCGCTCGGCTGCTCGCCGAGCCAGAGAGTGACGGTCAAGGGTCCGCCTTCGAGATGCTCGACGACCCGGCCCTGGAGCCCGGCCTCCTCCATATATTTCAGGACCGCCTCGTCGGCGAAGCCGAGCCGGGCATGGGCGTCGCTGGCGCGAAGCTCCTCGCGCTCGTGAGGCGCGAAATCGACGATGAGCAGCCGCCCTCCCGGAGTGAGAAGGCGGGCGGCCTCGGCCACCGCCGCCGCCGGATTCTGCGCATAATGGAGAACCTGGTGGATGATCACGGTCTCGGCGCTGCCCGACGGAAGGGCCAGGGCATAGATGTCGCCCTGGCGAAGCTCGGCACCGTCCAGCCCGGCCTGGCTGAGCTTGACCCGGGCGAGTCGGAGCATTTCCGGCGAGCGATCGATGCCGAGCGCCCGTTCGGCCTCGCGCCCGAACAGCTCGATCATCCGGCCGGTGCCGGTGCCGATGTCGACCAGCCGGCCCATGTCGCGATCGGCGAGAGCTCGGCCGATCGCGGCCTCGACTTCGCTTTCGGCGACGTGGAGGGATCGAAGCGCGTCCCAGTCCCTGGCATGCAGCTCGAAATAGCGCTCGGCGGCCGCGGCTCGGTCGGCCCGGACCGAGGCCAGCCGGGCACCGTCGGCGCCGGTCGACTCGCGGGCGCCGTCAAGCTCCTCCCAGCGCTCGAGCAGCTGGAACAGCGGCTCGAGACGGGACTTGGGGCCAAGGCTCAGGAACACCCAGCTTCCCTCCTTGCGGCGCTCGGCAAGACCGGCGTCGATGAGGATCTTGACGTGGCGGGAGACTCGCGGCTGGCTCTGGCCGAGCACCTGGGCGATCTCGCCCACCGAGAGCTCCATCGCCCGGAGCAGCATCAGGATGCGCAACCGGGTAGGATCGGCCAAGGCGGCGAAAATCTTGGGCGTATCGGCCATATTTGCGGATATAAAGATATCTTTATATCGGTCAAGCGAGGCTTTGACTACTAGGATGGTAGAGAAACTCTGGACTCGGACTTTCACTTCCCATACAAACGGCCCTTCGTCGGAAGTCCGGGGAGGCGCCCGAAAAGGCTATTCGGGACTCTGGCGAGAACAAGACCTCGCAACTGATTGAAGGATACGAACCGTGAAGAAGATCGCTCTCACCCTCGCCGCCGTTTCCGCGCTCAGCCTCGCCGCCTGCCAGGCCGCCGAGAATGAAGCCACGGAAGCCAGCAACGAAGTCGAAGCCACCGCCAACGAAGCCGACCTCGACGTCAACGCTTCGGAAGCCGCCGAGAACGCGCTCGACGCCGCCGCCAACCTGACCGATCAGGCCGGCGAAGCGATCGAGAACGCCGCCGAAGCGACCGGTGAAGCCGTCGAGAACGCCACCGGCGAATAAGCTGTTTTCAGCTTGAAGAGGAAGGGCCGTGCGCCGAAAGGCGCGCGGCCCTTTTTCTATGTGCGCCGAAGGCGCTAATGGGGGACAGGAGGATCGGATGAGGAAGATCGGCGTCGCCTTATTGGCACTTGGCCTCATCGCCGGCTGCGGCGGCGAGGAAGATGAAGACGTCCTCACCGACGACGAGCGGCAGCGGCTCGAAAATATCGCCGACCGCCTCGACAAGGAAATCCCCTTGCCGCCGCCGACCGGGTCCGACGACGTGAATGAGATCGAGGCCGCGCCGGAAGACCCGGACGGGCAAGGAATCAACGGAAGCGGCGACTAAAGGTCGATCCGACAGGCTCGAAGACGCCGCCCGAAAACTCGGCGGCAGCGGCTGAAGAAGGTCGGTAACAGAAGCGGATCAAGCAGCGGCGGCGACGAGGATGATCGCTTCGAAGGTCAGGACCGCCCGAAGCACCGGCTGCTTCTCGTCCCGAACCTCTACCGCGAGCACTCTTTTGAGGCTGGAGGGCAGAACGTCCTTCGCCAGCTCCGCCAGCGAGGCGGCCGCCTGGCTCTTCACGGCTTCGAGGTCCGGCAGTTCCAGGCCGACATCATCCTGGATGAAATCGTGATTGTCGCGTGTGTCGAAGAAGAAGAGGGCCACCTCGCCATTTTACGCCATTGGCCACCTTCGGCCATAAACTGAGTTGGCTTTGCCAACAGACCGATTCCCACGCAGATGATCGCAAAAAGAAAGGGCCGGGATCGCTCCCGGCCCTTCCTGTCGTCAAGTGGCTGGTCGGACCCTAGAAGTCCATTCCGCCCATTCCGCCCATGCCGCCGCCCGGCATTCCGGCCGGCGCCTTGTCTTCGGGCTGCTCGCTCACCGCCGCTTCGGTGGTGATGAGAAGGCCGGCGACGCTTGCGGCGTCCTGAAGCGCGGTCCGGACGACCTTGGTCGGATCGATCACGCCCGACTGGACGAGATTCTCGTAAACCTCGGTCTGGGCGTTGAAGCCGATCGTCTGGTCCTCGCCGTCGATCAGCTTGCCGGCGACGACGGCGCCGTCATGGCCGGCATTCTCGGCGATCTGGCGGATCGGCGACTGGAGCGCGCGGCGAACGATGTCAATGCCGCGAGTCTGGTCGTCATTGGCGCCGGTGATGCCCTGGAGCGCCTTGGTGGCATAGAGCAGGGCGGTACCGCCACCGGGGACGATGCCCTCTTCGACCGCGGCGCGGGTCGCGTGGAGCGCGTCGTCGACGCGGTCCTTGCGCTCCTTCACCTCGATCTCGGACGAGCCGCCGACCTTGATCACGGCGACCCCGCCGGCCAGCTTCGCGAGCCGCTCCTGGAGCTTTTCGCGATCATAATCCGACGTCGTGATCTCGATCTGCTGACGGATCGACTCGACCCGGCCCTTGATCTGGTCGGATTCACCCGCGCCGTCGACGATCGTCGTATTGTCCTTGTCGATCGTGACCCGCTTGGCCTGGCCGAGCATGTTCAGGGTGACGCTCTCGAGCTTGATGCCGAGATCCTCGCTGATCATTTCGCCGCCGGTCAGGATCGCGATGTCCTGGAGCATCGCCTTGCGGCGATCGCCGAAGCCCGGCGCCTTGACGGCCGCGACCTTGAGGCCGCCGCGAAGCTTGTTCACGACGAGCGTGGCGAGAGCCTCGCCCTCGATGTCCTCGGCGATGATGAGGAGCGGACGGCCGGACTGGACCACCGCCTCGAGGATCGGAAGCATCGCCTGAAGATTGGAGAGCTTCTTCTCGTGGATCAGGATGTAGGGGTCGCTGAGCTCGACCTGCATCTTCTCCGGATTGGTGATGAAGTAAGGCGACAGATAGCCGCGGTCGAACTGCATGCCTTCGACGACGTCGAGCTCGAACTCGAGGCCCTTGGCCTCCTCGACGGTGATGACGCCTTCCTTGCCGACCTTCTCCATCGCCTCGGCGATCTTCTCGCCGACGACGGTGTCGCCGTTGGCGGAGATGATGCCGACCTGGGCGATCTCGTTGGAACCGGCGACCGGCTTGGAGCGGGCCTTGAGATCCTCGACCACCCGGGTGACGGCGAGATCGATGCCGCGCTTCAGGTCCATCGGGTTCATTCCGGCCGCGACCGACTTCATGCCCTCGCGGACGATCGCCTGGGCGAGAACGGTGGCGGTGGTGGTGCCGTCGCCGGCGAGGTCGTTCGTCTTCGAAGCGACTTCGCGCAGCATCTGCGCGCCCATATTCTCGAACTTGTCCTTCAGCTCGATCTCCTTGGCGACGGTGACGCCGTCCTTGGTGATCCGGGGAGCGCCGAAGCTCTTGTCGAGGACGACGTTGCGGCCCTTGGGGCCGAGGGTGACCTTCACCGCGTCGGCGAGGATGTCGACGCCGCGCATGATGCGCTCACGCGCGTCGCGGGCAAAGCGTACGTCTTTCGCTGCCATGTTTAATGACCTTTCTGATTAGGATGTTGAGACGGGGTTCAGGCGGCTTCGCGGACGGCCGATGCGCCTTCGACGATGCCGAGTATGTCGCTCTCCTTCATGATGAGGAGATCTTCGCCGTTCAGGCGGACTTCGGTGCCGGACCATTTTCCGAACAGGATCCGATCGCCGGCCTTGACGTCGAGAGCCACCAGCTTGCCGCTCTCGTCGCGGGTGCCGGCGCCAACGGCGAGCACTTCGCCTTCCTGCGGCTTTTCCTTGGCGGTGTCGGGGATGATGATTCCGCCGGCCGTCTTTTCCTCGGCCTCCACGCGGCGGACGAGCACGCGGTCGTGCAAGGGTCGAAAGTTCATGCCTTCACCTTTCTTCATGCCACGCGGCAGCCCCCCTTCTGCCGGGAACGCCGCGTCTGGTTGAGCTTGTTAGCACTCGAGGCAATCGAGTGCCAATGGCGTGGATTTAGGGTCTGTTCATCGCCCGTCAAGGGGGCGAGGCGCGGCGGAGCAGGCGGTCGAGCCTTTTCGTTTACACCGGCCGGAGCGTGGTCTAGCCCGCTGTGTCAAAGGAGACGGTGATGAAGTTCGCAGGCAAGGCTTGGCGGCTGATGGTCGGGATCAAGGACGGCCTCGTATTGCTGTTCATGCTGCTCTTCTTCGGCGGGCTTTACGCGGCGCTTTCGGTCAGCCCCTATAGCGACAGCGCCTATGAAGGCGCCCTGAGGCTCAACATCGCCGGCAACATCGTCGAGCAGCCGGCCGAGCAGGACCCGCTCGACCTGCTCGGCGGCGGATCTCTGACCCGCGAATATCGGCTCAGCGAATTGCTCACCGGGCTCAGGGCGGCGGAGACCGACGATCGAATCAAGGCCGTCGCCCTCGATCTCGACGTCTTCACCGGCGGCGGCCAGACCGCGATCGCCAATGTCGGCGAGGCGCTCGACCGGGTCCGCCGCGCCGGCAAAAGGGTCGTCGCCTTCTCCAACGGCTATGGCGATGACGGCTATCAGCTCGCCGCCCATGCCGACGAAGTCTGGCTCGACCCGCTCGGCGCCGTCGTCATCGCCGGCCCGGGGGGAAGCAATCTCTATTATGCAGGGCTGCTCGAGCGGCTCGGCGTGACCGCCAACGTCTACCGGGTCGGCGCCTTCAAGTCCGCGGTCGAGCCTTATACGCGAAGCGACATGTCGCCGGAGGCGCGCGCCGCTGCGCAGTCTCTGGCCGACGCCTTGTGGGAAAGCTGGCAGGAGAATGTCGGCCAGGCACGGCCGCGGGCGCAGATCGCCGCTTATGTCCAGGATCCGATGCAATTCATCCAGGCCGAGGGCGGCGACATGGCCAGGGCCGCGCTTCGCGCCGGTCTGATCGACCGGATCGGCGATCGAACCGCTTATGGCCGGCGGATGGCCGAGCTAGCCGGCGGCGGCGACGAAAATGTGCCGGGAAGCTATCACGCCGTCCATCTCGACGCCTGGATCGACGACAATCCGGCGAGCCACCCGGGCGGTGAGATCGGAATCCTCACCGTCGCCGGGATGATCGTCGACGGCGAGGCCGCGCTCGGCACCGCCGGCGCGGAGACGGTCGTCGCAGGCCTCGAGCAGGGCCTGAAGACCGGCAATCTCAAGGCGCTGGTGGTCCGGATCGACTCGCCCGGCGGCTCGACCCTCGCTTCCGAGCGGATCCGGCGGGCGGTCCTGGCGGTCCGCCAGCGCGGAATCCCGGTCGTCATCTCGTTCGGGTCGGTGGCGGCGAGCGGCGGCTACTGGATCGCGACCGCCGGCGAGACGATTTTCGCCGAGCCCTCCACCATCACCGGCTCGATCGGCGTGTTCGGGATCCTGCCCAGCTTTGAAGGCACGCTCGAGAAGCTCGGAATCGGCGCCGACGGAGTCGGCACGACGCCGCTGTCCGGCGAACCCGACATCTTCCAGGGCATTTCTCCGGAGGCGAGCCGGATCATCCAGACCGGCGTCGAGAGCACCTACCGCCGCTTCCTCCAGCTCGTCTCGACCGCCCGGCAGATCCCGGTCCAGCGGGTCCATGAGATCGCCCAAGGGCGGGTCTGGGATGGCGGCACCGCCCGCCAGATCGGGCTCGTCGACCGGTTCGGCTCGCTCGACGACGCCGTCGCCGAAGCGGCCCGGCAGGCCAATCTCGATCCCGAGGAAGCCGAGATCGTCTACCTCGAGCGCGAACCCGATTTCCTGACCCAGATCATGCGCGGCGCCGCCGGGGCCGAACAAGCCAGAACGGGCGATGTCTACAGCCGGCTCGCCGGCCGGCCGGAGCAGATGATGGCCCTCGCCATCGCCGATGCCGAGGCGCTCCTTTCCGGGCCCGCCATCCAGCTTCGCTGCCTCGAATGCCCCGCGCGACCGGCGCGGATTCCGGCGCCGTCGAGCCGGTCCTGGCTGGTCCGGATGATGGCGCTTCTCGGCATCGGATGATGATCCGGCTCGCCGGTCCCGACGATTCCGGCGAAGTGGCGGCGCTCTACACGCCTTATGTGACCGACAGCTTCGTCTCGTTCGAGAACCAGCCGCCGGACGAAGCGGAGATGCGCTCGCGGATCGAAAGCGGCGGCGCGCTCTATCCGTGGCTCACGGCCCGCGACGAGGCGAATGCCCTCCTCGGCTTCGCCAGCGCCACCGCGTTCCGGGCCCGTCACGCCTATCGCTTCACCGTCGAGACCTCGGTCTATCTGGCGCCTGAGGCTCAGGGGCGTGGGCTCGGCCGCCGGCTCTATGACCGGCTGCTGCCGCTGCTCGAGCGCCAGGGCTTCACCCAGGCGATCGCCGCGATCAGCCTGCCCAATCCAGCGAGCGTCGCCCTTCACGAAAAAGCGGGATTCGCGCCCGCCGGGGTCTATCGCGACGTCGGCTTCAAGCTCGGCGGCTGGCGAAGCGTCGGTCTGTGGCAGCGGCCTCTGGCGCCGCTGACCCCGTCGCCGCGGGAGCCGAGACCGTATCGGGAGGTGTGGAGCGACTGATCATTCGGCGCCGCTCCCTTCGCCGCTGCGCTCGCGAGTCCAGTCGATCGGCCCTTCGGCAAAACGGCGGCGGAGCCGCTCGAGGCTGATCCGGTTCCCGTTCCTGAAGAAACCGATCAGCTGGCGGCCGGCTTCGTCGTCGGGATAGCCAGCGCCGACGATCCTGACCCGGGTTTTCCTGTCGCCTTGAGGCTCAAGCTCGATCATCGCCGTGACCTGAGTGAAGGTTTCGAAATGAGGAAAGCCATCGGGCGCCTTCACGGTCCTGAACGCCAGCAGCCGCCCGGGCACGCTGGCGACGATTCGATGCCTGATCGTGGAGGCGTCTCCGGGTGCCGCCGCCGGATCGTAGCTCGTCTCGAGGAGTGCCGGCTCAGGATTCCAGGCCACCGGCACCGCCCAGCTTCGCCAGCCTTCCGGGGTCGAGATCGCGCTCCACACCTCGGCGGCCGGGGCGTCGACGACGGTTTCGTGGACGAGCGTCAGGCTTCCGTCCGGTGCAAGGGTCTCGGTCATCGCCACGGGCTCGGCCACCCGCTCGAAGCTGACCGTTCGATCGAGGTCCGGCGAGTCCGACGAGACCGAGACCGATTCGTAGGAAAGCTCGCCCGTCCGCCGCCAGGACGTGGCGACCGAGATCTGGCGGCCGTCGGCGCCTCGATAGGTCTCGTCGCCGAACTGGAGGCGATCCGCTTCGGCGCGCATCGTCCCGCGGCTGACCCCGCCGGACGAGTTCCAGTAGGTGTAGGTGACGACATTGGCCGCGCCATCCCAGCTGTAGAGGGTCTCGCCGCGATAGGCCCGCCTCCCGCCCGTCACCTCGTGGCGGTCGCGAATATGCTGGCCGCCGAACACGGCTTCGAAGCAATGGGTGTCGACCTCGCCGGATTCGAACCGGCCCCGCCAGCAATGGCCGACGAGAAAGCTCATCGGCTCCAGTCCCTGCCTGACCGCCGGCGCCTGAGCGGCGAGCGCCGCCGCCATCAAGATCATCATGCCTTCGCCCCCTCCTTGATCAGTGAATCGAGATAGTGCCGAAGCTGGGTGACCGAGCGGTCGAAATAGCCGACGTCGCGATGGGTTCGGGCCTGCATCACTCCGCCCTCCATCACGGTCAGGATGAACTCCGCGATCGCCTGCCGATCGGCGCTTGCGGGAAGGCGATCGCCGGCGGAATCGAGGCAGTCACGGATCGCCGCCGTCCAGGCGTCGAAATTCTGGGCCATCCTTTCGCGGACCACCGGATCCGGCTCGTGGAGCTCGAGCGCGAGGCTGCCGATCGGGCAGCCATAGAGGCAGTCGGTCATGACGATGAGCTCGCGATAGCGCGCCAGCAAGGCGAAGATCCGGTCGACGGGATCGGCGACACCGGCCCAGGCCGGCTCGATCAGCATCGGCCCGATCCCGTCGCGATAGGCTTCCAGCACGGCGACGAGCAGGTCCTGCTTGCCCGGAAAAACATGGTAGAGGCTGCCGCTGTTGACCTGCGCCCGGCCGAGGATGTCGGCGATCGACGTCGAGCCGAAGCCCTTCTCCCAGAACAGCTCCATCGCCGCCTGGACGATCCGGTCTCGGGTATCGCGGCCGCCGCTGCTCATGAGGCGATAGTTGATTGAATGATCAATCAAGTCAATCCCTGAAGATGGCGTTTCGCGCGTGCAATCGGGAAAAGCTGTTGATATCGAGGCGCTCCGAAAAAGGAGCTTCGATGCGTAGTCTCGTTCTGGCCATGGTGGCGCTTGGCCTCACGGCCGGCTGTGCCGGCAACGTCGCCGATTTCATCGGCCCGCGGGCGCCGATCATCACCCCTCAGCTGACCCGCTACGGTCTCGATGCCGAGCGGACCCAGTGCGTCGGACTTCAGCTCGGCAACAGCCTGACGCCGCTCCAGCTGAGGAAGTTCGCTCGCCAGGCGGGAGCGGTTCGGCAAAGCTATTTCGGCGGCGAGGGTCTGACCCTGCGTGACCTTGCTTATGTTGCCTCGCAAATGCCCGACGCCGAGATCGCGACGGGGCTTGGCGCCGCGCTTGAGGCCTGTCCGGGTTCGGCCGCGGCCGGAGCGGACAGCGCCACTGCGGAGGGAACGCCGTCGACGCCCGTTTCGACCGTCCCGCGCGGGCCGACCTGGCTCAACCTGGGCGCGGCGACGTCGGGCCAGGCAATCGCCGTCGACGCCTCGAGCCTTCGCCAGGAGGGGAGTTTGCGGACCGCCTGGTTCCGGCTGACCAACCCCGGGGCGAATGCTTCCACCGGCATCACCTATCTGCTTCGGATCGACTGCGCCGCGCGCACGATCAGCCCCCAGGCGGACCGCCGCCAGGACGCCGAAGGCGTTGTCACCGAGATGCGCGACTATACGCCGGAGGAACGGGGGCCGCTTCCGATCGAGGGCGGAACCGTGATGGAGATCGCCTTCCTGTCGCTCTGCACCTGAAGCCGAAGCACGACAGGCGCCAGGGCCTCGCAAGGCTTCAGCGCGAATAAGGCGGGAGCGACCAGCCGCGCCAGATCGCCGCGCCGCGAAGCGCGAATCCGGCAAAGGCGGCGACGAGACCGGCCAGGCCGCCATGGACCCCGGCCGTGACGAGCCCGACCAGCAAGGCTGCGGACAAGGCGGCCGCGGTGACATAGAGTTCCGAGCGCATCAGGATCGACGGCTCGCCGGCGAGAACGTCACGGATGATTCCGCCCAGGCAGCCGGTCAGCACGCCCATTCCGAACGCGGGCAAGGGCGCGAGCCCGAAGGCGAGCCCCTTCGCCGCGCCGAAGCTGGAATAAGCGGCGAGACCCACCGCGTCGAACCAGAGCAGTGCCCTGCCCTTCCACAGCCCGGCAGGAGAGATCCAGGCCGCCGCCGCGGCCGCGAAGCAGATCAGCAAAGTGGCATTTTCGTGCACCCAGAAGACCGGTGCCCCGATCAGCAGGTCGCGGACGGTGCCGCCGCCGATCCCGGTGACCACCGCGAAGAAGATGAAGGTGACGAAGGTCTGCTTCTTCTCGGCCGCGAGCAGGGCGCCCGACAGAGCGAAGACCCCGATCCCGACCAGGTTCAGCCATTCGAGCAGGGGTCCGAGCGCGACGGGGAGTTCGGCGGGCGTCATGAGGCCTCTTCTGAACCCTCCGCTTAGGCCGCGCTACCCCGCCGGCATCCCAAGCCGTCCCGACAGCCTGCGCCGGCCTGGCCGGCTAGACGTGGATCGGTTTGCCGGTCACCGCCATCGCGGCTTCCTTGAGCGCCTCCGAATGGGTCGGGTGGGCGTGGCAGGTGTAGGCAATGTCTTCCGACGTCGCTCCGAACTCCATCGCCTGGGCGGCCTGGCCGATCATCGTCCCCGCCACCGACGCCACCATCCACACGCCGAGCACCCGGTCGCTCCTGGCGTCGGCGATGACCTTGACGAAGCCGTCCGGCTCCCGGTTGGTCTTGGCCCGGCTGTTGCCGAGCATCGGGAACTTGCCGGTCTTCACCTCATGGCCCTGAGCCTTGGCATCCTCCTCGGTCAGGCCGACGCCGGCGATCTCCGGCATCGTGTAGACCACCGAAGGGATCACCTCGTGATTGACGATTCCGATCTGGCCGGCGAGGATCTCGGCGACCGCGATTCCTTCATCCTCGGCCTTGTGGGCGAGCATCGGCCCCGGAGTGACGTCGCCGATCGCGTAGATCCCGGCAACGCCGGTTCGAAATTCGTGATCGACCTCGATCTGGCCCCTTTTGTTGAGGGCGACGCCGGCGGCGTCGAGGCCGAGATTGTCGGTGTTCGGCCGGCGCCCGATCGAGACCAGGACCGAGTCCGCCTCGATCGTCTCGGCGCTGCCACCCTTTGCCGGCTCGAGCGTGAGGGTGACCGTGTCGCCCTTGCGCTCAGCCTTCGTCACCTTGGTCGACAGCCGGAATTCGAAGCCCTGCTTCTTGAAGATCTTGTGGGCTTCCTTGCGGACCTCGCCATCCATTCCGGGAAGGATCTGGTCGAGAAACTCGACGACGGTGACCTTCGCGCCGAGGCGCCTCCAGACCGAGCCGAGCTCGAGCCCGATCACCCCGCCGCCGATGACGACGAGATGGCCCGGCACCGCGCCGAGCTCGAGAGCGCCGGTCGAATCGATGATCCGTTCCTGGTCGATCTCGACCCCCGGCAAAGGCGTCACCGAGGATCCGGTGGCAATGACGAAATTCTTCGCCCGATAGGCAGTGCCGGCGACGTCGATCATGTCCTTGCCGGTGAACCGGGCATGGCCCTTCAGCCAGGTCACCTTGTTCTTCTTGAACAGGAACTCGATTCCGCCGGTCAGGCCCTTCACCGCCTCCCGGCGGCCGGCATGCATCGCCTCGAGGTCGAGCTCGACTCCCTGGGTCTTCACGCCCCATTTGGCGAGGGTGCCGTGAGCCGCTTCCTCGAACAGCTCGGAGGCGTGGAGGAGCGCCTTGGACGGGATGCAGCCGACGTTGAGGCAGGTACCGCCGAGAGTCTCGCGGCTCTCGACGCAGGCCGTCTGCAGGCCGAGCTGAGCGGCCCGGATCGCGGCGACATAGCCGCCGGGACCGGAGCCGATCACGATAAGGTCGAAGTCAGTCTCTGCCATCTTTATATTCCTATAGATCGATCAGGAGCCGCGTCGGATCTTCGAGCGCTTCCTTCATTCGGACGAGGAAGGTGACCGCCTCGCGGCCGTCGACCAGGCGGTGATCGTAGCTCAGGGCCAGATACATCATCGGTCGGGCGACGATCTGCCCGTCCCGGACCACCGGCCGCTCCTCGATCCGGTGCATTCCGAGCACCGCCGACTGCGGCGGATTGATGATCGGGGTCGACAGCAGTGAACCGAACACGCCGCCGTTGGAGATGGTGAAGGTGCCGCCCTGCATCTCCTCCATCTTGAGCGTGCCGTCCTTGGCGCGCTTGCCGAAGTCGGCGATGACCTTCTCGATCTCGGCGAAGCTCAGTGCCTGGGCGTCGCGGACGACCGGCACGACCAGGCCCTGCGGCGCCGACACCGCCACCGACACGTCGAGATAGTCGCGGTAGACGATCTCGTCGCCCTCGATCGAGGCGTTGACCGAGGGCACGTCGCGGGCGGCGAGAGCCGCCGCCTTCACGAAGAAGGCCATGAAGCCCAAGCGGATGCCGTGCTTCTTCTCGAACAGATCCTTGTAGCGGCTTCGCGCCTCCATCACCGCCGTCATGTCGACGTCGTTGAAGGTGGTGAGGATCGCGGCCGTGTTCTGCGCCTCCTTCAGCCTCTTGGCGATGGTCTGGCGAAGCCGGGTCATCCGGACCCGCTCCTCGCGCCGTTCGCCGGCCGGCGAGGGCCGAGGCGCCGGCGGCGGCGCTTGCGGGGCGGGGGCCTGAGCCGCCCCGGAAGGCTGGGCCTGGGCCGGCGCTTCGTCCTTCTGCGCCTGGGCGGCGGCGAGGACGTCGTCCTTGGTCAGCCGGCCATCCTTGCCGGTGCCCTTGATCTTCGACGGGTCGAGATGATGCTCGAGGACGACTCGCCGGACCGCCGGCGACAGGGTCAGATGAGACTCTTCGTCCGACGGCTCGTCGCCGCCTTCCTCCCCGCCCGCGGCGCCGGGCTTCACCGCGATATTCTCGCCGGCGCCGGTCGGATTGACCGGGCTCGATTCGGGCAGCGGCGAGGCGCCGGCTTGCGAAGCCTGGCCGGCTTCGTCGATCCGGCCGATCAGCGCGCCGACGGCGACATTGTCGCCTTCGGCGACGAGCTGCTCGCCCATGATCCCGGCCACCGGGGCATTGACCTCGATCGCGACCTTGTCGGTCTCGAGGCTGGCGATCGGCTCGTCGGCCTTGACCGGATCGCCCGGCTTCTTGAGCCATTGCCCGAGCGTGGCTTCGGTGATCGATTCACCGAGCGTCGGCACCTTGACGTCAGTCGCCATTCTAGTTCCTTCAGCTGGCTTTTCTGTGAGCATTATCGGCGCCGTGGCCGAGCGCCTCGGCGATGAGAGCCGCCTGCTCGGCCGCGTGCCGCCTGGCAAGACCCGTGGCCGGCGAGGCGGCGGCCTCGCGGCCCGCATAGACGGGGCGCTTCGGCTTCAGCCCCACCTCGCCGAGACGGCGCTCGATCCGGGGGGCGACATGCGCCCAATAGCCCTGGTTGCGCGGTTCCTCCTGCGCCCAGACCACTTCCTCGAGACTGGTCATCTTCTTCAGACGAGCGACGAGCGCTTCGCCCGGGAAGGGGTAGAGCTGCTCGATCCGGACCACCGATACGTTCGTGTCGCCGGCCTTGTCCCGGGCCTCGAGAAGCTCGTAGGCGAGCTTGCCGGTGCACAGGACGAGCCGCTTGATCTCGCTGTCCTTCGGCGCGTTGGGATCGGAGACGATCCGGCGGAAATGGCTCTCGCCGATGAAGTCGGCGACGCTCGAGACCGCCTGCTTGTGCCTGAGCAGCGACTTGGGGGTCATCAGGATGAGCGGCTTGCGGAAGTCGCGGTGCATCTGCCGGCGAAGGATGTGGAAATAATTGGCCGGGGTCGTGCAGTTGGCGACCTGGAGATTGTCCTCGCCGCAAAGCTGGAGGAAGCGTTCCGGCCTGGCCGAGCTGTGCTCGGGCCCCTGTCCCTCATAGCCATGGGGCAGAAGCATGACGAGGCCGCTCGCCCGGAGCCACTTGGCCTCGCCGGCGGAGATGAACTGATCGATGATCACCTGGGCGCCGTTGACGAAGTCGCCGAACTGCGCCTCCCAAAGAACGAGCGTGCGCGGATCGGCGAGCGAATAGCCATATTCGAAGCCGAGCACGCCGAATTCGGAGAGCGGGCTGTCGCGGACCTCGAACCGCCCGGGCCCGACCTTGGTGAGCGGGATATATTTGCCGCCGGTATTCTGGTCGACCCAGACGGAGTGGCGCTGGCTGAACGTGCCGCGGGCGCTGTCCTGGCCCGACAGCCGGACCTGCGACCCCTCGCGAAGGAGGGTGCCGAAGGCGAGCGCTTCGGCCGTGGCCCAGTCGAAGCCTGAGCCGCTGTCGAACATCTCGCGGCGGGCGTCGATGACCCGCTGAAGCGTCTTGTGGACGGCGACGTCGGCCGGGACATTGGTGAGGATCTGGCCGATCTCGCGGATCATCGCCTCGTCGACGCTGGTGCCGACGTTACGGCGCTCGGTGACCGGGGTGGAGGGCCGGTTGAGGCCGGTCCAGCGTCCCTCGAACCAGTCGGCCTTGTTCGGAAGATAGGATTTCGCCGCCTCGAACTCGTTCTCGAGGAGCCCGGTGAACTGCTCGACCTGGCCGTCGACCCAGGCCTGATCGACCACCCCTTCGCCGATCAGGCGCTCGGAATAGAGAGTCGAGATCGGCGGATGATTGCGGATCGCCGCATACATGAGCGGCTGGGTGAAGCTCGGCTCGTCGCCCTCATTATGGCCGAAGCGCCGGTAGCACCACATATCGATGACGATGTCGCGGTTGAAGCGCTGGCGATATTCGATCGCGAGCTTGCAGGCGAAGGTCACCGCCTCGGGATCGTCGCCGTTGACGTGGAGGATCGGCGCCTGGACCGACTTGGCGACGTCCGACGGATAAGGCGACGAGCGTCCGAATTGCGGCGAGGTCGTGAAACCGACCTGGTTGTTGATGACGAAATGGACGGTGCCGCCGGTGGCGTAGCCGGGAATCCCCGAGAAGCTGAAGCATTCGGCGACGATTCCCTGGCCGGCAAAGGCGGCATCGCCGTGGAGAAGCACCGGAAGGATCTTGTCGCCTTCGGAATCGCCGCGGGCGACCTGCTCGGCCCGGCACTTGCCGAGGACGACCGGATCGACCGCCTCGAGATGGCTGGGATTGGGGAGGAGCGACAGGTGAACCTTGATGTCGTCGAACTCCCGGTCCGACGACGTGCCGAGATGATATTTGACGTCGCCCGAGCCGCCGACATCCTCGGGATTGGTGGCGCCGCCGGCGAATTCGGAGAAGATCGCCCGGTAGGGCTTGCCCATGACGTTGGCGAGGACGTTGAGGCGGCCACGATGGGCCATGCCGATGACGATGTCCTCGACCCCGTAGACCCCGCCATATTTGATCACCGCCTCGAGCGCCGGGACCATCGATTCGCCGCCGTCGAGCCCGAATCGCTTCGTGCCGACATATTTGCGGGCGAGGAATTTCTCCCACTGCTCGGCCTGGATGACCTTGGCCAGGATCGCCTGCTTGCCTTCGGGCGTGAACCTGATCTCGGCCTCGCGGCCTTCCATCCGCTCCTGGAGGAAGCGCCTCTCCTCCAGGTCGTTGATGTGCATATATTCGAGGCCGACCTTGCCGCAATAATTGCGGCGGAGGATCTCGACGACATCGCGGACCGTCGCCTGCTGGAGGCCGAGCGCGCCGCCGAGATAGACGGGCCGGTCGAGCGCCTCGCCGGTGAAGCCGTGGAATTCGGGGGTGAGATCGGCCGGCATGTCGCGCTTGACGAGGCCGAGCGGGTCGAGATCGGCGGCGAGATGGCCGCGCACCCGGTAGGTGCGGATGAGCATCATCGCGCAGATGCTATCGTTCGCAGCCTGCTCGACGTCGGCGCCGGAGCGGCCGGAAGCGACGGCGGCCTCCTTCGCCCTGGCCGCCACCTTCTCGATCGACATGCGGGTCGGATCGAGGCCGGCATTGACCTCGTCCAGCTCGATCAACGGCCAATATTCGCGTGCCCAGCTCGGGCCCGGCTCGCGATCGCCGAATGTGTCCACGTCTTTCAGCCTTCCCATAAGCCTGGACGAGCGCGCCCGGGCCTTAGAATATTCGTCAGCCCTTCAAAAGCGCCGCAAGCGTCGTTCCGAGCTCAGATGGGCTCGGGCTGACCCTTATTCCAGCTGCTTCCATCGCCTCGATCTTGCTTTCGGCGCCGCCCTGGCCTCCGGAGACGATCGCCCCGGCATGGCCCATGCGGCGGCCCGGAGGCGCGGTCCGGCCGGCGATGAAGCCGACGATGGGCTTGGAGCGGCCGTTCCGGGCCTCGTCGGCGAGGAACTGGGCGGCCTCCTCCTCGGCGCTTCCGCCGATCTCGCCGATCATGATGATCGACTTGGTCTCGTCGTCGGCAAGGAACATCTCGAGCATGTCGATGAACTCGGTGCCCTTGACCGGATCGCCGCCGATCCCGACCGCGGTCGTCTGGCCGAGGCCCTCGTTCGTCGTCTGGAACACCGCCTCGTAGGTGAGGGTGCCCGAGCGGCTGACGATCCCCACCGATCCCTTGCGGAAGATGTTGCCCGGCATGATTCCGATCTTGCACTCCTCAGGGGTGAGGACGCCGGGGCAGTTCGGCCCGATCAGCCGCGACTTCGAGCCGGACAGCGCCCGCTTCACCCGGACCATGTCGAGCACGGGAATGCCCTCGGTGATGCAGACGATCAAAGGCAGTTCGGCGTCGATCGCCTCGAGGATGGAATCGGCCGCGAAGGGCGGCGGCACATAGATGACGGTGGCGTCGGCGCCGGTCCGATCGCGGGCCTCGGCGACGGTGTCGAACACGGGCAGCCCGATATGGGTCCGGCCGCCCTTGCCCGGAGTGACTCCGCCGACCATCTTCGTCCCGTAGGCGATCGCCTGCTCGGTGTGGAAGGTTCCGGTCTCGCCGGTCATTCCCTGGGTAATGACTCGGGTTTCCGAATTCACCAGTATCGACATTCAAAAGCCTCCGATGGCCCGGGCAATCATCTTGTTGCCGCTGAGGCCGAACAACGCGCGGGCCGGGCTGCCCAGCGAAACGCAAAACTTGTCTTCGGTAACGCCGCCCTTCCCTCCCGGCTCCGACTCGCCCCCCATTCCCGCCGAGCCGGAAGATCGACGGAGGGTGACGGCAGGGCGGGCTGGAAAGCGGCGACGATCAT
Source organism: uncultured Sphingosinicella sp. (assembly GCA_966193865.1). Taxonomy (GTDB): domain Bacteria; phylum Pseudomonadota; class Alphaproteobacteria; order Sphingomonadales; family Sphingomonadaceae; genus Allosphingosinicella. Next base: position 1,841 of record CBIGXQ010000027.1, on the reverse strand, counting down.
CAGGCGAGGCTGCTGTCGATCCCCTTGCAGGCTTCGAGCAGCTCCTTCACCGCATCGACGGAAACCTGGAAGTTCGCCTTGGCCTCGTCCTTCAGCTCGATCTCGACGATCTTCTCGACTCCGCCGGCGCCGATGACGCAGGGAACGCCGACATAGAGATTGTCGACCCCATATTGGCCGCTCAGGTGGACGGCGCAGGGCAATAGCCTCTTCTTGTCCTTGAGGTAGGATTCGGCCATCTCGATGCCGCTTGTCGCCGGGGCGTAGAACGCCGAGCCGGTCTTCAGCAAAGCGACGATCTCGCCGCCGCCGGAGCGGGTGCGCTGGACGATGGCGTCGATCCGCTCCTTCGTCGACCAGCCCATCTTGATGAGATCGGGGATCGGGATCCCGGCGACGGTCGAATATTCGACGACCGGGACCATCGTGTCGCCGTGGCCGCCGAGGACGAAAGCGGTGACGTCCTGGACCGAGACTCCGAATTCCTCGGCGAGGAAGTGGCGGAAGCGTGAGCTGTCCAGCACCCCGGCCATGCCGACCACCATGTGATGGGGGAGACCCGAAAATTCGCGAAGCGCCCAGACCATCGCGTCGAGCGGGTTGGTGATGCAGATGACGAAGGCGCCCGGCGCGTTCGCCTTGATGCCCTCGCCGACGGCCTTCATCACCTTGAGGTTGATTCCGAGCAGGTCGTCGCGGCTCATGCCCGGCTTGCGCGCCACTCCGGCGGTGACGATGATGACGTCGGCGCCGGCGATGTCGGCATAATCCTGGCTGCCCTTGAGCTTGGCGTCGAAACCTTCGACCGGGCCGCACTGGGCGAGGTCGAGGGCCTTGCCCTCCGGGACGCCTTCGACGACGTCGAACAGGACAATGTCGCCCAGTTCGCGTGCAGCGGCCAGATGAGCGAGCGTGCCGCCGATATTGCCGGCACCGATAAGCGCGATCTTGTTGCGAGCCATGGGGCCCTCCACCCTTTCCGTCTTCAGAAGCGAGGAGGCTGCGGGACGCAGCCGGGAACGTGGCGTCCGCTTAGAGCCTGTCCCCTTCATATGGAAGCCCCGTGATCGACCGAGGAGGTGTGCTGGGTAGGAGCTCGGCGCACTCCGCTCATTCGGGCTCGCCATGGCCGGCGGCAAGATAATCGAGCGACTGCATTTCGATCAGCCGGGACGCGGTCCGTTCGAACTCGAAGGATCCGTCGCCGGATCGGTAGAGCTGGTCCGGATCGGCATCGGCGGCGGCCAGAAGCTTCACCTTATGTTCGTAGAGCGCGTCGATCAAAGTCACGAAACGGGCCGCCTCGTTGCGGTTTTCCGGGCCCATAAGCGGGATTCCGACGAGGATGATTGTATGGAAATGGCGGGCGATGGCGAGATAGTCGGCAGCGCCCCGGGCCTCGCCGCACAGGCGCCGGAACGAGAAGACGGCGACTCCCTTCAGGCTCTTGGGGACGTCCAACAGGCGCCCGCCCGGCACCTGGAGCACCTCGCTCGGTACCCTTGCCCGATCCTCGACCGGATGATCGGTGAGCCTGAAGAAAAGCTCGCTCAACGCCTCGGTCGAGGCGGGGCCGTTCGGGACGTACCAGGTCGGCATCCCGCCCAATCGCTCCAGCCGATAATCGGTCGGGCCGTTCAGGGGCACGACGTCCAGCGCGCTCTCGACGAGGTCGATGAACGGCAGGAACAGCTCGCGGTTGAGGCCTCCCAGATAGAGGTCGCGCGGCGGCCGGTTGGAGGTGGTGATCACGGTCACGCCCTCGTCGAGCAAATGCGAGAAGAGGCGCGACAGGATCATCGCGTCGGCGCTGTTGTTGATCACCATCTCGTCGAAGGCGA
>CBIGXQ010000026.1:0-21864 GCA_966193865.1 uncultured Sphingosinicella sp. | reverse complement strand
CAGGAAAGATCCGACGAGCTTGGCGATCTGCTCTTCGCCGTCGTCAATTATGCCCGCCATCTCGGGATCAATCCCGAAACGGCGCTGAGGCAGTCCACCAGTCGGTTCGAGCGACGCTTCCGTAAAGTGGAAGAATTGACCGACAAACCCTTGAAAGACATGAATATAGAGGCGCTCGAAGCGCTTTGGCAAAAGGCGAAGCGACTAGTCTAGGCCGACTGCCCCTGCCGGGCGCGAAAACGCGCAAAGTCGGTATCGCTGAGCCTCACCTGGAGCCGCGTCTCGAGCCCCTCCTGCTCGATTTCGACCACCTCGCCATGGGCATGGAGCCAGGCAATCGACTCGCCATCGCCGGCGGCCAGGGTGATGGCTCGGACCGTCGCGCCCTTGCGAAGCAGCTCGGCCGCGCAGGTGAGGAGCGAGTCGACCCCCTCCCCGTTTAGCGCCGACAGGGTGACGACCTCCTCCCGGCGTTTCGCTTCGGCCTCGATCCGGATCCGATCCTCGGGAGCGAGCAGGTCGATCTTGTTCCACGCCTCGATCATCGGCGCTCCGCCTTCGCGCAGAGCTCCGATCTCGGTGAGAACCTGCTCGACATCGTCGCGCTGAGCGTCGCTGTCGGGATGGGAGACATCCCGCACATGGACGATGAGATCGGCCGAGATGACTTCCTCCAGAGTCGCCCGGAAGGCGGCGACGAGTTGGGTCGGGAGCTGGGAGATGAAGCCGACCGTATCGGACAGGATCGCCTTTTCCAGCCCGGGAAGGCCGATTTCCCGCATCGTCGGGTCGAGAGTCGCGAACAGCAGATCCTCGGCCAAAACTTCTGCCCGGGTGAGCCGGTTAAACAGCGTCGACTTGCCGGCATTGGTGTAGCCGACCAGGGCGATGACCGGCCATGGCGCGCGCTGTCGCCGGGCGCGGTGAAGATTGCGGGTCCGGGTCACCTGCTCGAGCTCGCGGCGAAGCTTCGCCATTCGGTCACGGATCAGCCGGCGGTCGGCTTCGATCTGGGTCTCGCCGGGGCCGCCGAGGAAGCCGAAACCGCCGCGCTGCCGTTCGAGGTGGGTCCAGGAACGGACCAGCCGGCCCGCCTGATAGTCGAGATGGGCAAGCTCGACCTGGAGCCGGCCTTCCGCGGTGGCGGCCCGTTCGCCGAATATCTCGAGGATGAGGCCGGTTCGGTCGATCACCTTGGTCTTCGTCTCGGTCTCGAGATTCTTCTGCTGGATAGGCGTGATCGCGCCGTCGACGATGAGCAGATCGGCCTCGCTCTGGCGGACCGCGTCGGCGATCCGTTCTACCTGGCCGGAACCGAACAAGGTGGCTGGACGTGGCTGCCGGATCTTGAAGTGGAGCTTCTCCTCAACGACGACTCCGATCGCCTCGGCCAGCCCCCCTGCTTCCTCAAGCCTGGCTTCGACGTCGCGCCGAGAGTCGCGGCCGAGATCCGGCAGCGCGATCAGCGCTCTCGCGCCTCGACTATATTCGTCATCGTCGTCGCGATTGAAGACGCTCAGGCGCTTTGCTCCTCGCCCTGCATCTCGGCAAGATTGATCGGGTTTTCCGGCTGAACCGTCGACACCGCATGCTTGTAGACGAGCTGACACAGCCGGTCCCGCTCGAGCAGCATGCAGAACAGGTCATAGGCCGCGATCTCGCCCTGGAGCATGACGCCATTGACCAGGAACATGGTCACCGGCTCTCCGGAACGGCGGACGGCCGACAGGAACACCTCCTGCAGCGAATTGCCCTTCCGCTTGGATTCCTGCTCGGCGAAGGCCTTCTCGAGATCGCCGAGATCGATCGGCTGCGCCGGCATGATCGTCGAGATCGCATGCTTGTAGATGAGCTGCGCCTGCCCGTCGCGCCGGAGGAGAACGGAGAAATTGTCGAACCAGGTGATGATCCCCTGGAGCTTGACGCCCTTGACGAGGAACATGGTCACCGGGGTCTTGCTGCGCCTCAGGCTGTTGAGGAACATGTCCTGGAGGTTGTTGACCTTGTCGGTCATTCTCTTTTCTCCCGACGCCGTCCTTCGGCGGTCGAACGCACCTTATCACGCTGCCCGGCTGGATGCCATGACGGCCACGGCCGCCGGCCCTATTCGTTGCTCTCCGAACGGGCGTCGGCGAGACCCAGCGCCTTCAGCTTTCGGTGCAGAGCGGATCGCTCCATGCCGATGAAGTTGGCCGTCCGCGAGATATTCCCCGAAAAGCGCCGGATCTGGACCTTCAGATATTCGCGCTCGAAAGTCTCGCGCGCCTCGCGAAGCGGAGTCCCCATGATCGCCTTGACCGCTTCGCTCGGAGTCAGCTGAGCCTGGTCGTTGAGGATCTCCGGCGGCAGCATGTCGATCTCGATGCAGCCGATCCGCTCGCCGGGGGCAAGGATGATCGTCCGCTCGATCACGTTGCGAAGCTGGCGCACATTGCCCGGCCAGTCATAGGCCTGGAGTGCCGCCATGGCGTCAACCGAGACGATCGGTGTCGCCACGCGCTGGTCCGCGGCGTAGCGGGCGGAAAAATGATTGACGAGCTCCGGAATGTCCTCGCGCCGTTCCGAAAGCGCCGGCAGGTGAACCGGGACGACGTTGAGCCGGTAATAGAGATCCTCGCGGAACCGCCCGGCCTCGATCTCGTCGGGAAGGTTGCGGGCGGTCGACGATACCACCCTCATGTCGACACGAACCGTCCGCTGTCCTCCGACCCTGGTAAAGCTCTGGTCGGTCAGGACCCTGAGGATCTTGCCCTGGGTAGAGATCGGCATGTCGGCGATCTCGTCGAGGAACAGGGTGCCGCCATGGGCCTGCTCGAGCAGGCCCGGCCTCGAAAATTCGCCGCCCTCCTCTACTCCGAACAATTCCTCCTCGACCCGCTCGGGAGTCATCCTGGCCGCGGTGACGACCACGAACGGTCCCTTGTTGCGGGGGCTCCAGGCGTGGAGCAGCCGAGCCGCCACTTCCTTGCCGACACCCGCGGGCCCGGAGATGAGCACTCGGCTGCCGGTCGCCGCGACCCGCTTGAGGGTCGCCCGGACATTGTTGATTCCGGTGCTCGAGCCGGTCAGTTCGTGATCGTTGCCGACCTGCTTGCGAAGCGCCTCATTTTCCCGGCGGAGCCGTTCAGTCTCGGTCGCCCGATCGACGAGATGGACGAGATGGCTGGCTTCGAAAGGCTTTTCGATGAAGTCGACGGCGCCCTGTCGGATCGCCGCCACCGCGGTGTCGAGATTGCCGTGGCCCGAAATGATGAGCACGGGCAAGGTCGGGTCGCGGCGCTTGATCTCCTCCAGAAGCTGAAGGCCGTCGAGCTTCGAGCCCTGGAGCCAGACGTCGAGCAAGGCGAGCGAGGGACGACGCTCGGCCAGCGCCTCGAGAGCCTCGCTGCTGTTGGCCGCGACCCGGGTCGAATAGCCCTCATCTTCGAGCACCCCCGATACGAGATCGCGAATGTCCTGCTCGTCGTCGACTATTAGAATATCCAAAGCCATTTTTTCTCAGCCATTTGCTACATTATCTTGAGGAAATTCCACGGGAGCCAGGCGAGCCAGAGCGGCCTGATCGAAGTGGAAACGGACGAGCGAGCCGCCGCCGGCGACATCCTCGAACTCGATCTGACCGAAATGCTCCTCGACGATCTTCTTGACGATGGCGAGCCCGAGCCCGGTGCCCTTGGCCCTCGTCGTCATATAGGGCTCGGTCAGCCGGCCCCGGTCGGCAGGGAGGCCGATTCCGCTGTCGGAGACCTCGATCGTCAGTTTCCCGCCTTGTTCGCTGATCGCCATCCTGATCCGGTCGCCCTTCGCGGCCGTCTTCCCCTCCTCGTGCTTCTGTTCGATCGCCTCGACGCCATTCTTGACGACATTGGTCAGCGCCTGGCCGAGCAGCCGCCGGTCGCAGACCAGCCTGGGCGACGGCTCTGGCGCGTCGAGGATGAAGGCGATGTCGGGATGAGCGACCTCGTGAAGGAACAGGGCCTGGCGGGCGATTTCGGCCACCGGCTCCTCCGCGAAGCTCGGCTTCGGCATCCGAGCGAAGGAGGAGAATTCGTCGACCATGCGCCGCAAGTCGCCGACCTGACGGACGATCGTCCCGGTCAGGCGTTCGAAGGTCGACGCGTCCGACTGGATCTCGGAGGCGTAGCGCCGCTGCAGCCGCTCGGCCGCGAGCTGGATCGGAGTCAGTGGATTCTTGATCTCGTGGGCGATCCGGCGGGCAACGTCCGACCAGGCCGCCCGCCTCTGGTCCATCAGCTGCTCGGTGATGTCGTCGAAGGTGAGGACATGGCCGCCTTCGACCCTCACCGTCTTGACCGCGAGGGTCCGGGGTTCCCCGCGTGAGGAGAATTGGACGACGTCTTCGCGTTCCTCGGCGGTCAGCTGCCGGTCGAGCTCGGGCGCGAGATCGGCGAGCTTTTGGCCGACCGGGCTCTGGCCGCCGGTCTTGAGCAGGGCCTCGGCCGAGCTGTTGATCAGCCGAACGACATGCTGGTCGTCGACCGAGATCACCCCGGCCGTGACTCCGGCGAGCACCGCCTCGGTGAAGGCGCGGCGGCTGTCGAGCTGGGCATTGGCGCTGACCAGGGCGCCGGTCTGCTCCTCCAGCCGCCTCGTCATCCTGTTGAAGGCGTTGCCGAGGGTTCCGACCTCGTCCTTGAGATCGGAGGTCGGTACCCGCGCCGACAGGTCGCCCGCTGTCACCCGCCGCGCCGCATCGACCAGCTGGCCCACCGGCCGAACCAGGCGGTCGGCGAGCTTGAGGGCGATCCAGATCGAGATGGCGACGATGAGCAGGGACATGCCGAACAGGATGGCGTTGAAGCGAAGCTGAAGGTTGCGCGAACGCCGGAGAGTCTCGCGATAGTCGCTCGCGGCCCGGCCGGCCTCGTTGATGAGCTCGAGCGCCTCCGGATTGAGGTGACGCGACACGTAAAGATAGATTTCGGCGCTCGGGTCGAGACGGATCACCGCTTCGACCCGATCGCCGGCGTCGGTGGCGACCAGCGCCTCGCCGGCCCGAAGCTGCCGAAGCGCTCCGGGCGAGACTCGCTGCTCCATCGGCCTTTCGTCGAGATCGACGACGACATGGCTCTGGAGGATTCCCGAATCCGTGACTCCGATCACCGCCGCCTCGCTGAGCGTCCGGTAGATTTTCTGGATGAGCACCCAATCGGTGAACCGGGGATCCTCGATTCCGACGGCGTTGATCTCGCGGACGATGTCTTCGCCCATCGCCCGAGCGTCCTGCTCGATCCGGTTCATGTGGTCGTCGCGATAGACCCTGGCGACATTTTCCGCGTTGCGAAGGATCGTCTCGGCATCGTCGGAGAACCAGAATTGGAGACCGCTTTGGAAGAGGATCGACGCGAAGATGACCACCAGCAGGGTCGGAACGCTGGCGATGACCGAGAACAAAGCGACGAGGCGGACGTGGAGCCGTCCCCTTCCACCCAATTCGGTACGAAGCGCCCGCCGCTTCGCGATGCGCCTTGCCGCCAGCACCATCAGGGCCATTGCGGGCACCAGATTGGCGACGAGCAATCCCGCCACCATCGGCGGCGTGAGAAGCGCTCCGGGCGCGCTTCGGCCGGTGATGATGAAATAGCTGACGATGAGGGTGACGATCAGCGCGATCACCGCGCCGATCTCGATCAGGGGAATGAAGCCGCGGCGGCGAATCAGCACCGACAAGCGTCGGCGCCAGCGCGGTCGGATTTCGACGTTTATGGGAGCTTCCGCGTTCACTCCGCGGCTCTAACACAACAATGTGGCACAAAGAACACAGTCATCCGCCGCCTTGGCGCGCGCAAGGGATGTTTCGGCGCTCAGGCGGCCGCTTTGCTCAGCCAGGGCGCGTAGAAATCGTGCAACATCGCTCTCGCGCGTGCCGGATCGGCTTCCTGGTTGAAGGCGTTGCGGAACTCCGCCGATCCGTGAAGCCCCTTGGTATACCAGCCAATATGCTTGCGGGCGCAATTGACGCCGACGACCGGACCATAAAGTTCGATCATCGCTTCATATTGTTCGCAGATCACCGAATGCTGCTCGTCGAGGCTCGGATCGGCCAGCCGATCGCCTGTGTTCAGCCAATGCATCACCTGGCGGAGAAGCCACGGCTTTCCATAAGCGCCGCGCCCGATCATCACGCCGTCGGCGCCCGATTGCCGGAGCGCGGAATCGGCGTCGTCGATCGAGTTGATGTCGCCATTGGCGATGACCGGGAGGGTGACCGCCTCGTTCACGCGGCGAATGAAGCGCCAGTCCGCCTCGCCCTTGTACATCTGGCAGCGGGTTCGGCCGTGGACGGTGATCATCCGGATTCCGAGATCCTCGGCGATCCGGGCGAGCTCGGGGGCGTTGAGCGAGCCATGGTCCCAGCCCATCCGCATCTTCAGAGTGACGGGAACATCCACCGCCTTGACGGTGGCGTCGATGATGGCGGCGGCAAGCTTGAGATCGCGCATCAGCGCCGATCCCGCTTCGCCGTTCACCACCTTCTTGACCGGACAACCCATGTTGATGTCGATGATCGCCGCGCCGCGATCCTCGTTGAGCTTGGCGGCCTCCGCCATCTCCTTGGGCGAGCAGCCGGCAAGCTGCATCGAGACCGGTTCCTCGACCGGATCCCAGGCCGCCTTCTGGAGCGACTGGCGAGTTTCGCGGATCGCCGCCTGGCTGGCGATCATCTCGGTCACCGTGAGACCGGCGCCGTAGCGCTTCACGATTCGACGGAACGGCATGTCGGTGACGCCCGTCATCGGCGCCAGGATCACCGGCGTCTCGATCCGAACCGGACCGATCTGGATGGGCTTGAGGCGGCTCATTGAGCGGGCGAGATAGGGTGAATGGCGGTTTCCGGCAAGGTTGGGGCCGGTCGGCGTCTGCGGCGCCATTGCAGCCAGGCGGCGCACATCCTAGGGATCGCCGATGGAGTCGCACGGCAGGACGGTGGCTTTGGTCGTCGCGGCCGGCAGCGGCGTCCGTGCCGGCGGCGAGCTTCCGAAACAATATCGGCTGATTGGCGGCCGCCCGCTCCTCGCTCACGCGATCGAGGCGCTGACTCACCCTGCCGTCGACGAGGTCCGGGTCGTGATCGGCGAAGGGCAGGAATCCCTCTACCACCAGGCGGTCGGCGGCCGGCCCCTGCCCCCACCGATCGTCGGCGGAGCGACCCGGCAGCAGTCCGTCCGCAACGGCCTCGCCGCGATCGCCGACGACAAGCCGGCCCGGATCCTGATCCACGACGCGGCCAGGCCCTTTCTCCCCGGGCGGGTGATCGATCGGCTGCTCGAGGCGCTTTCGCGAGGGGCCGGTGCGGTGCCGGTCCTGCCGGTCGTCGACACTCTGGCGAGGCAGGAGGCCCATCTCGGCGCAGTCGTCCCGCGTGAGCGGCTGGTGCGAGTCCAGACGCCGCAGGCCTTCCGGTTCGAGGAGATATTCCGTGCCCACGCCGCCTGGAGCGGCGACGAGGCGACCGACGACGCCCAGATCGCCCGCGCCGCCGGAATCGAGGTCGCGACCGTCGAGGGCGACGAGTCGCTCGAAAAGCTCACTTATGAGAGCGACTTCCGGAGGGCGGAGCAGCAATTGGCCGCGCGGCTCGTCAGCCGGACCGGGTTCGGGTTCGATGTCCATGCCTTCGCCGAGGGAGAGTCCCTTTGGCTCGGCGGGATCAATGTCCCGCACCGGCGCGGGCTCAAGGGTCATAGCGACGCCGACGTCGTCCTCCATGCCTTGACCGACGCCCTTCTCGGGGCTCTCGGCGAAGGCGACATCGGCGATCATTTCCCACCGACCGATCCCAGGTGGCGCGGCGCGGCCTCGTCCTTGTTCGTCGAGCATGCCCGCGACCTCGCCGATCGCGTCGGCGCGCGGATCGATCATGTCGATCTCACCATCATCTGCGAGGCGCCGCGGATCGGCCCTCACCGACAGGCGATGAGGCAACGGATCGCGGCCTTGTTGCGGCTGCCAATCCAGTCGGTTAGCATCAAGGCCACGACGACCGAAGGCCTCGGTTTCACCGGCCGCAGCGAGGGCATTGCCGCCCAGGCCGTGGCCAGCATCTCAATGGGGGGAACACCATGATCAATCCAATCGTCATCGCCGCTCTTGTGGCTTCGCAGGCGGCGGCGGCGCCGGAGCGCTGTCTTACCCGTCAGGAAGCGGGCGATATCGCGCTCACCGCGGCTTCGGTCGGACTGGGCGCGCTGGCGGAACGCTGCCGACCCCATGTCGGCGCGAGCGCCTTCCTCAACGGAGGGGCCGAGGCGATGCTGACCCGGCTTCGGGCCGCGGCCGAGCCTCGCCGCAACTCCGCCTTCGCGGCCTTTGCGCGAATGTCGCGCCCTGGTCCGGAGAGCGAGGTCGAGGAGGAAAGCGAGTCCGGCGCGGAAACGGCCACCGAGACCGACGCGGAGAAGGCGTCCGTCGAGAATATGGAGCCTGTGGGAACTCCGTCCGAAGACGAGGAGCCGGCCATGCCGGCTTTCGATCCGAGCGCCAATCCGGAGCTCATGTCCGGCCTCGTGACGGTGATGGCGGCGGCGATGATCAACAGCATCGATACCGCGGCCTGTGCTGACGCCAACGACCTCATCGAGGCGCTTGCGCCGCTGCCGCCGGAAAATATCGCGCGGCTTGCCGGTGCCGGGCTCGGCATTGCGGGTACGGCGCGACCGGATTCATCCGACAGCCCGCTTTGCCCGGCATGACCGAGGTTCGCGATTTCACCCTTCCGGCCGAACTGATCGAGCTTGCCACCCGAGTGGTGGACTCCAATCGGGCACTGGGCCGTCGGGTGGCGGTCGCGGAAAGCTGCACCGGCGGACTCGTCTCGGCGGCGCTGACCGAAATCCCCGGCAGTTCGGAGATTTTCGAGGAAGGGTTCGTAACCTACTCGAATGAAGCCAAATCCGATATGCTGGGGGTCAGCACGGACGTGCTGGAGACGTTCGGCGCAGTCTCGGTCGCCACCGCCTGGGCGATGGCCCAGGGGGCGCTGTCGCGGAGCGGCGCCGATGTGGCTGTGGCCATTACCGGCATTGCCGGTCCGGCCGGAGGCTCGGAGAAGAAGCCCGTCGGCACCGTGGTCTTCGCGCGCGCCGACCGCAAGGCCGACCCCCACGACATGGTTGCCGATACCAGGGACTTCGGAGATTTGGGCCGAGGCGGGGTTCGGCTTCAGGCGGCGCTCTGCGCCCTCGAATTGCTGTTGCCCTCGCCGTAAAGGACCGCCGCGCGTTCCTCGAAAGCGCCGATCATCCGGCGCAGGGCCCGATCGAACATCTGTCCGGCCAGGCTTTCGAAGATCCGGCTCTTGAAGGCGAAGTCGACGCAGAAGTGGACTTCGGTGCCGCCCTTGCCGTCCGGAACGAACTTCCAGCTGTTGTGGAGATATTTGAGCGGCCCCTCGACATAGTCGATCTCGATCTCGTGAGGCCGCCTCTTGTGGACCCGCGAGGTGAAGGTCTCCTTCAGGGCGCGGAAGCCGACCACCAGGTCCGCGATCATCGCCGTTTCGCTGTCGGATCGGATCCGCGTGGCCGCCACCCAGGGCAGGAATTCCTGATAGCGTTTGACGTCGGCGACGAGATCGAACAGCTGCTCGGGACTGTAGGGCAGATTACGGGTTTCGCTATGCCGCGGCATAGGCGGTCAACGTGCTGAAGCCAGCTTTGCTTCGCGCGCCGCCCTCATCTTCGCGAAATCGTCACCGGCATGGTAGCTCGAACGAGTCAGCGGACTGGCGGCGACGAGCAGGAACCCCTTGGCCCGGGCAATGGCGGCATAAGCGGAGAAGGCCTGTGGAGTGACGAACTCCTCGACCTTGGCGTGACGCGGCGTCGGCTGGAGATACTGGCCCATGGTGAGGAAATCGACGTCGGCCGAGCGCATGTCGTCCATCACCTGGTGGACCTCGAGCCTCTGCTCGCCGAGACCGACCATGACCCCTGATTTGGTGAAGATCGACGGATCGTGCCGCTTGACGCTCTCGAGCAGCCGAAGCGAGGCGTAATAGCGGGCGCCGGGCCGGATCGTCGGGTAGAGCCTCGGCACCGTCTCGAGATTGTGATTGTAGACGTCCGGGCGCGCCTGGATGATCTTCTCGACCGCGGCTTCGGACTTGTTGCGGAAGTCCGGCGTGAGGATCTCGATCGTCGTCGAAGGCGCGTTGCGGCGAAGCGCCTCGATCACCCGAACGAACTGGTTCGCGCCGCCGTCGGGAAGGTCGTCGCGGTCCACCGAGGTGACGACGATATGCTCGAGGCCGAGCTCGGCCGCGGCGACGGCGACATGCTCAGGCTCCATCGGATCGACCGGCCGCGGCATTCCCGTCTTCACGTTGCAGAAGGCGCAGGCGCGGGTGCAGGTATCGCCGAGGATCATCACGGTCGCGTGCTTCTTGGTCCAGCACTCGCCGATGTTCGGACAGGCCGCTTCCTCGCAGACGGTCGCCAGGTTGAGCCGGCGCATCAGCTTGCGGGTTTCGTTGAAGCCGGCGCTGACCGGGGCCTTGACCCGGATCCAGTCGGGCTTGCGCTGCTTGGGCGCGACGAGGGGGGCGATGGCTTCGCTCATGCGGGGGCAGATAGCGAGGACGGGGCCGACTTGCCACCCCTTCCCTCCCCGCTTATCGGCTCTTCATGGCTTATCTCAAGACGCTGATCGACGGCTATCACCGGTTCCGAAACCGCGAGTGGCGGGCGGAGCGCGACCGATGGGCCGAACTGGCTGAAGGCCAGAGCCCGAAGGTGATGGTGATCGCCTGTTCCGACAGCCGGGTCGACCCGGCCCAGATCTTCGATGCCCGCCCCGGCGAGATGTTCGTGGTTCGCAACGTCGCGGCGCTCGTTCCGCCCTTCGAGCCGGACAATAATTATCACGGTGTTTCGGCGGCTCTGGAATTTGCCGTCACCCAGCTCGAGGTGGAGGAACTGGTGGTGATGGGCCATGGCTTCTGCGGCGGCTGCGCGGCTGCGCTGACGGGCCAGTTCGACCATGCCGGGCATGGCGCCGGCCATTTCATCGCACACTGGATCGACATGCTTCGCGACGCCCGCGATCAGATCCGGGCGCGGCACGACGAGCTCGACCGGCAGGCTTTCCTCGAGATGGAGCTGGAAGGGGTGCGGGTATCGCTTCGCAACCTTCGTACCTTTCCCTGGGTGAGGGACCGCGAAGCGGACGGACGCCTTGCCCTTCATGGCGCCTATTTCGCGATCTCGGACGGGATTCTCCATGTCTGCGACGAGGCGAGCGGCAGCTTCGCTCCGGCCTGATTCCCGCCGAGAAGGGCGGTGCGGCGGGCCCATTCAAATAGTCTAGGGCAGCCGGCGCGCCGAGACGATCCGGATCCGCGGCGACAGCATCTGCCCGCGCATCGACCCCTCCCCTTCGGTCGGCGAGGTCGGGGCCGAATGGATCCGCCGGACGGTGTCCATCCCCTCCACCACCCGGCCGAAGACCGCATAACCATGGGGATCGACTCCGCCGGCATCGAGATAAGTCATGTCGCCGATCATGATCGTGATGTCCGCGGTCGCTGTCCCGGGCGCATCGCGGGCAATCGAGACGGCGCCGTCGACATGGCTGAGGCCGGTCCTGCTGGTCGGCTCGTGGGCGATCGGTGGTAGCCGGCGCTGATGGTCGACGCCGGCCTGGACGAGCCCTCGATCGGGGCCGCCGGGCATGGCGCGATAGAAATTGGCGCCGTCATAGAGCTGGCGGTCGACATAGTTGAGGAAGTTGGCGGCGGTGACCGGCGCTCGCGCCTCGTCGACCTCGATGACGATCCTGCCCTCGCTCGTCTCGACAAGGACCCGGGTGGGCACGGGCTGAGCCGAGAGCGGTCCGGCGAAGCAGATGAGCAAGGCAAGGAGCACGAATCGATAAGCCATGACCGCTTTTTCGCGGTTGAAAACACGCGGTGCAATGTGCTCGATGACGCGCGGTGCGAAGTGGACCGCATCGGGGGAGTATGAGGCATGGAAGCCGGCGCCATCATTTCGCTGACCATCTACTTCGTCGGCATGCTCGCCATCGGCTTCTATGCGTGGCGGAAGTCGACGCAGGACATCAAAGGCTTCCTGCTCGGCGGACGAGATCTCGGTCCGGCCGTCGCCGCGCTTTCGGCAGGCGCCGCCGACATGAGCGGCTGGCTGCTCATGGGTCTCCCCGGGGCGATGTACCTGTCGGGGATCAGCTCGAGCTGGATCGCCATCGGCCTTCTTGCCGGCGCCTTCGCCAATTATCTCGTCGTTGCGCCGAGGCTTCGCGCCCATACCGAGCAGGCGGGCGATTCGATCACCGTGCCGCAATTCTTCGAGAACCGGTTCGAGGACAGGAGCCGCGCGCTTCGGGCGATCTCCGCGCTCGTGATCATCATCTTCTTCACTCTCTACACCTCGAGCGGTATGGTCGCGGGCGGCAAGCTCTTCGAAAGCGCGTTCGGCGCCGATTACGCTTTCGGACTGTGGCTCACCGCCGGAGTGATCATCGTCTACACGACCTTCGGTGGCTTCCTTGCGGTCAGCCTGACCGACTTCGTCCAGGGTGCGATCATGTTCGTCGCGCTGATCCTCGTCCCGATCGTCGGATTGACCGAAATCGGTGGCGCGGCGATCGCGGCCGCCGAGGTCGCACGGGTCAACCCCGCCTTCATGAACATCCTCGGCGACCTCGGCGTCGTCGCGATCATCTCCAGCCTGGCCTGGGGCCTGGGCTATTTCGGGCAGCCGCACATCATCGTCCGGTTCATGGCCGTGCGCTCCGTCCGGGACGTGCCGCTGATGCGGGCGATCGGCATGAGCTGGATGCTCGTCACCTTGCTCGGAGCGCTTGCCACGGGCTTCGTCGGACTCGCTTACGCGACCCGGACCGGTCTCGACGTGGCCGATCCGGAGACCATCTTCATCATCCTTTCCGACCTGCTCTTCCATCCCCTGATCACGGGCTTCCTCCTGGCGGCGCTGCTGGCGGCGATCATGAGCACGATCTCATCCCAGCTCATCGTCTCGTCGAGCTCGCTGACCGAGGATTTCTACCGTAGCTGGTTCCGCCGCGAGGCGAGCGAGCGCGAGCTGGTCCGGGTCGGCCGAATCTCGGTGATCCTGGTCTCGCTGGTCGCGATCCTTCTGGCTTACGATCCCGACAACAGCATCCTTGGGCTCGTCGCCAATGCCTGGGCCGGTTTCGGCGCCGCCTTCGGGCCGATCGTCATCCTCAGCCTCACCTGGAAGCGAATGACCCGCAACGGCGCTCTGGCCGGCATGGTGCTCGGCGCCGCGACGGTGTTGTTCTGGATCTATGCTCCGGTGCTCGAAGGCGGCGCCGCGCTGACGACGATCATCTACGAGATGGTTCCCGGATTCCTCCTCTGCGGGGCTGCCGCCATCATCGTCAGCCTGCTCGACAAAGCGCCGCCTGAAAATGTGGTGCGAACCTTCGAGGCGAGCGACGCGCAGCGGCAGGCCGCCCGCTCCTGAGGTTTCAGGGAACGCGCTGTCCGACGACGTTTCCGGCCGGCGCGTAGCGGCAGATGAGGAAATCGGAGCCCGACGCCCGGTGGAGTGCGCAACCGACGCGCGTCGTGCCGGGCCAGATCATCTGCGTATAATGGGCGACATCGGCCCAATGGCCGCTGCTGCTGACGTCCGGGAAGATTCCGGGCCGGAACAGCCGTCTCTCCCCGGCCCAGCCGCCGACCATCTCCTCGACGCTGAACGCGCCCGCCGTCCCCATCCAGAGGTTCTCGCCCTGCCCGGGACGGCTTTCCCGGGGCGAATGGGCGAGCCGTCCAAGCCGCGCCAGTTGAGGGCCGTAAGCGGCCGAGTCGGCGGCGAGCCGAGCGTCCCATGACAATGGCGGAACCCCCGCTTCGGACCTTTCCTGGTTGTGAAGCGCCAGCAGCCGGCGCGGCAGATCGGAGAGATTCTGGGCCCGCCCGTCGTCGGGGACTTCGGTCCGGATGACGGCCCCGTCCGCCCAGGGCGGGCGCGAAGGCCCGCAACCCGCGAGAGCCGAGGACAGCAACAGCAGGACTGCGAGTCGGAACATGCGGGTAAAAGGCCGAAAGCGGATCTGAGGTTCCATCAGGCCGGTCGGCCTGCCGCTGACCTAGTTCAACCGATCCGGGCCAAGGCTTCGCTGGTAGAGCATGGCGAGTCCCTGAATCGTCAGATCGGATTCGATCGCATCGAACAGGTCGGTGTGCTGATCGAACAAAGTGGCGAGGCCGCCGGTCGCGACGACCTGGACGGGGCGACCGATCTCGGTCTTCATCCGCGAGACCAGGCCTTCCATCATCGCGACATAGCCCCAGTAGATGCCGATATGCATCTGTTCCTCGGTAGTCCGGCCGATGACGCTTCGGCTCTCCGGCGCCACGATCCCTACCCGGGGCAGCTTGGCGGCGGCCGACACGAGGGCGTCGAGCGACAGGTTGATCCCGGGCGCGATGATCCCGCCCTTGTAGGCGCCGCTAAAGTTGATGACGTCGAACGTGGTCGCGGTTCCGAAATCGATGACGATCAGGTCGCCCTCGTACAGTGCATGGGCGGCGATGGCGTTGAGAACCCGATCGGCGCCGACGGAACGCGGCTCTGTGACGTCGAGCTCGACCCCCCATTCGACCGGTGCCTGGCCGGCCACGAGCGGCTCAGAGCCGAAATATTTGGTGGCGAGGACTTCGAGATTGTGGAGCGCGCGCGGCACGACCGTGCCGATGATGACCGCCGAGACGTCCTGGCGCGAAAAGCCCTCGAGCGCGAGGAGCTGGTGGAGCCAGACGGCATATTGATCGGCGGTGCGGCGGGGATCGGTGGCGATCCGCCAGCGCGCCCGGATGACTCCGTCCTCGACCAGAGCGAAGACAAGGTTGGTATTGCCGGCATCGATGGCGAGAAGCATCCCGTCCCTTCCCTCAGATGAGGAAAACGTCGCCGGCGTGAATGACACGGCTGGTGCCGTCCGCCAAGCGAAGCCTGAGCGCCCCGTCGGGTTCGAGCCCGTCGAATCGGCCATTTCCTTCGGAGGTAGCGAGCGGAGTTCCGAGCGGATGGGCCCGATCGAGCCAGGCAAGACGGATCCTGTCGAGCCCCTCCCTGCGCCAGCAGGTCAGCCACTGGGCAAAGCCCTCGACGAGCGACTCGAGCAAGTCGGCTGCGGTCGGAGCTTGATCGGACAGTCTCGCCAGGCTGGTCACCGGCCGTTCCACCGATTCCGGTTGGGCGGCGACATTGACCCCGAAGCCGACGATCACCGAATCCCCTTCTCTTTCGAGCAGGATTCCGGCGAGCTTGGCGCCGTCGGCGACGAGGTCGTTCGGCCATTTGATCTGCACGCCCTCGGCATGTTTCGAAACCGACTCATGAAGCGCGACCGCCGCCACCAGAGCGAGGGTCGGTGCCGGCGGGTCCTCGGGCCTGAGTCGAACGATTGTGCTCGCGTGGAGATTGCCAGCCGGCGATTCCCAATGACGGCCCTGCCGCCCCTTCCCTCCGGTCTGACGCTCCGCCCTGAGCCAAAGCCCTTCTTCGGCGCCGGCACGGGCGAGCGCCGCCAGATCTTCGTTGGTCGAGCGGGTTTCGGCGACCGAGCGGATCAAAAGAGCGCGGAAGCCGCGTTCATGGTCACGCCTTCGAGCGCCGGGATCGCGAGGTAGCCGAGCGGCGAGACGAACAGCGCCGACACGAGGATCAGCGCCGTCCCGACCGGCTCACGGGTGCCGGCGAAGGCCGGTGCCGGTTCGTCGAAATACATCAGCTTGACGATCATGATGTAATAGAAGGCACTGATCACCGAGGTCGCGATCGCGACCGCGGCGAGCCAGGTGAGCTCGGCCGCGACGGCCGCGTCGAAGACGAGGAATTTGGGCCAGAAGCCGAACAAGGGCGGCTCTCCGGCAAGGCTGAACATGAAGATGGCCATGGCGAGGGCCAGTCCCGGGCGAGTCCGCGACAGCCCCGAAAGCGAGGCGATCGTCTCGATCGGCCGATCCTCGGAGTCGCGCATCCTCAGCACGACGAGGAAGGCGCCGAGCGTCATCACCGTATAGACGGCCATGTAGAACAGCACCGACGACACGCCTTCGCGACCCGCGGCGGCGAGCCCGACCAAAGCGAAGCCGACATTGTTGATCGAGCTGTAGGCGAGCAGGCGCTTGATATTGCGCTGGCCGATCGCCGCCACGCCACCGAGGATGGTCGAGGCAAGCGCCATGAAGATGATGATCTGCCGCCAGGATTCGAGCGCCGGGCCCATCCCCTCGACGGTGACCCGGACGAGCAAAGCCATGGCGGCGACCTTCGGGGCTGCCGAGAAAAAGGCGCTGACCGGCGTCGGCGCGCCTTCGTAGACGTCCGGGGTCCACATGTGGAACGGCACGGCCGACACCTTGAAGGCGAGGCCGGCGAGGACGAAGACCAGTCCGAACAGCTCGCCCTCCGAGACGCCGTCGGTGCCGAGCGCCGAAGCGACGCCGCTGAACAGGGTCGTCCCGGTGAAGCCGTAAAGAAGCGAGATTCCGTAGAGCAGGATCCCTGAGGCGAGTGCTCCGAGGACGAAATATTTGAGACCGGCTTCGGCCGAGCGCGAGTCGGTACGCTGGAAGGAGGCGAGGACGTAGGAGGCGAGGCTGAGCAGCTCCAGTCCGACATAGAGGGTCAGCAGGTCTCCGGCCGAGACCATCATTCCCATGCCGATGACCGAGAAGAGGATGAGAACGGGATATTCGGCCCGGAAATCGCGATCGCGCCCGAACCAGCTCATCGCCGCCAGCATCGACACCGCGGCGCCGATATAGATGACGATCTTGGAGAAGGCGGCGAAACTGTCGCCGATGAAGAGTCCGTCGAAGGCGACCCCGCCCGAATCGCGGATCCCGGGGACGAAGACGGCGGCGATTCCGAGCGTCAGCACCGAAAGCCAGGTCAGCAGCGGGCCGGACCGGTCGCCGGCCCATGCCGCGACCAGCAACAGGAGAAGGCTGGCGACGGTGACGATCAGCTCGGGCAGGACCAGGAGGAAGCTGTTGGCCATCAGTGCGCGGCCTCCTCGCCGTCATGGGCTGGTTCCGCGGGTGCCGGCGCGCCTTCGGTGACCTTCGCGTCGCTGGGCGGCGCCGCGCGTTCGATCCGCTCGAGCAGGATGTCCACGTCCTGCCGCATCGGCGCCATGAAGCTCTCCGGATAGACGCCCATCCACAGCACGGCGGCGGCGATCGGAGCGAGGATCGCGAGCTCCCGCTTCGACAGATCCGGCATCGCCGCCGCTTCCGCGGTTCGGGCGGTGCCATAGGATATCCGCCAGTAGAGCCAGAGCATGTAGGCGGCGCCGAGGATGATTCCGGTGGTGGCGACGGCGCCGACCCAGCTGTTGGCCGCATAGGCGCCGACCAGGGCCAGGAACTCGCCGACGAAGCCGCTCGTCCCCGGAAGCGCCACCGCCGCCATGGTGAAGAGGAGGAACAGGACCGAGAAAGCCGGCATGTTGTTCGAAAGGCCGCCATAGCGATCGATGTCGCGGGTGTGCATGCGGTCGTAGACCACGCCGACGCAAAGGAAGAGCGCGCCCGATACCAGGCCGTGGCTCAGCATGACGACGAGCCCGCCTTCGATGCCCTGGCGGTTGAAGGCGAACAGGCCGATCGTGACGAAGGCCATGTGAGCGACCGACGAATAAGCGATCAGCTTCTTCATGTCCTGCTGAACCAGAGCGACCAGCGAGGTGTAGACGATCGCCACCATCGACAGGCCGAAGATGACCCAGACCAGCTGCGCCGAGGCTTCGGGGAACATCGGCAGCGAGAAGCGAACGAAGCCGTATCCGCCCATCTTCAGGAGAACGCCGGCGAGGATGACCGATCCGGCGGTCGGCGCCTGGACGTGGGCGTCGGGAAGCCAGGTATGGACCGGCCACATCGGCATCTTCACCGCGAAGCTCGCGAAGAAGGCCAGCCACAGCCAGGTCTGCGCCTCCGGCGGGAAATCATATTCCATCAGCTGCGGGATCGAGGTCGTGCCGGCATGGTTCACCATCCACAGCATCGCCACCAGCATCAGGACCGATCCGAGCAAGGTGTAGAGGAAGAATTTGTAGGCGGCGTAGATCCGGTCCTTGCCGCCCCAGATGCCGATGATCAGGTACATCGGGATCAGGCCGGCCTCGAAGAAGATGTAGAAGAGGAAGATGTCCTGAGCCATGAAGACGCCGATCATCAGCGTCTCCATCAGGAGGAAATTTGCCATATATTCCGGCACCCGCCGATCGATCGCCTGCCACGAGGCGGCGATGCAGATCGGCATCAGGAAAGCGGTCAGGACGATGAGCATCAAGGCGATGCCGTCGATCCCCAGCGCCCAGGCGAAGCGGCCGAACAAAGGCACATATTCGACGAACTGCCACTGCGCTCCGCCGATCTGGTAGGTCGCCCAAAGGCCGACGCTGAGCGCGAGGGTCGCCAGCGTCGTCACGAGCGCGATCCAGCGGGCGCCGTTGGCGCTGGTCAGGAGGCAGGCGAGCGCGCCGAGCAGCGGCAGCGCCAGCAGGGCGGACAGGATGGGAAAACCGTTCATCGCGCCATCGCCCAGGTCGTGGCGGCGGCGACCCCGAGCAGCATCACCAAAGCGTAGGTGTAGACATAGCCGGACTGGACACGCATCGCGAGACGGGTCCCGGCGAAGACCGCGGTCGCAGCGCCGTCGGGGCCGAAGCGATCGATCGTCTGCTCATCGCCGCGCTTCCAGAAGATCCGGCCGAGCCAGATCGAGGGCCTGACGAAGATCACGTCGTACAATTCGTCGAAATACCATTTGTTGTAGAGGAAGGCGTGGAGGAGCCCGAACTGGCCGACGAAGCGGCCGGGGATGGACGGGTTCCGGAGATAGGCGTTCCAGGCGATGAAGAAGCCGAGGATCATCGCCGCCGCCGGCGACAATTTCACCCACAAAGGCACCTCGTGGATGGCGTGCATCAAATGGGTGTCGAAGGCGATGCTCCCGGCCCAGAAGTGGGCGCCCTCCTCGACGTCGATGAAGGCGTGGTGGAAGACGATTCCGGCGAACACCGCTCCGAGCGACAGCAGCCCCAGCGGCACGAGCATGTTCCACGGGCTTTCGTGGGGATGATAGCCGCCGGTGCCCGGCGCGATGTCATGCGCCGTCACTTCGCGCGGCCGGGTGTCATGGCCGGCATCCTCGTCAGCCGGGTGATCGTGATGATCGCCGTGAAGCGCGTGCTGGATATGCTCGGACTGGGCCCAGCGCGCCTTGCCGAAGAAGGTCAGGAAGACGAGCCTCCAGCTGTAGAAGCTGGTGAGCAGGGCCGCGAACACTCCGACGGCGAAAGCGAGCCCGCCGACGGTCGTGCCGCTGGCGAAGGCGCTCTCGATGATCGCGTCCTTCGAGAAGAAGCCGGCGAAGCCGAAGCTGGGCAGGCCCGCCACCTGGATGATCCCGACGCCGGTGATGGCGAGGGTGCCGATCGTCATCGCCCAGAAGGTGAGCGGGATCTCGCGGCGAAGGGCGCCGTAGAAACGCATGTCCTGCTCGTGGTGCATGGCGTGGATGACGCTTCCGGCGCCGAGGAACAGGAGCGCCTTGAAGAAGGCGTGGGTGAAGAGATGGAACATCGCCGCGCCATAGGCACCGACCCCGGCCGCGAAGAACATGTAGCCGAGCTGTGAGCAGGTCGAATAAGCGATCACCCGCTTGATGTCGTTCTGGACCGTGCCGACCGTGGCCGCGAACAAGGCGGTGGCCGCGCCGACGATGGTGACGATGGCGAGCGCGGTTTCGCTGGTCTCGAACATCGGCGACAGGCGGCAGACCATGAACACGCCGGCGGTGACCATCGTCGCCGCATGGATCAGCGCCGAGACAGGGGTCGGACCTTCCATCGCGTCCGGAAGCCAGGTGTGGAGGCCGAGCTGCGCCGATTTGCCCATCGCGCCGATGAACAGAAGGATGCAGAGCAGGGTCATCGTGTCGATGCGCCCGCCGAGGAAGCCGATCGTCGATCCGCTCATCCCGGGCGCCGCCTCGAGGATGGCGGGGATCGAGACGGTGCCGAACACGAGGAACGTCCCGAAGATTCCCAGCGAGAAGCCGAAATCGCCGACCCGGTTGACGATGAAGGCCTTCATCGCGGCGGCATTGGCCGACGGCTTGTGATACCAGAAGCCGATGAGAAGGTAGGAAGCGAGGCCCACCCCTTCCCAGCCGAAGAACATCTGGACGAGATTGTCCGCGGTCACCAGCATCAGCATCGCGAAGGTGAACAGCGACAGATAGGCGAAGAAGCGCGGCTGGCTGTCGTCCTCGGCCATATAGCCCCAGCTGTAGAGATGGACGAGCGCCGAGACGGTCGTCACCACGACCAGCATCACCGCGGTGAGCGCGTCGACCCGAAGCGCCCACTCGACGTGGAGGTCGCCGGAGGCGATCCAGGTGAAGACGGGATGAAGCTGGCTGTGCTCGGTGCCCGCCAGGAAACCGAGGAAGATCGGCCAGCTGAGGAACATCGCCGCGAACAGCGCACCGGTGGTGACCAGCTTGGCCGCGAAATTGCCGATGAATCGGTTGCCGAGGCCCGCGATGATGGCCGCCAGCAAGGGCAGGAAGACGATCGCCTGAACCATCTCAGCCCTTCATCTGGTTGATGTCGTCGACCGCGATCGTGCCGCGGTTACGGAAATAGATGACGAGGATGGCGAGCCCGATCGCGGCTTCCGCCGCTGCGACGGTGAGGACGAACATGGCGAAGACCTGTCCCACCATGTCGCCGAGGAAGGCGGAGAAGGCGACCAGGTTGATGTTCACCGCGAGCAGGATGAGCTCGATCGCCATCAGGATGACGATGACGTTCTTGCGGTTGAGGAAGATTCCGAACACGCCGAGCACGAACAGGATCGCGCCGACGGCGAGGTAGTGACCCAATCCGATCACAGCTCCACCCCCTGCCCGATTCCGGGCTGAGTGTTGACGATGGCGTCACGCGGCCGCCGGCGGTTCTGGGCCGAGACGTTCTGGGGCCGGACGTCGGAGCGCTTGCGCCGGGTGAGGACGATCGCCCCGACCATCGCCACCAGAAGCACGATCCCGGCCGCCTCGAAGATGAAGAGATAGCGGGTGTAGAGCAGGTAGCCGAGCGCCTCGATGTTCGATCGTTCGTCGGTAATCGGAGCGACTCGGGCGCCGGTCTCGATCCCGCCGGCGTTCCACGCGAGAACCGCAAGGATGATCTCGGCGAGAAGAACGCCCGCAAGGGCGAAACCGAATGGCCAGTAGCGGGCGACGCCGGCGCGGAGAGCGGCGAAATCGACGTCCAGCATCATCACCACGAACAGGAACAGGACGGCGACGGCGCCGACGTAGACGATGATCAGAAGGAAGGCGAGGAACTCGGCCCCGATGAGAAGGAACAGACCGGCGGCGTTGAAGAAAGCGAGGATCAGCCACAGCACCGAATGGACCGGATTGCGGGCAGCGATCGTCATCACCCCGGAGGCGATGACGAGAGTCGCGAACAGGTAGAAGACGAAGACCTGGATCACTCGACCGTTCCGAAGCGCCGCCGAACCCCGGCAAGAGCCGGCGTCCAGCACGAAGATGGGACCTGAACCCCGGCCTTCGCCGGGGACCTAAAAGGATGCTCGCGGGCCATTATCTATACGGCGCATCGGCGGCAAGGTTCGCGGCCAGGGTGCGTTCCCATTTGTCGCCATTCTCGAGTAGCTTTGCCTTGTCGTAGATCAGCTCCTCACGGGTTTCGGTGGAGAAATCCATGTTCGGCCCCTCGACGATCGCATCGACCGGGCAGGCTTCCTGGCACAGCCCGCAATAGATGCACTTGGTCATGTCGATG
>CBIGXQ010000025.1:0-22446 GCA_966193865.1 uncultured Sphingosinicella sp. | reverse complement strand
TGGGCGAGGCCGATGGCCGTCCCGACCGCGATCGCGACGGTGAGGTCGGCAAAGACGGTGAGCGCCATGGTCAGCAACAGCAGGAATCGTTCGGGTGGAGGAGCGCGCAATCGCTCGGGCCATCGGTGCGGCTCGCTCATCGTCCAGGCGGTCACGAGAAGTAGGCCCGCGAGCGCCGGCATAGCGAGATAAGAGGCGAGCGGGGCGGCGAACGCCACGACGATGAGGATCACCGCGGCATGGACGATCCCCGCAACCGGCGTTCGTCCTCCCGCCCGGGCATTGGTCGCGGTCCGGGCGATCGCTCCGGTGGCGGGCAGACCGCCGAACAATGGCGACGCGATATTGGCCACTCCCTGGGCCATGAGTTCCGCATTCGATCGATGGGCGCCGCTGATCATTCGGTCGGCGACGATCGCGGAAAGCAGTGACTCCACACCGGCGAGGAAGGCGATGATCACGGCCGACGGCAGGAGTTCACTGCTCTTCGCGACCGATATTGCGGGCAAGGACGGCCAGGGCAGGCCGCCGGGCAGCGCCCCATAACGAGAGCCGACACTCTCGACGGGCAGCGGCAGGAATGCGACCGCGGCACTGGCAAGCGCGACGGCAATGATCGTCCCGGGCACTCGGGGCGCAAATTTGCGCAAGGCAAAGATCGCGATAACCGTGCCGACGCCGATGAGGACGGCAGAGACGGAGAGCGTTGCCCGCGCCGACCACAGGGCCGGCAGCTGGGCCAGGAAATCGGCAGGCAATCGCCCGGTCTCGAGACCGAGCAGATCCTTCAGCTGACTGGTCGCGATGACGATGGCGATCCCGACTGTGAAACCTTCTATGACGGCCTCTGGGATGAGCGCGATCAGCCGGCCTGCACGCGCAAGCGCTGCCACGACGAGGATCAGGCCCGCCATCAGCGTCGCCAACAGCAGCCCCTCGAAGCCATGAGCGGCGATGACATCGTAGACGACGACGATGAACGCGCCGGTGGGGCCACCGATCTGAACCCGGCTTCCACCAAGCGCGGAGATGAGGAATCCGGCCACCACCGCGGTCACCAGCCCGGCGGCGGGTGTCGCGCCCGACGCGATCGCGATCGCGATGCTGAGCGGCAATGCCACCATCGCGACGGTGACCCCTGCCCCGGCATCGCCCGCGAATTGCCTTGCGGTATATCCGGGCAGAGTCGTGAGGAGCTTCGGCTTCACCCAGTCAACTCAGCCAGAAATGGTCAGGGCGGGCTTGTTCGCTTTGGCGTTCAGCGTCGCCCGAACAGGCAGGCGCCGCTGTCTCGCCAGGATGATCGCTGCAGGCGGCGGCGCTCACTTCAGCCGAGCCATCAGCGCTTGCGGACGAACTCGGCACGAAGGACCAGCCCTTTGATCCCCTCGAACTTGCAGTCGATCTCCTGTGCGTCGCCGGTGAGGCGGATCGACTTGATCAGCGTTCCCCGCTTGAGCGTCCGCCCGGCTCCCTTGACATCCAGATCCTTGATCAGGGTCACCTGGTCGCCATCAGAAAGCAGATTGCCGACCGCATCGCGCACCTCCACGTCAGCCGCGCCGGCCTCCCGAGCGGCCAGCTCCGCTGCCGGGACCCACTCTCCGCGATCTTCGTCATAGACATATTCGTCGTCCTGCATCTTCGAGCCTTCGTCTGTTCAGCGGCGGCCCCGTGCCACCCCTGTTACCGCCGTGCGGGGACCATTTTCCTCGCCTGGCGCGGATCCGCTTCGAGGCCGGAGAAGGACCCATGTCTTCCGACCGACGTTCATGACCATCATAGATGCAAGATCGCCACATGGCAGCCGTCAGATACATTGTGAACGACGTCGACGAAGCCGTCGGCTTTTACCGCGAGCTGCTCGGCTTCACCGTCGAGAAGCACAACCCCTCCAAATTCGCTGCGCTGTCACGCGACGACCTGCGACTGTTCATCAACGTGCCGGGTGCCGGCAGTGCGGGAAAGGCCGGGGGTGATCCGAAGCCGGGCGGATGGAACAGGTTCCAGATCGAAACCGAGGATCTCGACGACATGGTCGCCAGGCTTCGTAAGGCGGGCGCAACTTTCCGCGGGGGCATAGCCGAAGGCGCCGGAAGGCAGATTTTGCTCGAAGATCCATCGGGCAATGTCGTCGAGCTGTTCGAATATGCCAAGCGCACGGATTGAGACGGGAACCACTCCACTCTTCAATTTCTCTCACTTCTCCGCGGGTCGCCCCACTGTCGCGCTGAACGCCCTTCCCATCAGCGGCCCGCCGCAGCCTCGACGCGAGCGAGTACTCGCTCGAAATTGCCGCCGCCAAGGGCCTCCAGGCGAGCCTGCGGCCAGCCCCTGCGGCGAAGCTCCTCGATCAGCGCCTGCAATTTTCCCGAATGTTCCAGGCCAGAAATGGCGAATTGCCCCATGCCGTCGAAGTCCGAGCCAATTCCGACATGATCCGGACCGGCAACCCTTGCAATGTGATCGATCTGGTCGGCGACCTGAGCCACCGTCACCGTCGGCTGCAGGTTGGCCCCGTCCCACTCTTCCATTCCTCGTTGAACTGCGGCTTCATCGCCCGGATGGGCAGCGACCAACTCGGCATAGCGGCGCTCGCCCGAAGACCACCATCGCCAATGATCGGTCGTGATGAGGTAAGGCGCCAGCGGCACCATGACGATTCCGCCATTGGCTCGAACCAGCCTTAAAGTCGCGTCGGAGAGGTTGCGCGGCGTGTCGGCGAGGGCACGGGCCGCGCTATGACTGAAGATGATCGGCGCCGACGAAACGGAGAGCGCCTCGTGTACCGTCTCTTCGGCGGCGTGCGAAAGATCGACGAGCATGCCGAGGCGGTTCATCTCGGCGACGACGTTCCGGCCGAGCTCGGAGAGCCCGCCGTTGGACTGCCGAGCTACTGCCGGCGACTGCTCGAGGATCATTGCGCCGTCGCCGAGGTCATTGTGATGATCATAGACGATGAGCATCGATCGAACGCCCCGGGCATGAAGGGTCCGCAGATTATCGAGCGAGCCGTCGATCTGGTCCCCGCCTTCGACCGCAGGGATCAAAGCGATGCGTCCTTCCTCTCGTGCCCGCCGCAGCTCCGCGAGCGAGCGGGCGATGGCGATGTCGGCCTGATGACGGGCGGCGAGGGCATCGAGCCAGTCGAGGGCGGCGAGCAGGCGCGGAAAATGATCACGGCCGCCGGGCCCGCGATCCGAGGCGACGGTCGCGAGGGCGCCATAGACGCCGCCTTCCCGCCAGCGCGGAACATCGGCCTGGCCGGGAAGGTCGACACTGATGTCATGGGCCGATACCGACCAGGCCGGCTCTGCTCGGGCATAGTGGATGGCGAAATCGGCATGGCCGTCGAAGATCGGGACTGCGGCCGTTCCGTCGGACGGCGCATCGGAGGCCGTCTGGCAACCGAGCAATGCGAGCGAGACGAGAAGCCACAGTCGACGCGTCAACATCATCGCCCCTCCGCGCAGATCGCAACCAGTTGCGCCACAAGACTGTGGAGCATGTTCGACTGCACTTCGTGACGCAAGCGTCACGAGGGCGGCCGGCTAACGGCGCCTGGACAGGTTCAGCGCCACCGCTTCGCGAACAAGGGCTTTGAACGCCGCCTCGTCCACTTGATCGCCTTCTCTCAGGTCGATCGCCCGCCTCGTATTGCCTTCGAGGCTGGAGTTGAACAGGCCGGCCGGGTCGTCGAGCGAGGCACCGTTCGCGAAGGTCAGCTTCACATAGGCGCGGTAGGTCTCGCCGGTGCAGAGGATGCCTTCATGCTCCCAGGCCGGCACGCCTGAAGGGTTGGACGGCTTTCGCCATTTGACCGTCTCGACGACGTCGGGATCGGCCTCGCGGATGATCTCGCGAATCCGGCGAAGCGTCTCGCCGCGCCAGTCGCCGAGCGCGGCGATCTTCGAGTCGATCAGCTGGGACGCCGTCGCCTCGACCCCCATCGTTGCGTCGCTATCGGTTTCCGCCATCGTTCGTCTCCGACATCGCTTCGGCTTCGCTGTGAAGCGCCGCGACCGCCCGTGCAAGCCGGTCCGCAGCGGCTCCGGGGCGAAGCCGGGTGAACGCGTCGGCGAGGGTGCGATAATACCAGAGGGTCCCCACCCTTCTGCCGGTGAAGCGGGCGAAGACGGCAGGGCCGACGGAGCGGAAATCGGCGAGGATCGCCTCCGCATTGTGGATCTTGTCCGCGAGCGACACCAGCAAGGCGTCCGATGACTTGGAGTCCATGGCCTCGAGATAGGCCTTCTTGCGCGGCTCCCAGTCCGGTTTCGGCTCGACGAAGCTGTCGGAACAGGCGCCGACAATGTCGGCGACGGCACCCCCGAACCTGGACCTGATGTCCTCCAGGCGTTCGTGCCCGCCCTGGTCCTCGGCGGCATCATGGAGAAGCGCGGCGATCGCCTGGTCCTCGCTTCCGCCCGCCTCCAGGGTGAGCGAGGCAACTCCGAGCAGATGCGCGAAATAGGGGATGTCCGATCCCTTGCGCTTCTGTCCTTCATGAATGGTTCGGGCGTAGATTAGGGCCTCGTCGAAGCGTGTCGTCAATTGGGTCATTCCTTCTCCTTCGTCAGAAATTGAACAGCATCTGGCCCGGCTGCGGCGGTGGAGGGGCCGAAGCCCGAACCGAGACATCGCCGGAACCGATCTGAAGCGCGAGCGAGATCTGCTCCGCCGCTTCACGGCCGAGATGATCGGCCAGCACATCGCGCGATCCGCGCCTCGGCCGTTTGCCGCCGCTCGACAATGCGATCCCGAGCGACTTGAGCGAGCGGTCGTTCGCCTGAGCTTCCCGCTCATAGAGATCGAGCAACGCCGGAAGCGTGCCGCCCGCTGGAGCGACCGACCGCGCCTGCCGCGCCTTGGCCCTGATCCGATCGGAGAGCCGGGCGGCGCAGCCCGACTCGAAGCTTCGCCGCTCGACGATCCGGGACCGGCCCGGCGACAAGCGGGCGCGGGCGAGCCGGCGGACGGTGCGGCAGAAATGATCCGCCATGACTTTCGCGGTGATCTGATTGGCAGGGGTGCCGACGAGGCAGTGCCGGTAATGGCGCGCGCGCCAGCGGCCGGCGCGATCGCGATCGCCTTCCTCGCGATAAAAGTATCGGCAGAAGAAAAGTTCCGCCGTCGCGTGCCAGATCCGGATCGTCCACCCGTCGACAAGCGGATCGGACTGGCTTGAGTCGACGCTCCGGCGCTCGGGCGGGTCGGCGAAATTCGGCTCGAGGTCGGCGAGGGTGAGATTGTGGGCGGCAAGCAGGCGGTGGACCTGTTCGCCGGCCCGAAGCGACTCCGCCTCGCTGGCGCCGTCTTCCGCCAGCGCGACCAGCTTGCGGAGCCTGTCGAGCAGGCGATCGTCGTGGATCGTGGCCATCAGCGCCTCCGTGTGCTACAACATTCGGTGAGATACACTGTCGGTTATCGTATACGCAAACGGGAGTCAATATGGCGCGCCCGCGCAAGGACCAGATCATGCAGCCGCTTTCGCTTCGGCTGCCGGAAGAGCTGATCGAGGAGATCGACGCCTGCGCCAGGAAGCTGCAGGAGGAGATGCCGCTCCTGGAAGTGAATCGCACCGATGCGCTGCGCTATCTGATCAAGCTGGGCCTGACCGAAGTCCGCAAGAAGGCGAAGCCCGCAGCGGCGCGATCGCAGCGATAGCCGCGCTCCCCTGGACGCTTCGACGTCCTGGCGGTCGTGGGAAGTCCGCCCGAAGCGAATCAGGCCGCCTTGATCGTCGACATGAAGGTCGCCGTTCCACTGGTCAGCACCTGGGCCTTCTGGACTAGCATCCATGTCGCCGACTTGAGTTCCTCGACGAGCAGATTGGCCTCGTCCGAAGCGCCCTCCGCCTTGCCGACGCTGGCTTGAAGGTTCGACGTCAGGCTGGCCGCTGACTGCGCATATTCGTGGATCGAGCCGATCATCGCCGCCTGTCCGGCGACCGCTCGCTCGACTGCATCGGCGACCGCGCTGACCGAAGCGAATTTATGGCTCATCGCCTCAACGATCGCGGCCGACGATTTGACCGCAGAGGCCATTGCGGCGAGCTGCTCCTCGATCCTGCAGGTTTCCGCCTTGGTTTGCGCCGACAGTCCCTTCACCTCCATCGCGACCACGGCGAAGCCTCGTCCCGCCTCGCCGGCCCGCGCGGCCTCGATCGTGGCGTTGAGAGCGAGGAGATTGGTCCTGCCCGCAATTTCAGTGATCGAGCCGACGATGCTGTCGACGTCGCTCGTGCAGGTGACGAGGTTTTCGAAGGTCTCGCTTGCCTGGCGAGACAATTTGCGGACATCGTCGGTGACAGCCTCCTGCTGAGCGACGCTTTCCCTCAGCTCGCTCAGCGACCCTGCCAGCTCCTTGCATTCCTGGAGCAGGGCCGCAGCCCCGATCTCCGCTTTCTCCGTGCTTCCAGCGACGGTGCGCAGCTCGATATGGGCCAGGTTGGTCCTCGCGGCCAGGTCGTCGGCTGCCTTGCGGGTCTGATCCGCTGAAGCCGCGATTTCGGTGACGGTCTCGAGAAGGCTCCCCTCGAACTGACCCGCGACGCTGCCGAAAGTCTCTCTGCGGGCGCGGGCATGCTCCTCCTGAAGCCGAGTCTCGGCTTCGGCGGCGACGGCCTGAGCCTTCCAGGCTTCCTGCTCCGCTTTGGCCTGCAGAAGCTCACGCTCGGTCTCGGCCTTGGTGAGCGCCACTCCCGCGGCAAATTGGTCGATGAACGTTTTTGCCTGGGCGATGACGTTCTTCGCGAGCAGCAGCAGGAAGACGGCGAGGAAGATGAACACCGCGATCGGGACCAAAGCGAAGACCGCGTAGACGGTACAGACGACGGTCGCGGCGGCGAGAAAGCTCAGGCTCGCCAACGGCACCGTGGCATAGCGAAGCGCACCGATCGCGACGACGCCGGCCATGACGGTGGTGACCAGAACCTGCTGTTCCAGCGAGGCGAAATAGCCCGCCGTCGAGAGAAAGACGAACCAGGCCGACGACACCGCGGCCGCTTCGGCAACGACGCCGACCAGGCCGGTGCCGGAACCCCTTCCACCCTCTTTCGCGGACCGGCGCCGGAACCATCGATAGAGGACGCAGACGCTGGCAGCGCAATTCAGCAAAGCGGCGGCGGCGATCCAGCGCCACCCGGCGGCGCCTTCGAGCGAATAAGCCAGGCTGAACGTCACGATGAGGGTGACTGCGAACGTGAGCGGGAAGGCGCGGTACACGGCGTCGACCTGCGCCCTGACCAGGTCCGCAGGCAATTCCCTCCATTTGGCGAGGGTGTTCAGCACTCTGGATCGAGAGGATGAGATCGTTTTTCTCCGGCGCGGTGGATTTTGGCTGTCGCTAGCCCTTCAAGGTAAAAGGCCGGTTAACCGTCTTCTTGGTCGCTCCGGTCGACGCTCCAAGACCCGGTGCGGCCGCCGTTCCCGCGTCGGTCAGCCCATCTCCTCGGCAGCACCCAGAGGCTTCAATTCGCCGGACAAGGCCGAATCCCTGAGCGCGAATTTCTGGACCTTTCCGGAACCGGTCAGCGGCAGAGCCTCGACCAGGAACCAGGTCGACGGCGTCTTTTGCGGCGCGAGCAGGGCGCGGACATGTCCCTTGAGCTCGTCCGCGGCCGGCGGCTCGGCGCCCGGCGCGACCCGGACGGCGGCGGCGACGATCTCGCCCCAATGGGGATCGGGAAGACCGAACACCGCGGCTTCGGCCACGGCCGGATGGCGGAGCAGTTCGGCCTCGATCTCGGCCGGGTAGATATTCTCTCCGCCGCGGATGATCATGTCGCTCAGCCGGCCGGTGACCCGGACGTAGAGCTCGTCGTCCATCGTGCCGAGATCGCCGGTGCGAAGCCAGCCGTCGGCGAGCAGGGTCTTCGCCGTCGCCTCGGGCTGGCCGTAATAGCCGAGCATCGCCTGGTAGCCGCGCGCCTGGATCTCGCCCTCGACACTGACCGGAAGGGTCTCGCCCGTCGCCGGATCGGCGATCCTGACCTCGACCTGGGGCAGAGGCCGGCCGACCGTCTCAGATTTCGCGGTCGGCGGATCGTCATGAGCGGTCTGGCAGACGATCGGGCTCAGCTCGGTCTGGCCGTAGACGGTCATCGGGCTGAAGCCGAACTCCTCCTCGAGCCGGCGGCGAAGCTCCGGAGCGACGATCGAGCCGCCGGAGAGCGTGGCCCGAAGGCTCGACAGGTCAAATCGGCTGTGGCCCTGCTGCTCGAGCAGCGCCACGAACATGGTCGGGACTCCGCTGAGGATGGCGGCGCGCTCCCGTTCCACCGCGGCGAGGATGAGGGCCGGATCGAACATCACGGGGAGCACGAGGGTCGACAGGGTGGTGACGCAGCCGAGCACGCCGAGCACCGAGCCGGCGGTGTGGAACAAGGGCATCGGCATGACGACGACGTCCCGGTCCTGGCCCAAACGGGCGGCGACGAAGGCGGCGTTGGTGACGAGCCCCTCATGGTGGAGCAGAGCGCCCTTCGGCTGGCCGGTCGTGCCCGAAGTGAACTGGATCTGCGCCGGCGAACGCGCCCCCACCTGCGGAAGATCGCCCCGGGCCGGCGCCGCCATCAGAGCAGGCCAGTTCGAAAGGCTGATCGTCTCGCCGACCTCGTCCGCGACGGCCGCGGCGATCGCGGCCATGTCGCTGCCGCGAAAGGCGTCGACATGGATCAGGGCGCGCGCCTTCGACTGGCGAAGGACGTGACGAAGCTCACTCTCGCGAAGCGCGGGATTGGCGGTCACCAGGACGATCCCGGCGAGCGCGGCGCCATATTGGAGGATCACCCATTCCGGAAGGTTAGGCGCCCACAGGCAGATCCGGTCGCCCGGCGCAAATCGCTCGAGAAGGAAGGAAGCGCAGAGCTCGGCGTCGGCGAGCAGCGCCCGATAGGTCCAGCGCCGATCGGTCGCATCGGCCCCGGTGAGGGAAGCGAATCCGGGCGGCGCGAGCTCGACCATGGCGGTGGAGTCGGCGGCGAGATCGGCGGCGCGGCGAAGCGCGTCGCCGGCGGTCATCGACAGGATCGGCACGCTCCGATCCGCCGCCGCATAGGACATCCGGGTCCATTCGGTCATTCAGGCCTTCCCCACCGCAGATGAGGAGCGCACGGTCTGCCGGCCTGCTTGCTCTGTCAACTAAAGCTGCGGACCGATAGGCACTGGTCCAGTCGAACTGCCGAGGTGACGAAATGCCCGAATATACGACGCTCCGGATCGATCAGGATCCGGCCCATCCCCGGATCGCCCGGCTGCTGCTCAACCGGCCCGAGCGGCTCAACGCGATCAACGAGGCCATGCCGGGAGAGATAAGGGCCGCGGTCGAATGGGCCGAAGCGAGCGACGAGGTCCACGTCATCATCCTCGAAGGCGCCGGCAAGGGCTTTTGCGGCGGCTACGACCTTGCCGAATATGCGCAAGGGACGGACGACCATCCGTGCCAGCAGGAGCGCGAGCCGTGGGACCCGATGGTGGACTATGCCCATATGAAGCGAAACACCGAGGACTTCATGGCGCTGTGGCGGTCGGCCAAACCGACCATCGCCAAGGTGCACGGCGCCGCCGTCGCCGGCGGCAGCGACATCGCCTTGTGCTGCGACCTGCTCGTCATGGCCGAGGATGCCCGGATCGGCTACATGCCGACCCGGGTCTGGGGCTGCCCGACGACGGCGATGTGGACCTACCGGCTCGGTCCCGCGCGCGCCAAGCAATTGATGTTCACCGGCGACGTGATCGACGGCCGAACCGCCGCCGACTGGGGCCTCGCCAACATCGTCGCCCCGGCCGAAGAGCTCGACTCCGCGGCGCTCGCTCTGGCGCAGCGGATCGCCGGCGTGCCGCGAAACCATCTCGCCATGCACAAGATGGTCGTCAACCAGGTGATGCTGAACATGGGGATCGAGCAGTCGCAGATGATGGCGACCCTTTTCGACGGAATCACCCGCCACAATCCGGAAGGGCTGTGGTTCCGCCGCCTCGCCCAGGCCGAGGGTTTCAAGGCGGCGGTCGCCTGGCGCGACAGCGGCCGGCCGATCCCCGAAGGCGACGAGGCCCGCGCGCTCGCAGCGGAGTTGAAGAAAGGAAGGAACGGCTAGGCCCCCGCGGGAACGTGCAGTCTCGTAATCGGGCCCCTTCGTCCCCATCTATGGGTCATCACCCGCGTTCTTTCCGCAAGCGCCCTGTGACAGAGAGACGATCGCGCTCTCGCTTGCACAAGGAGGGGCGACATGATCGAACAGACCCGTTGGCTCGAACGCAAAAGGTCGGCCTCGAAGACGGCGCGAAACGCGATGACTTCCCCGTCGCGCCTCATTCACGACGATCTCGCCGGGCGCTATAGCCTCAAGGCTGCCTTGTGTCCGCCCTTCATGCTCCCCCGATCCGCGCCTTCCACCGAAGGCGAGCGGGCAGCGCTTCAGATCCCCCCTCCCCGCCCGGACAAGCCGCGAAAGCCGCCGACGATCCGGGATTCGGACAAGCCCCAAGGTGAGAGACGATGAGCGCCCGTTTCGCCTTCCGGAAGGCCAGGCTCAGCGGGCCCGTCCTCTCGAGCCGTCAATCCGCTCGCCAGGGCTCCGCCGTGAGGTCGGCGGCGACCGCTCTTCGGGACAAGGACGCCGTTCGGGCCTTTCTCAACACCTGGCATGACGGCCTCAGCGGCCGGCCGCTGGACGTCGCCGTCGCAAGCGATGCCGGCCTGGAGGCGGTGGAAGCGGCGCTCGCCGCCGCGGCCGCCCCGGCTTGTGGCGGACCCGGAGGCGATTCGTGACCCTCCACGAACTCTTCGGCCGCCACGTTGCGGATCTCAAGGACAGCCATTGGGATCAGGGCAATTTCGTCAGCCGCTGCACGACCTGCGGCCGGCCGATGGTGAAGCTGCCGGGCCTGGACTGGCAGCTCCGGTCGAAGGCCCACTGAAGGTGGACAGAGCCGCACCCACGTCGATCAGGGCGCTCGCTTATGCCGCAGCCGCCTTTGCGGTCGCGCTGCCCCTGATGATCCTGTCCTACAAGCTGATCTTCTAGGAGAAGCCGCCGGGCGCGTCACGCCGGCGCCCGCCGCTCGTACCAGCCTTTGCTCCTCTTCACGATTCCGACGACGGAGAGCATCACCGGGACCTCGACGAGGACTCCGACGACGGTGGCGAGCGCCGCGCCCGAATTGATCCCGAACAAAGAGATGGCGGCGGCGACCGCGAGCTCGAAGAAGTTCGAGGCCCCGATCAAAGCGGCCGGCGCCGCGACGCACCAGGCGACTCCGAAACGGCGGCTGAGCCAGTAGGCGAGACCGGCGTTGAAATAGACCTGGATGAGGATCGGCACGGCGAGAAGGGCGATCACCAGCGGCGCGTCGAGTATCTGTTCGCCCTGGAACCCGAAGAGGAGGACGAGGGTCGTCAGGAGAGCGACGAGCGAGATCGGCCCAAGCCTCTTCGACAATGCGTCCAGCCCCCTCTGCCCCCCGCTG
Source organism: uncultured Sphingosinicella sp. (assembly GCA_966193865.1). GTDB lineage: Bacteria > Pseudomonadota > Alphaproteobacteria > Sphingomonadales > Sphingomonadaceae > Allosphingosinicella. The sequence goes on along the minus strand of CBIGXQ010000025.1, from coordinate 10,975 downwards.
CCGAGCACGGCCCGGCGAAGCAGCTGGGCGATGACCACCGGGATGAGGATGTAGAGCAGGACCGAGAGGAACAGCGTGTCCCAGGGGACGGTGATCGCGGCGACTCCCAGGAGGAGCCCGACGATCGGCGCGAAGGCGAACACCATGATGAGGTCGTTGAGGGCGACCTGGCTCAACGTGTAATTGGGCTCGCCGTCGCACAGGTTCGACCAGACGAACACCATCGCCGTGCAGGGCGCCGCGGCGAGGATGATCAGGCCGGCGATGTAGGACGGGATCTCGTTCGCCGGCAGCAAAGGCGCAAACAGCCAGCCGATGAAGAAGGCGGCCAGGGCGGCCATCGAGAAGGGCTTCACCGCCCAGTTGATGAAGAGCGTGACCCCGACGCCTTTCCAATGCTGCCGGACCGAGCCGAGCGCGCCGAAATCGATCTTGAGCAGCATCGGGATGATCATCAGCCAGATGAGGATCGCGACGGGCAGGTTGACCCGCGCGACCTCGGCCGAGGCGATCAGCGCGAACAGGCCCGGGAAGACCGAGCCGAGCGCGATCCCGACGGCGATGCAGAGCGCCACCCACAGGCTGAGACTGCGCTCGAAGAGGCTGATGGCGGGCCTCGCCGGCGCGGGCGCCGGGACTGTTCCCAGCTCGCCGCGCCGGCCCGATCGAACCAGGCTCACGCCGCCTTCACCGCCGCCGGGATGCAGCATTTGTCGTCGGCGAGATTGGCGCCGAGCGTGCCGAGTTCGGGGCTGTCGCCATAGCTGGTGGCTTCGCCGTCGGTGTAGAAGGCCTCCCAGACGATCCCGTCCGGATCGGCGACCCAGCTTTTCTCGCTCTTCGCGTAGCAGCAGGTCGTCCGCCCTTCCTCGAGCACCGGCCGATCGGCGGCGCGAAGCTGGCCATAGACCGAACCGAGCTCCTCGACGCTCTCGGCCTGGATGCCGAGATGCTCGATGCCGTTCCTGGCGTGATTGCCGGCGGAGATGGCGAAATTGACGCGCGGATCCTCGAGCATCCATTTGGCGTAATCGGGCTTCTGGACGGTCGGATCGGCCCCGAACAGGGTCGAGTAGAATTGGATCGAGCGGTCGAGGTCGGCGACGCCGACATGGACGTGAAGTCGCTTCATGCTTTCTTCCTTTGCTTCTGAGGTGCCATGGTGACGGGAGAGTCCTGAGCGCTCGGCCCGCAAGCGGATCCGGCGCAGCAATTCTCGGTGAGGAAGCCGACCAGCGCGTTCATCGCACCATAGTCGGCCGAATAGATGAGCGACCGGCTCTGCCGCTGCTGGCCGATCAGGCCGGCGCGGTGGAGATGGGCCAGATGGAAGGAGAGCGAGCTGTTGGGCACGCCCAGGGCCTCGGCGATCGCCCCGGCCGCCATCCCTTCCGGCCCTGCCTGGACGAGCAGCCGGAAGATGGCGAGGCGATGTTCCTGGGCGAGCGAGCCCAGGGCGGCGATGGCGTCGGTCGAGTTCACGAGCGCTTCCTCACGTTTCGATGATCATGGAAATAACCGCGAGTCGGTGGCGTGTCAACGATATTTCTACGATTATCGAAATTACAGGCAAAAAAGGGTCGCTCCAGCAGACTCGCTCATCGGGTGCACGGCGCGATCAGGGCGCGGAGCACGCGTTCGTTGGCGCGCAGCTGGAGGATGATTAGGCCGAGCAGGTCGGCGGCCTGGCGGGCGTCGGCGGGAAGCGGCCCGGCCGGCGCCACCGGCGGCGGCACGTCGGCGGAGTCGACGCACGGGCGAGCGACCGGGATCTCGAGCTCGGCCGGCGGCTGGCGGCAGGCGGCGAGAGCGAGGAGACCGGCGAGCGAGCCGAGAAAAGCGCGCCTCACAGCCTTTTCTCCACTTGCCGGAGCGGATCCGACAGCGGGCAATCCGGGCCTTGGCGCGGGGCGGCGGCGGACCGCTTCAATGCACCGATCCGATCGGCTTCGTCCCTGTTGTCCCGCCGCGCGTCCCTCAGCAGCCGCTGCTGCTCGGCCGATCGCCGGCGGCTGTCGAGGCGGAGCGCTTGCGCGGCCTGGTTCGCGCGCTCGAGCCGAAGCTCGGCCAGGGCCGCCTCGCCCCGGCAGCGCTCCAGCGCCCGCTCGGCGCGAAGCCTGGCGCCATGGGTCCAGGCGGCGAACAGCAAGGCGAGGCAGGCCGTGGCCAGCTTCCAGTGGCGAAGGACGGCGAGCCCGGCGGCGATCGGCTGGAGCATGTCGAGACCCTTTCAAACTTTGGTCGGTTCGGGGATGAGGGCGCCGACGATGCCGACGGCGATGAACAGCCAGGAATAAGGCGACGGCAGAGCGGCGCCGCCGGCGATTCCGACGCCGATCGCCGCCCAAGTGCTTTTCTCGCCCAGCCGGGCCTTGAGGAATTGCAACGCCTTCATGACAGATAGAGCCTCCGTTCGGCGGCTCGGCGCCGGGCAAGGCCGGGAAGCGCCCGGCCGCGGACCTTGTCCCAGCGCCCGAACTCCACCGCGGCGCCTTGATGGTCGCCGGCACGGTGGCGGCGGAGCAGGGTCGACCGGGCGAAGGCGGTGATGCCGATGTTGAAGGCGAGGCTGACGAGCGCGTCATACTGACCTTGGCTCGCCGGCAAGGCGTAGCGCCGGACCGCCTCCTCGAAGCGGAGCAGGTCGCCGCGAAGCATCTCCTCGGCCTCCTCGGCGGTGACGATCAGGCCCTGGGCGACGTGGCGACCGGTCGATCCGTAGCCGATCGTCCAGACTCCGGCAGGACAGAGATAAGCGCGGGTGCGAAGGCCCTCGAACGTCTTGATGAGATCGAGTCCGGCCGGAGAGAGGTTCATCTTCGCTCCTCCCCTGCTCTTCGCGGGCGCGACGTCAGCTTTTCGGTAAGTGTCGCCGGGCTAGACCGAGCGGATGGTGCCGACTCTCCCGCAGGTCCTGCTTCTGGTCGCGGCCCTCAACGGCTGGACGATGATGAGATTCTGGCAGGACAAGCGAAGGGCGCGCGCCGGCGACCGGCGGATCCCGGAGGCCGACCTTCTGGCTTTGGCTGCGTTCGGCGGATCGCCGGGCGCTTTGCTCGCCCGCCGGCTGTTCCGTCACAAGACCCGCAAGGAGCCCTTCTCGACCCGGCTTCAGCTGATTTTCATGGTCCAGCTCGGGGTGCTGACCGGCCTCGCCGTCGCCTTCGCCTGAGACCTATTCCACCCGGAAGTCGGTGACGACGATCCGCGCCGGGCCGGTGGCGAAGACGCCGTGGCCATAGCCGTCGCCGCCGCCGAGGACGAAGCCGACCTCGCCGGCATTGGCGAGGGCGTCGGCGAAGGCGCGCGGATTGCTCCGGGCGCTCGACGTCTCGACCGCGGTCCAGTTGCCGCTCAGCGGAGCGACCATGACATGCTCGCCCGGGCGGATCGTCTGGGTGGCGAAGGTCCCGTACCAGCGGAACGCCTCAAATTGGCGCCGGCCGCTCCAATTGTCGCCGGCGCGCTGGAAATAGAGGGTGATGAGGCCGTCGCCCTGAGGCGAGGAGGGCGGCGCGATCCTCACGCCCGGCGCCGCTTCGACCCGGTAGCGCATGACGATCCGGCTCTTCCCGGCCAGCGATCCGTGCGGGAAGGTGACGTAATGGGCGCTCCCCGGGGCGCGCGGAAGATCGATCTGGAACCCGCCGCCGCGGCGCGGAGTCGGCCGAAGCGGCATTCCGACCGAATAGTTGCGGCCGCGGATGATCGGGCCGATCGCCCAGGACGAGGCGGCGGGAGTAGCGGCGGTCGCGCCGGTGGTTGCGAGCCCGGCGCCGGACGCGGCGGCCATGGCCAGGGCAAAGGAGAGAGCGGCGCGAAGAAACATGGATCCATCCTCGAAAGGTCTGAACGCGCCTCCTGCCACATCCGACCCTTCGTCAGTCTGAACCCGCCCGAAAGGCAGGGTTCAGCCGGCTGCGCCCGCCTTGGCGCCGCTCCTGCGGCCATAGGTGCCGAGCCGCCACAACCGCTCCATCGGACCCTGCTCGTGGCGCTCCAGCCACCAGTGGGAGAAGGCCGTCTGGGCGGCGAAGATGGCGATTGCGATGGCATAGATGCCGAGCGGCGGCACCCGGCCGACGAGGCCGAAGCCGATGCCGTAGAAGATCAGGATCCCGATCAGGGTCTGCATCAGATAGTTGGTCAGCGCCATTCGGCCCGGCGCGACAAACAGCCGAAGCAGCGGCTCGGCCCGGGGCCAGAGCAGGACGAAGCCGGCGGCAATGGCGAAGGCGAGCGGCACCGTCCCGATCACAGAGGCCAGGCTCGTCTGGCCGAGGCCCGGGGTCAGCGCGTAGAGCAGGCTGAACGGAAGTCCCAAAGCGAGGCCGCCGGCAACGACCCGGATGAGCATCTTCCGGTCGTCCAGCAGCTGCCCCACCGCGATCCGCCGCCCCGCCAGCAGGCCGACGAGCATGATCCCGAGCAGCTTCGGGATCCGCCAGCCTTCCAGCCGGGTGCTGATCGCATAGGGCCAGCCGCCCATCACCCAGGCGAAGAAGGATTGCGGATCGTCGCGGCGAAGCCAGGCGACCGCGTCGGTCGGCGCAGTGCCGCCGAGAGCGACGAAGATCCGGTCGCCGAACGCCGCCACCGACTGGTGGGGGCGAAATTCCAGCGCCTCGAAGAGAGCGTGCCCGATCAGCGGCACGACGAAGATGAGGATCGCCGCGGTCGCCAGAAGCGCACGCTCGCTCCAGTGGCGGAACCAGGGAAGCATAAGGCCGATCAGGGCGTAGAAGGTCAGGATGTCGCCGTCCCAGAGCAGGGCGACATGGACGATCCCGATGGCGAGCAGGATGAGCAGTCGCCGGCGGAAGATGCCAAGTCCGTCCGCGCCGCGCCGCTCGAGCCGGTCGAGCTGGACCGCGAAGCCGATCCCGAACAGCAGCGAGAAGAGCGTGTAGAACTTGCCGTCGATGAAGAGGTGGTGGAAGCCATATTGCCAGGCCTCGGCGTCAACGCCGGCGAGCGCCGCTTTCTGGTCGGAAGTCAGGAAGAGCCAGCCGGACCAGTAGAGGATGTTGGCGAGGAGGATTCCGAACAAGGCGAAGCCGCGAAGCGCGTCGATCAGCGCGATCCGCTCGCTTGTCGAAGTCGCGCCGCCAGCCGCCATGTCGTGCCCCCGCCCGAGATGCAGCCATAGGGCATCGCGCGGTGGCGGGCTAGTTGCGCTTGCGATTGAGGTCGGCCCCTTGGCCACGCCCCCTTGCCTTCGGGGCCGCCCGGTTCGATGCTCGCGGCGTTTTCCGAAAAGGGGGGCGCCAATGTCTTCGATCATTCGATCGCTGGGTCCAGTTGCGTTCACCCTGCTGCTGCTTCCCGCCGCCGCCGCGCAGCGGCCGCCGATCATCGACATGCATCTCCATGCCCGCGCGGCCGGCTATGCCGGGCCGAACCCGCCGCCGATGTGCACGCCGTTCGAGATCATGCCGAGGTCCGACCCGGCCCAGGGCATCTACGAAGGCATGGCCATGAACCGCCCGCCCTGCGCCGATCCGATTCCCGCAGCCACCAGCGACGAGGCGGTCCTCCGCGGGACGATCGAGGCGATGGAGCGGCTCAACATCTACGGCGTCGTCAGCGGCGAGCCTGACCGGATGGCGATCTGGGCGGCGGCGGCGCCGGACCGGATCATGCCGGCGGTCGACTATCGCCTCCCGGGCACGTCCGGATCCCGTCATGTCGGGGTCCGCACCTTGGACGAGCTTCGCCGGCTCCATGGCGAGGGGCGGCTCACGGTCATCGGCGAGATCATGGCCCAATATGAAGGCGTCCCGTTCGACGATCCGAGAATGGAGCCGCTCTGGGCGCTGGCCGAGGAGCTGGACGTGCCGGTCGCCGTCCATCTCGGCCCCGGCGAGCCCGGCCAGCCTTATTCCGGCGGCGGCTACCGGGTCGCGCTCGGCGATCCGCTCCGGCTCGAGCCGGTCCTCGTCCGCCATCCCCGCCTCCGGGTCTCGGTGATGCATGCCGGCTATCCGTTCGCCGACAGCATGCGGGCCCTGCTGTTCAGCTATCCCCACGTCTATGTCGACATCGGCGGAATCGTCTACACCGAGCCCGCGCCCGTCTTCCACGCCTTCCTCCGCGAGCTGGTCGAGGCCGGCTATGGCGACCGGATCATGTTCGGATCGGACCAGATGATCTGGCCGGGCGTCATCGAGGCCGCGGTCCGGATCGTCGAGCAGGCGCCGTTCCTGGACGAGGCGCAGAAGCGCGATATCTTCTACAACAATGCCGCCCGTTTCCTTCGCTTGAGCCCGGAGCGGATCGCCGCCCATCACCGCGACTGACTGCTCAACCCTCCTCTACGACCGAGTCGAGGACCTTCCTCACCTTCGCGCCGAGCTGGGAGAAGGTGAAGGGCTTGCTGATGAGGTGGAGGCCCTTCTGGACCCGGCCGTCATGGACGATGGCGTTGCCGGCATAGCCAGTCATGAAGATGACCTTCATCCCGGGCCGCCGCCTGGCCGCCTCGTCGGCCAGCTCGCGCCCGGTCATTCCGCCGGGCAGGACGACGTCGGTGAGCATCAGATCGAACTCCTGGTCGTCGCGGAGGATCTTCAGGGCCTCGCCGCCGGTTGACGCGCTCTCCACCTGGTAGCCTAGCTCGCCGAGGATTCCGCGGACATAGTCGCGCAGGTCGTCATGGTCCTCGACCACCAGCACCCGCTCGCTTCCCTTGAGCGCCGCCGGGTCGATTCTGGCCACCGCCGCCCGTTCGGCCGCCGCCGCCTCGGATCGCGGGAGATAGATCTTCACGCTCGTTCCATGTCCCGGCTCGCTGTAGAGCCGGATATGGCCCCCGCTCTGGCGGGCGAAGCCGTAGACCTGGCTGAGGCCGAGGCCGGTCCCCTTGCCGATCGCCTTGGTGGTGAAGAAGGGCTCGAACACCCGGCCGAGCGTCTCCTGGTCCATCCCGGTCCCGGTGTCGGTGACGGCGATCATCACATATTGGCCCGGCGGCAGCGTCTCGGTGACGGTCGCGACATAGGCGTCGTCGAGATGGGCATTGTGGGTCTCGATCGTCAGCTTGCCGCCTTCGGGCATCGCGTCGCGGGCGTTGACGGCGAGGTTGAGAAGAGCATTTTCGAGCTGGACCGGATCGACCTCGATCCGCCAGAGGCCGCCGGCGAGCACCGTTTCCAGCTCCACCTGCTCGCCGATCGTCCGCCGGAGCATCCCCGACGTCTCGGAGACGAGCGTGTTGGGATCGATCACCATCGGCTCGAGCGGCTGCTGGCGGGCGAAGGCGAGGAGATGCTGGGTGAGCTTGGCGGCCCGGCGGGCGCCTTCCATCGCGGCCGCCTGCGCCCGGCGGATCCGCTGGCTCTCGGGCCCATCGGGGAGGATGGCGAACTGGCGCTCCATCATGTCGAGGCCGCCGATGACGAGGGTCAGCAGATTGTTGAAATCATGGGCGACGCCGCCGGTGAGCTGGCCGATCGCCTCCATCTTCTGGGCCTGGCGGAGCGATTGCTCGGCCGCCATCCGCTCGGCGACCGCCGCTTCCACGCGCTGCCCCAGCTCCTCGTTCAGCCGCTTCAGCGCCTCGGCCGACCGGCGTGCCTCGTCCCGGGCCGAAAGCAGCTCCTGCTCGTAGCGGCGCCGGTCGCCGGCATTGAAGACCGTGGTCAGGTTGACCAGCGGCCGGCCGTCGGAATCGCTTCGCTGGACCGTGTTGACGAGCGCCGGCAGCCGGCCCCCGTCCCTGGTGACGAAATCGAGCGCGATCTCGCGGATCTCGCCCTGCATCCTCAGCAGCGGCGCGAAATGGGTCTCGTGGTAGATCCGCCCGGCCAGGGTCAGATGGTCCTGGAGCCGGGTTCCGCATATCTCCTCGGCCGGATAGCCGATCCAGCTCAGGAAGGTGCGGTTGGCGCGGACGATGGTTCCGTCCGGGAGGCTTGCGACATAGCCGCAGGGCGCCTCTTCGTAGAGGAGCTCGTCGTCGAAGCCGATCGACGGCGTCGGCGGCCGCCCGCCCGATCCGGGGTCCCCTTCTACAGCCATGCCTTGATCGCCGCGATCGTCTCGTCCGGAGCGCTGAGATTGGGGCAGTGGCCGGTCGCCGCCAGCTGGACGAAGCCGCTCCCGTCGATCCTGTGGTGGACGTATCGGCCGACCTGTTCGGGGGCGATCAGGTCGTCGCTGCACTGGAGGACCAAAGTGGGGATTGCGAGCCCGTCGAGATCGGCGCGGTTGTCGGACAGGAAGGTGACCCGGGCGAACTGCTTGGCGATGTCCGGATCGGTCCGGCAGAAGCTGTTGTTGAGCTCCTCGGCCAGCTCCGGCCGATCGGCATTGCCCATGATCTGCGGAGTAAGCATCGCCGACCAGCCGAGGAAATTGCTGTCCATGAAGGTCAGCAGCTCCTCGATATCGGATCGCTCGAAGCCGCCGCGATACTCGCCGTCGTTGATGTAGCAGGGCGAGGGTCCGACGAGGACGAGCCGGGCGAAGAGATCGGGCCGCTTGCGGGCCGCGATCACGCCGATCATCGCGCTGACGCTGTGCCCGACGAACACCGCATTGCGGGCGCCGACCGCCTCAGCGATGGCGACGACGTCGTCCGCATAGGCTTCCAGCGAGCCATATCTCGCCGGATCATAGCCGGCGCTGTCGGCTCGGCCGCAGCCGACATGGTCGAACAGGACGACCTTGTAGCCATCCCTGAACGCCGGCGCGACGAAGCGCCACATATTCTGGTCGCAGCCGAAGCCGTGGGCGAACAGGATGACCTGGTCGCCCTTGCCCGAGACATTGACGTGATGGCGCTCGAGCGGATCCATTCTTCACTCCTGAAAAAGCCCGCCCGCGGCGGCGCTGGGAAAAGGGCGCGGCGCTCGATCAAACACGCGGCGGCGCTCGGAGGTCCACAACGGGCGGCAGCCCGTGGAACTGGGGCGAGGTCCGGGCGTCTGACGATGATGGCCATCATCAGTCTCATCGTCCTTCTCCTGATCGCCGCCGCCCTCGTCGCCGTCGGCGTTCAGAACGCCCGCCGGCGCCGGCACAGGCACGTTCCGAACGAACGGATCGACCTGTTCCACAACGACGCCGACGATCCGCCGGCCTGATCCTTTATTCCAGCTCGAAGGTGACGGTGACGCTGGCCGACAGGGTCTGCTGTCCGGGCGCGATATTGGTCCCGGAAACCTCCATGTTGGCGACCCGGGCCATCATCGGCACCGGCATCGCGGCGCCGGCCTCGCTCACCGACAGGATCCGCTTGACCCGCATGCCGAGCGCATTGGCGTAGAGCGTCGCGCGGTTGCGGGCGATCTCGATCGCCCGGGTACGCGCCTCGTCGAGCGCCGGTTCCGGCTCCTCGATCTCGAACATCGGGCCGTCGATCTGGTTGGCGCCGGCGGCGACGAGGGCGTCGATGATCCGGCCGGCATTGGCGATGTCGCGGAACCGGACGTTGACGGCGTTGTGCGCCTGGTAGCCGGTGAAGATCGGCGCCCGGTTCTCGTCGTGGCGCCATTGCGGGTGGAGGTTGAGAGTGCTGGTCTGGATGTCGCGCTCGGCGACCCCGGCCTCGCGAAGCGCGGCGCGCATCGTCCGCATCTGCTCGGCATTGGCCCGGATCGCCTCGCTCGCGGTCGGCGCCTGGGTCATCACCCCGGCGTTGATCCGGACGATGTCGGGCACGCGGGTGACCTCGCCGGTGGCGACGACGTCGAGCCGGGTTCCGGTGACGGCCTGGACCGGCAGCTGGAGGGTCTGGGCGGCCGCCGGCGCGGCCAGCGGCAAGGCGGCGGCGATCAAGGCGGCGGCGAAGATTTTTCTGGTCATATGAAGCTCCTGAAACACGCGCCTGCGAGGGGCGCGACAGCTTCTTAACCGCCGAACGGCTGCATCGTTGCTGAACCGGAAGGGCTTTTTCGGTTCCCGCCGCTACGCCGCCTGGGCGCCCGCGGCGGCTCGGGCGTCGATAGCGTGGAGCAGGTCGCGAAGCTCGTCCGGCAGATCGGCCTCGACGACGAAGGCGTCGTCGAGCAGCGCCCGGGCATGGACCAAAGCGATGTTGCCGGGCGATTTGCGGGCGAGCTCGGACGCGACCATCTGGAAGGCGAGCCGGAACCGCTCGAGCCGGACGAGGACGAGCGAGTGGGTCCTGAACAAGGCGGCATGGTCGCGTTCCAGCCGGTCGAGCTTGGCCGATTGCCGGTCGAACCGCGCCGCCGCCCACCTGACCACTCCGCCGATCGCGCCGGCGACGGCGAGCAAGGCGGTGACGAGGGCGGCGATTTCCATGAGCGTCATCTGGATCCTTTCTCGTTCGATCCGGCCGGAGAATCTCGTGACCGCGCGTTATCGAAAGGCGCGGCGCCTGAACCGTGGCTATATTGCCGGTTCTGCCGGATGCTGTTGTTCGTCACCCTGGGGCCAGATCCTTCGCAGCGAAAAATCCATCGGCGCCGAAGGCGTGCGTTCCCCGTGAAGCGTGACGCGTACGGCAACCGCCGCCCGCGTGGACCCTGGGGAGAACTCATCATGATGAAATTGCTGACGGCCGGGCTCGTGGCGGCCTCGATCGCCTTTTCGACGACCGCCTCCGCGCAGGACAGCGCCTACACGCCCGGAACCTATTGGGACGTCCAGGCCGTCCATGTCGAAAACGGCCAGTTCGAAAATTATCTCGACTTCATGGCCGACACCTATCGGCGAGGCCAGGACTTCGCCCGAAGCAGCGGCTGGATCAGCGGCTTCGACATCCTCGTCAACGTCAATGCGCGCGAGGGCGAGCCCGATCTTTACATCATCACCCGCTTGCCCCGCCTGGCCACACCCGAGGAGTCGGTCGAGCGCGAGCGCCTGTACAACGAGCATATGAGCCAGACCACGCGCAACGCCACCCAGGCGAGCGGCCAGCGCGTGTCCATGCGGCGGCTGGGCAGCAACATGCTCCTCCAGGAGCTGAACCTGCGCGCCGCGCGCTGACGCGCATTCGGGGCGGTCG
>CBIGXQ010000024.1:0-23341 GCA_966193865.1 uncultured Sphingosinicella sp. | reverse complement strand
ACAAGGCGATCGACTGGGGCTGGTTCGAATGGTTCATGAAGCCGATCTTCTCGCTCCTGAACTGGCTGTTCGCGCAGATCGGGAATTTCGGCGTCGCGATCATCTGCCTCACCCTCATCGTTCGGCTGCTCCTCTTCCCGATCGCTCAGAAGCAGTTCGCCTCGATGGCGGCGATGCGAGTCGTCCAGCCCAAGCAGAAGGCGCTCCAGGAGCGCTTCAAGGACGACAAGGTCCGGATGCAGCAGGAGATCATGAAGCTGTACAAGGAAGAGAAGGTCAACCCGATGGCGGGCTGCCTTCCGATCCTGCTCCAGATCCCGATCTTCTACGCGCTCTACAAGGTGCTTCTGCTGGCGGTCGAGATGAGGCACGAGCCCTTCGCCTTGTGGATCAGGGACCTTTCAGCGCCCGATCCGCTGACTCCGCTCAACCTGTTCGGCTATCTCGACTTCACGCCGCCCGCCTTCATCGCCATCGGCATCCTGCCGATCCTCCTCGGCGTGACGATGTGGCTCCAGATGCGGCTGAACCCGCAGCCGATGGACCCGATCCAGAAGCAGGTGTTCGGGCTGATGCCGTGGGTGCTGATGGTGATCATGGCGCCGTTCGCAGCCGGGCTCCAGCTTTACTGGGTGACCAACAACATCATCTCCATGGCCCAGCAGAAGCTGCTCTACGCCCGCCACCCGGTGCTCAAGCAAAAGGTCGATTCGGCGGCGCCCCCTGCTCCGCCACCGTCGCCGCCGGCTCCGGCATCGGGGCGCGCCAAGAAATCGCGGGCCCGGTGAGCGGCGGCGCGGAAGATCGGGACGAGCTGGCCCGGAAGCTTTTTTCCGGTCCGGTCTCGTTCCTGAAATCGGCGCCGCAGCTGAAGTTCCTGCCCGATCCGACTCTGCCGGAGATCGCTTTCGCCGGCCGCTCGAACGTCGGCAAATCCTCGCTGCTCAACCGTCTGACCAATCGCAGCGGCCTCGCCCGGACGTCGAACACTCCAGGTCGAACCCAGGAGCTCAACATCTTCGAGGTCGGGGATCCGGTACGGCTCAGGCTCGTCGACATGCCCGGCTACGGCTTCGCCAAGGCGCCGAAGGACGTCGCCAAGAAATGGCGCTTCCTCATCAACGACTATCTTCGCGGTCGTGTGGTGCTCAAGCGGACCCTGCTTCTGATCGACAGCCGGCATGGCCTCAAGGACCTCGACCGCGAGGTGATGAAGATGCTCGACGACGCGGCGGTGAGCTACCGGCTGGTGCTCACCAAGGCGGACAAGATCAAGGCGACGGAGCTGGCCGACGTCGAGGCGCGGACGCTCGAGGAGTCGCGCAAGCATCCGGCGGCGCATCCGGACATCATCGTCACGTCGAGTGAAACCGGGCTGGGGATGGAGCGGTTAAGGTCCGCGGTGGTCGAGGCGGCGGAGATCTGAAATGCTGAAGCTCATCATCGGCAACAAGGCCTATTCGTCCTGGTCTCTTCGAGGCTGGCTGGCGGTCAAGCAATCGGGTCTCCCGTTCGAGGAGATCACGGTGCCGATGTTCGATGCCGAATGGAACCAGAGGGTGGAAGGCGACGAGTTCGCGCCCTCGGGCGGCAAGGTGCCGATCCTCTGGGACGATCAGACAGTGATCTGGGACAGCTTGGCGATCATCGAATGGCTCGCCGACAGGACCGACAAGGCGCGCTACTGGCCGCGCGACGACGCCGCGCGCGGAATGGCCCGTTCGATGGCGGCCGAAATGCATTCGAGCTACCCGAACCTTCGCCGCGAACTGGCGATGAACGTGCGCAAGCAGTTCCGCCAGGTCGAGATTTCCGATCCCGTGCGCCAGGAGATCTTGCGCATCCTCGAACTCTGGGCCCAGGCGCGCGCCCGCCACGGCAGCGGCGGCCCCTATCTGTTCGGTGATTTCGGCGCCGTCGATATCATGTTCGCTCCGGTCGTCACCCGTTTCGTCACCTATTCGGTGCCGGTGCCGCGATTCGCCGCAGCCTATATGGAGACGATCCTCGATCATGCCTGGATGCGCGACTGGATCGAGGCGGCCCAGGAGGAACCCTGGGTCATCGAGCAATATGAGGCCGCTCAGAGCTAGAAGGGTCCCCGCCGCGACGACGGCCGGTCAGTAGGCGCGGCCGTCCTTGTGCGTGTACGCCCCGGTCGAGGCATCGAGATGAAGGTCGATATCGGGATAATGGCAGTCGCTCGCCGCGGCTCGGCCGACGACCACGAACACGCATTCACGGTCGCTCCGGTTGACCAGATGATGGCCATTGGCGACCCCCTTGGGGAAGACCGCGCAATCGCCGGCGACGAGTCGTGTCTCTCCGTCGTCCTCGACCAGCACCGCCTCGCCTTCGAGCATGACCAGGAACTCGTCCTCGCCCTCGTGCCAGTGGCGCTGGCTCGAAATTCCGCCGGGATCGAGAGTGACATGGCTCGCGCCGAAATCAGTCAGCCCGGCCGCCGGCGCAAGCCGCCGGTAATGACGCTTCGCCATCGGCTCCGAATAAGGCGGCGGATAACCGGTCCGGTTGATCGATTCGATGGCTTCGAGGTCGAGCTTCGGCATGGCGTTTCCCCCGCCCCCTGCTAATCGAGCCTGATGAGCCCCGCAATCGATCCGATCGATCTCGCCAGCCGGCTGATCGCATGTCCCAGCGTCACCCCCGCCAGCGGCGAGGTTTTCGACATTCTCGAGCAGGCGCTTCGGGCGAGCGGCTTCGAAGTCGACCGATTCATCGCCGGAGGACCGCCGGACGGTCCGGTCGAGAATCTGTTCGCAAGCCGTGGCTCGGGATCGCCCCATTTCGGCTTTGCCGGCCATCTCGACGTCGTCCCGGCCGGCGACGGCTGGTCGACCGATCCGTTCACGCCGGAATTGAAGGCGGGCCTTCTTCACGGCCGAGGCGCCGTCGACATGAAGGCTTCGATCGCCGCCTTCGTCGCCGCGGCCGCCGAGATCGATCATCCGGGCACTCTGAGCCTGATCATCACCGGCGACGAGGAAGGCCCGTCGACCTACGGCACCAGGGCGCTCATGGACTGGATGGCGGAGCGCGGCATAAGGCCCGACATGATCCTCATCGGCGAACCGACGTCGGAGGCTCGCCTCGGCGATATCGTCAAGATCGGCCGGCGCGGCACCGTCAACATGTGGATCAGGGTGCCCGGCCTCCAGGGCCATGTCGCCTATCCGCACCGGGCCGACAACCCGATCCCGAAGCTGGCCCGGGTGGTAACCGCCCTCGACGCCCTCCATCTCGATGACGGCACCGATGAATTCCAGCCTTCGAACCTCGAATTCACGGCCGTCGCCACGCCCACCAAGGCGACGAACATCATCCCGGGCGCGGCCACTGTGCAGCTCAACATCCGCTTCAACAATCTTCACCGAGGCGAAGATCTGATCGCTTTGGTTCGGCAGACCGTCGAACAGGCGGCGCCCGGCACCACCGTCGAGGCCGTGATCTCCGGCGAGGCCTTCCTGACGCCTCCGGGACCGATTTACGACATCGTCTCCGCGGCGATCGAGGCGGAGACCGGCATGCCACCGAAGCTTTCCACGCACGGCGGTACGTCCGACGGCCGATTCCTCATCAAGCTCTGCCCGGTCGTCGATTTCGGACTCCCCAACGCCACCATGCATAAGCTCGACGAGGCCGCGGCGGTGGACGACATCCATGCTCTCCAGCGAATCTATGCGCGGGTCATCCGGTCCGCGCTGGGCGCCGCCGCCTGAGCACGATGTAGAGCGCGCCGCTGCCGCCATGACGCGGGTGAGCGTTGCGGACGGCGGCGATCTCGCTGGCGTGGCGGGAGGCGGCGAGCCAGTCCCCGACCGCGGCCCTGATCGCGCCGCGCTTCCCGGCCCGGTCCGATGGCGGCTTGCCGGTGATGAGCAGGAGCAGCCGAGCGCCGCTGCCGATCGCCTGCTCGAGCTTCCGATCGACCAGGTCGTAGGCGGTGGCAAGGTTGTGGCCATGCAGATCGAGGCTCAGATCGGGCTGGACGAGCCCCCGCGACAGCCGCCGGTCCCAGCTTCCGTCGAGCGTCGAACCGGGCCCCGGCAACGGTTTCGGGATTCTGGGCGCGACCGGAACTGATCTGGCCTTGACGGTCGGAAGGACCTCCGCCTCCTGAGAGATCTCCGTCTTCCGAGGCGCTTCTTCGGGTCGAGCCGCGCCGGCGAGCGGCCGGACCGATTCCACCACCTTGCGCCAAAGGGCGGCCTCGTCAGCGCTGAGATGCCGGGCCATCGGCGCGAATGCGGTCGAGCGTGCCGCGCGGAAGCAGAAGATAAGCGCGGCCACGCGCCGACATGCCGCCGGCGATGGCGGCGGCCGCGTCGCCGGCGCCCCAGAATGTGTCGAACCGGTTGGGGCCGCGGATCGCGCCGCCCGTATCCTGGGCGACCCAAAGCCCGTTGGCGGCCGGATTGTCCATCCCGGTGAGAAGCACCGGCGCGCCGAGCGGAACGAATTTCGGATCGGCGGCAACACTGACCAGGGGCGTCACCGGCCTGCCAAGGGCGCCGAGCGGTCCCGGCCCGGTCAGTTCGCGGAAGAAGACGTAGCTCTTATTCTCGCGCATCAGCGCTTTGCCCTCTTCGGGATGGGCTCGGAGCCAGGTGGTGATCGCCTGCATCGTGATCGGACTCTGAAGGATCCCGCGTTCGCGCAGGAGCCGGCCGATCGCGACATATTCGCGTCCATTCTGCGAGGCATAGCCGATCCGCATCACCGAACCGTCCGGAAGGCGAAGTCGGCCCGACCCCTGGATCTGAAGGAAGAAGAGGTCGACCGGGTCCGCCGCCCAGGCAATCTCCAGGCCTCGTCCGGCGAGCGCCCCGTCCTCGATGGCGGCCCGGTCGTGGTAGAGGACGAAGGCGCCAGATTCGTCGAGGCGGCCTCTGCCGCGCTCTCCGGTCAGCGGGTTGGTGTCGAGAAGATCCGGGGGCGGCGAATAGATCGGCACTTCGCAGCCGGGCTGCCGGGTTCGGCAACCTCTGATCTCGGGCTCGTAATAGCCGGTGGCGAAAGCCGCGCCGTCGCCGACCTCGACCGTTTCGAACGCGGTGCGCATGAAATGAACGACATTCGCGGGCCTTGAATCGCACAAGGCGACCCAGTCCTCGCGCCGGGTGAGGCCGCTGGCATCCTCGCGGGTGACGACGGAGGGACAGGAAATGAGGAAGGCGCGATAGGCCTGCTCGGCCTCCAGCGGATTCAGGTCGGCGAGGGACGGCCCGGACTTGATCCCCGCTTCGACCGCGGTCGCGGGCGGTGCCGGTTCCCCGGGCGCGGGCGGCGCCGGCTCGGGCGGCGGCTGGCGGGCGCAACTGGCCAGAGCGACGAGGATCGCGATGACCAGACTGAAGCGGAGAGACAGGGAATCAGCAGCCATGGCCCGCCATAGCGGCGAAACATGACGCGGTGGAAGGTGCGGCCTCAGGCCGCTTCGTCGGTCTCGACCAGCTGCCAGTTGGGATTGGAGCTGCCGAGCTGACGCTGGAAGGTCCAGATGTCATGGGTCGGGACCGCGTCGCTCATCGAACCGGCCACCAGCTCGTCCTCGGCATTTCGAGTAACGGCCGCCACGAAGGCGTCGAAGCGGACGTCGATTTCCGCGACACGGCCGTTGAGCCGGGCGTCGTCGATGATGGCGCGCTCGATCGCGACAAGGCGGTTGTCGAGACGGTGGCCAGCAGCTTCACGCTCGCGAATCGCCGAGTCGAAGGCGGCCACGACGTCCGCGCTTGCGAGATGGGTCAGTTCTTCGCGATCGCCCCTCCAGAAGGCTTCGAGCACCATCCGGTAGGCGGCCTGGGCGCCCTCGAGGAAGCGGGCGACGTCGAAGCTCGAATCGGCGGCGATGATCGCCCTCACTCCGGCGGCCGCGTGCTGATCGAAGGCAAAGCCGCTGGGCTCGGCCGGATTCGGGTTGGCTTCGACCGGCGCAGTGGCGGTTTCGAGGCCGGGCGCCGCTTCCGGGCGAGTCACCGGCCGCTGCTCATGGCCCGTCCGCTGGCCGAGCACGGCGTAAAGCCGAAGCCCGACGAAAAGGGCAATCATGGCCAAAAGCACGATACCGAACGTCAACACCGATCTCCTTGAGGAACCCATCCTACATAGGCGCAAGGCAGGCGGGTTTCAAATCCCGCAATCCCCGCAACGAACGAAGGTTGCGGATGTTGCGCGGGTTCATGCGCCCTGCTACCCGCGCACTCGAACCCCGCCCTCTGCAGATGCAGGCGGTGCGGCAATTTTCTCATTAGTTTCGGGGATTTGGATAGATGGCCGAAGAAACAGGCGCGAACGGCGCAGGCGAACAAACGATGGGCGGCGGAGACACGCTGCCGCAGGTGGCGGTGCTCGTTCAATATGTGAAGGACTATTCGTTCGAGAATCCGAACGCGCCCGCGGTCTATCAGTGGCAGAGCCAGCCGCAGACCGACGTCCAGTTCAACGTCGGCTCGCAATCGGTCGGCGACGATCTCCACGAAGTCGCCATCAAGGTCGACATCACCTCCGCGACCCAGGAAGGCACCGCCTTCAAGCTCGAGCTCCTCTACGGTGGACTGTTCGCGCTTCGCAACGTGCCCGCCGATCAGCTCGATCCCATCCTGCTCGCCGAAGCGCCGCGGCTTCTGTTCCCGTTCGTCCGCAAGCTGATCGCTGATGCGACGATGGAGGCGGGCTTCCCGCCGCTTCGGCTGGATCCCATCGATTTCGCGGGACTCTATATGCAGCGCGCGGCTCAGCAGCAGGCGGAAGCCCTGGGGGGCCAGGCCGGAGACGTGACCGGCCAGGCCTGAGCCCGGTCCAGTTGAGGATCGAGCGACGATGAACCTGATCAAGGCGGTCGGAACGATCGGCGGCCTCACCATGGTGAGCCGGGTGCTCGGCTTTGCCCGTGACATGATCGGCTCGCGAGTGCTCGGCGCCAGCCATGCGAACGACGCCTTCCTCATCGCCTTCCTGATCCCGAACATCTTCCGTCGGCTGTTCGGCGAAGGCGCCTTCGCTTCGGGCTTCGTCCCCTTGTTCAGCCGCCGGCTCAACAGCGAGGGCGGGATCAAGGATGCGGAGCGCTTCTCCAACGAAGTGCTCTCCGTCTTCCTGCCCGCCTTGATCCTCGTCACGATCTTGTTCGAGATCATCATGCCCGGATTCGTCTGGCTGATGGCCTCCGAATATCAGGAGACTCCGGGCAAGTTCGACCTGACGGTGATGCTCACCCGGATCACCTTTCCCTATCTGATCCTGATCAGCCTCGTCTCCCTGGTCTCCGGGGTCCTCAACTCGCTGATGCGCTTCGCCATCGCCGCCTTCGCGCCGGCGCTGCTCAACCTCGCCTTGATCGTCGCCCTGCTGGTGATTCCGCAGGGCGGTGCCGCCACCGTCCAGGCGATGGCGATCGCGGTCCTCGTCGGCGGCGTCTTCCAGTTGGCGATCTGCTGGCACAGCGCCCGCAAAGCGGGGGTCGAGCTCAGATTCTTCCAGCGTCCGCGGATGAGCCCGAGCGTCAAGGAACTGGTGGTCCTGGTGCTTCCCGCCACCTTTGCCGCCGGAGTCTACCAGATCAGCCAGTTCTTCTACGGCTTCTTCGCGTCGCGGCTCGGCGAAGGGGCGATGGCCTATCTCAACTATGCGGATCGCCTGAACCAGCTGCCGCTGTCGATCATCGGCACGGCGCTCGGGACGGCGATCTTGCCGTCGATCAGCCGGGCGATCGATCGCGGCCACGAACGCGAGGCCGCGCACGTCCAGGGCCGGGCGTTCGAGCTGTCGATGCTTCTCACTCTTCCAGCCACCCTCGCTCTGGCCGTCGCCGCGGGCCCGATCATCGGCGCGCTTTTCCAGGGCGGGCGGTTCACGGTCGAGGACGCCGCGATCACCGGAAACGTGCTCGCCATCCTCGTCATCGGCCTCCCCGGCTATGTCCTCGTGAAGGTGCTGACGCCCGCTTTCTATGCGCGCAAGGACGTCAGGACCCCGGTACGGATCGCGATCTTCGTCCTGGTCGCGAGCGTCATCGCCAATTTCGTCCTGATCCCGTTCATCGGCATCTACAGCCTCGCCACGGTGACCGCGGGCGGCGCCTGGATCAATTTCCTTGCGCTTTACTTCATCCTCCATCGCCGCGGACATTTCCGGATTACCGGACCGGTCGCCGGCCGCCTGATCCGACAGTTCCTCGCCGCGGCGGGGATGGCCGGCGTGCTGGTGGCGATGCGCGGTCCGCTCGCGGGCCTGTTTCTGGGCTCGGCCGGCGAGCGGCTGATCGGAGTCGGCGCTCTGGTCGGCGCCGGAATCTTTACCTATTTCGCTCTCGCCTGGGTGATCGGCGGAATGAACAAGGACGATCTGAGCGAGCTCGTTCGACGGAAGAAGGTGGCGTGATGCGTGTCGTTTCGGGAATCCAGCCGACGGGCAATCTGCACCTCGGCAATTATCTCGGCGCCATCCGACGCTGGGTCAAAATGCAGGACGAGGCGGAATGCCTGATCTTCCTCGCCGATCTTCACGCCGTCACGGTCTATAACGATCCTGACGAGCTGCGCTCGAACATCAACGGCATGGCCGCCGCTTTGATCGCCTGCGGCATCGATCCCGGCAAGGTCGTGCTGTTCAATCACGCCCGGGTGCCCGCCCATCCCGAAATGGCCTGGCTGCTGAGCTGCACGGCCCGGATCGGCTGGCTCAACCGAATGACCCAGTTCAAGGAGAAGTCGGGCAAGAACCGGGAGGGCGTCAGCGTCGGCCTTTATGCTTATCCGATCCTCCAGGCGGCGGACGTTCTCCTGTATCAGGCCACTCATGTTCCGGTCGGCGAGGACCAGAAGCAGCATGTCGAGCTGATCCGCGACATCGCGACCAAGTTCAACACCGACTACAAGGTCGATCTCTTCACTCTGCCCGAGCCGCAGATCGGCGAGTCGGCCGCCCGGATCATGTCGCTTCGCGACGGCATGGCGAAGATGTCGAAATCCGATCCGTCCGACATGAGCCGTATCAACCTGACCGACGATAGCGACATGATCGCCCAGAAGGTCCGCAAGGCGAAGACGGATGCTGAGCCGCTCCCCGACAGTTTCGACTCGCTTCAGGGGCGGCCCGAGGCCCGCAATCTCGTCGCGATCTTCGCCGCCCTGACCGACCAGTCGCCGCAGGCGGTCACCGAGTCGTTCGCGGGTCAGGGCTTCGGCGCCTTCAAGCCGGCACTGGCCGAGCTTCTGGTCGAGACGCTGGCACCGATCCGGGATCGCCTCGAGAGTCTTCGCGCTGCCCCGGACGAGCTCGAGAACATCCTCGCCGCCGGCTCCGCCAAGGCCGCCGAAATCGCCGCTCCGACCCTCGAGGGAGCCTATCGCGCGCTCGGCCTTCCGCGCTGAAAACGGCTTTAATCCGCCGTTCAGCGGCCTTTTGCCAAAACGGCCAAGTTGTTCTATATACGGGATAAAGCTTTGGTCATTTCGGCCGGAGCTCAGTGCGTTGAAAGGCCTGTATCATGTCTCTCAGAAAAAGGATTCTGGCGCTCGCAGCGCCGGCTGCTCTGCTTGCCCTCAGCGCCTGCGCCACCGGCTTTCCGGCCCAGGTGCAGCGTTTCCAGGCGATGCCCGCTCCGCAGGGGCAGAGCTTCTTCGTCCAGGCGGCCGATCCCGACAAAAGGGGCGGTCTGGAATTCTCGCAATATGCCGATCTCGTTCGCCGGCACCTGGTTGCCCAGGGTTATTCCGAGGCGCCGTCGGCTCAGCAGGCGACGATGCTCGTGAACCTCGATTACGGCGTCGATCAGGGCCGCGACCGGGTCGCTTATTATCCCAACCCCTGGGGCCCGCGCTTCGGCTTCCATCCTTATTATAGCCGCTTCGGCTATTTCGGACGTCGCCACTCGCCCTTCTACTGGGGCTGGCACGATCCCTTCTTCAACGACCCCTTCTATGACGATGTCCGGGTCTACACCGTCTATACGAGCTATCTCGACATGGACATCCGCCGCACCGCGGACGGTCAGGCGTTGTTCGAAGGTCTCGCCCAGGCACGCTCCCGGACCGACGATCTGCCCGAGCTGGTGCCGAACCTGGTCGAGGCCATGTTCACCAACTTCCCCGGCAATAGCGGCGAGACCGTCCGGATCACCGTCGCTCCCGAGCGCGGCCGGCGATAGAAGAACTGAACCTATGACCTTGAAGAGGGCCGGGAAACCGGCCCTCTTCTTCCTTGTTCCGCCGTCCCTCGAAGCCACTGCCGCAACCGTTTGAAACCGAATGCGTTCTTGTTTCAAACCAGCCGAGGAGGTGAGTATGTCGACTTCTCCCCGGCGCTTCATCATCGCCGCCCCGCCCAGCGCGACGGCGTGGATCGGAGAAGCTTTGGCCCGTGCGTTCGGGCGTCCGGAACGTATCCCGGAGGCTCTGGCAAGGCTGATCGAGCGACTTGATCTGGTCGCTATGAGGAACCGCCGAAACTAGGCGAAGGGGAGAGCGAGCAATCGCTCTCCCCTTCCTGCATTCGGCAAGGACTTAGCTCTCGAGCTGGCGGGTCAGCAGCCGGATGTCGGAATCGAGCTCCGGGTCCTGGGCGCGCAGCTTCTCGATCTGCCGAACGGCGTGGATCACCGTCGTATGATCGCGTCCGCCGAAGCGGCGGCCGATTTCCGGAAGCGAGCGCGGCGTCAGCTGCTTCGACAGATACATCGCGACCTGCCGTGGCCGGGCGACCTCGCGGGCGCGGCGAGCGCTCGTCATCTCGGCCTTGCGGATCCGATAATGGTCGGAAACGCGGGTCTGGATCTCGTCGATCGAGATCCGGCGCTGGTTCGCTCGAAGGATGTTGGCGAGAACTTCGCCGACGAATTCCAGGTCGATCGCCCGGTTCTGCATCATCGCATAAGCGGCGATCCGGTTGAGCGCCCCCTCAAGCTCGCGAACGTTGGAGCTGATCCGCTTGGCGAGGAACATGATGACATCGTCGGGCAGGCTGACGTCGGGGAGCTGCTCGAGCTTCTTGGTGATGATGTTGAGACGAAGCTCGAGATCGGCGGCGTTGATGTCCGCGACCAGGCCCCAGCTCAGTCGCGACAGGATTCGCGGCTCGATCCCGTCCAGGTCCTGCGGCGCGCGATCGGAGCTGATCGCGAGCCGCCGGCCGGCGGAGATGATCTCGTTCATCGTGTGGAAGAATTCTTCCTGGGTCGATTCCTTGCCGGCGATGAACTGGACGTCGTCGATCATCAGCAGGTCGGCCGAGCGAAGCTGCTGCTTGAACTGGATCGTCTCGTTGGCGCGAAGCGCGGCGACGAACTCGACCATGAACTTTTCGGCCGACATGTAGATGATCTTCGCCCGCGGGCGCAGCCGATGGAATTCGTGACCGATGGCGTGGAGCAGGTGAGTCTTGCCGCGCCCGGTGCCGCCATGGATGAACAGCGGGTTGAAGGCGACCTTGTCGGCGGTCGCGAGAGTGCGGGCGGCATTGAAGGCTACTTCATTGGCCTTGCCGATGACGAAATTCTCGAACCGGTAGCGGGGCTCGAGCGCGACCGAATAGAGGCCGGCCGCCTGCCGAGCCGCCTCCGGCTCCGGCTTGTTCGCCGGCGCCGGTATCTCGACGATCGCGGCGGTCCGCGGGGCGGCCGGGCCGACTCCGATGCGGATCTGGCGAACTTCGGGCATGCGGGCGCGCCAGGCGAGCGCGAGCCGCTCGGAGAAATGGGTCTGGACCCAGTCGGCCATGAACTGGGACGGAAGCTCGAGCCGAAGGATGCCGGTTTCCGAATCGAATCCGCCGAGCGCGATCGGGCGCAGCCAGCCATCGAAGGTGCGGGCGCCGCAATCGCGGCGCAGATTGCTGCGAATCGATTCCCAAGCCGTCGCGACCAGGTCGGAACTTCTCGCCTCGGACCCTGTCATCGTGCCTTTGGCCGGCGTCTGAACCACGCGAGCACCCCCTTGATCCTCATGCCGCCGAAGCGGCCATTTTATCGACGCAAAACTTCCCCGCGCGGCGAATCACCCCCCGGCAAGCCGCTTTCGACTGTTATTTTGCTGTGCGTCCGGCTGGAGATTCGGCCTGCCGGAAAGGCTGTTTTAGGAACGGCGGAGGATCGCGATCAAGGGTAAAAAATTTGTCACAGTCAAATAAAGCCACTTGACCCGCCGAAAAGCGCAGAACTGCGTTAGATTAATTTGAATATTGTATAAAATCAGTGATTTAGTGATGTTACTGCCCCGCAACATTCCGCGAATCGGCGGAAACCCTAGGGAATTGAGAGTCCCGTTCGCAGACACGAAAAAACCCGCCGGGATCGCCGGCGGGTTCATATTTCGTTGCGTTGGCAGAGCCCTAGCCGAGGGTGGTCAACCGACGGGTCAAGCGCGAGAGCTTACGCGAAGCGGTATTCTTGTGAAGAACGCCCTTGGAAACGCCGCGGGCCAGTTCCGGCTGGACGCGCTGCAGCGCAGCGCGGGCACCGTCCTTGTCGCCGGCGGCGAGGGCCGATTCGACCTGCTTCACGAACGTGCGGATGCGGCTGACTCGGGCGCCGTTGATCTCGGCGCGGCGGGCGTTGCGGCGGATACGTTTCTTTGCTTGCGGCGTGTTCGCCATCTTCGTGCCTCGTCGTCTGAAATGAAAAGGGCGCGGCTTGGCCGCACCCGCTCAACGGCGCCATCTAAGGAGAGAGCCGCTTCGGGTCAAGCGGTAGCGGCTCTATCGCTGGCATTTTGAACAGTAAAAGGTGGAGCGCCCCCCGTCGACCCGCCGGGCCACCGGCGCCGAGCAAAGCGGGCACGGCTCGCCCTCACGGCCATAGACCCGCCATTTCGACGAGAAGTAGCCGAGCTCGCCGTCCGGCCGCACATAGTTGCGAAGCGAAGATCCGCCCGCTTCGATCGCCTCCAGAAGCACCGTCTTGATCGACTCGGCGAGGCGATCGAGCCGGCCCTTCGAGATCGCGCCCCCTCCCCGCCCCGGCGCAATCCCCGCCAGATGGAGGGCGTCGCAGACATAGATGTTGCCGAGGCCCGCAACGAGCCGTTGATCGAGCAAGAGGGCCTTGATCGGCGCCGTCCGGCCACGGAGCGCCTGCTTCAAATAGAGCCCGTCGAAATCGTCGCCGAGCGGCTCCGGTCCCATCCTGGCAAAGGGTTCCGACTGCTCGAGCGAATCAGTTCGGAGCAGGTCCACGCTGCCGAATCGGCGCGGATCGTTGAGGCTCAGGCGGCGCCCCTCGTCGGTCTCGATCAGGACATGATCATGCTTTCCGACCACGGCCGGGTCGATCCGCCAGCTGCCCGACATGCCGAGATGGAAGACCATCGTGTCGCCGCGGTCGGTCCCGATCAGGCCATATTTGGCACGCCGCGAAAGGTCGATGACCTTCGCCCCCGTCAGGCGTTGCCGAAGATCGACGGGAAAGGGTCGGCGCAGGTCGGCGCGGCGAAGCTCGATCGAAGCGATCCGCCGGCCTTCCAGCACCGGCGCCAATCCGCGCACGGTCGTTTCAACCTCGGGCAACTCAGGCATGGTCTGCTGGTTTTAGGGGCGTGCACATTCGAACCCACCCCTGCTAGAGGCCGGACCGATGGACAAGGTTTCTTTCGGCCACGAGGACGTCGAGCCTCAGGAAAAGACGCGCCGGGTGCGCGGCGTCTTCTCCAGTGTCGCTTCCCGCTACGACCTGATGAACGATGTCATGTCGGGCGGCCTCCACCGGCTCTGGAAGGACGAGTTCGTTCGCCGGGTGCGGCCTCACAAGGGCGAAAAGATCCTCGACATGGCCGGGGGCACCGGCGACGTCGCGTTCCGGATCGCGCGCCGAGGCGCCGAAGTGACGGTGGCCGACATCAATCCCGACATGCTTGCGGTCGGGGTGGAGCGGGCCAGGCAGCGCGGTTTCGACGGACTCGTCTGGGCCGAGGAGAATGCCGAAAGCCTTTCTTTTCCCGACTCCGCTTTCGACGCCTACACGATCGCCTTCGGGATCAGGAACGTCACCGACATCGACCGCGCGCTCGCCGAGGCCCATCGAGTGCTGAAAACCGGCGGCCGATACTTCTGCCTCGAATTCTCGCAGACCCGCTGGCCCGGCTTCAGCACCGCCTATCGCCGCTACAGCCGCCATGTCGTGCCTCGACTCGGCCGCCTCTTCGCCGGTGATCCGGACAGCTACCGTTATCTCGTCGAATCGATCGAGCGATTCCCCGACATGGCAGCCTTCGCGAAGCGGATCGAACAAGCGGGCTTCCGTCGGGTGCGCGCCGAGCCGATTCTCGGCGGCCTTGTCGCCATCCATAGCGGCTGGAAGATTTGACCCACCCGGCGGTCCATGTCTGGCGGCTTCTGAAATGGGGCCGTGTGCTCGCTCGGCACGGCGCGCTTCGCGGAATCGAGCGCGACGTGAACACGCCGCCGCCGGTTCGGAGGCTCGCTCGGATCGCCCGCTTCGGCGCCACCATTCCTAAAATCCCCACTTATGCCGAGGCCTTTCAGGAGATCGGACCGGCAGCGATCAAGTTCGGTCAGGCCCTGGCGACCCGCCCCGATCTGGTCGGCGAGGAGGCGGCTCGCGACCTGACCCGGCTTCAGGACAGCCTGCCGCCGGCCCCGTTCGCGGAGATCAAGGCGGCGATCGAGCAGGGTCTCGAAAAGCCGATCGACGAGTTGTTCAGCGAAATCGACCCGGAGCCAGTCGGCGCCGCGTCGATCGCACAGGTCCACAGGGCGGTGACGACGGACGGGCGGCTGGTCGCCGTGAAGGTGCTCAGACCGAATATCGAGGAGGATTTCGCCCGGGCGCTCGACACCTACGAATGGGCCGCCGCGCAGGTCGAATTCATGGGCGGCGAAGCGGCACGGCTCAGGCCGCGGCTCGTGGTCGCGACCTTCCGCCAATGGACCAACCGCGAGCTCGATCTTCGCCACGAGGCCGCCTCGGCGTCCGAGCTTCGTGAAAATCTGGTCGCCGAAGCCGGCTTCTTCGTCCCTCAGATCGACTGGACCCGGACTTCACGGCGGGTCCTGACGCTGGAATGGATCGACGGCATCAAGCTCACCGATCGCGACGCCCTGATCGCCGCCGGCCATGATCTTCGGGAGCTAGCCGCGACCCTGGTCCGTGCCTTTCTTCGCCAGGCGGTGGTCGACGGCTTCTTCCACGCCGATCTTCACCAGGGCAATCTGTTCGCTCTGCCCGACGGCCGGCTCGCCGCGATCGACTTCGGAATCATGGGGCGGATTGACCGCCAGGCGAGGGTCTGGCTGGCCGAGATCCTCTATGGCCTCATCACCGCCAATTACCGTCGGGTCGCCGAAATCCATTTCGAGGCACAATATGTGCCGCCCCACCACGACATCGATGAATTCGCCACCGCTCTTCGCGCCGTCGGCGAGCCGATCAGGGGCCTTCCGGTCAAGGACATCTCGATCGCCCAGATGCTCGACGGCCTGTTCAAGATCACGCGCGATTTCGACATGCCGACCCAACCTCACCTCCTGCTTCTGCAGAAGACGATGGTGATGGAGGAAGGTGTCGCCACTACACTCGATCCGGACATCAACATGTGGGAGACCGCGGAGCCGTTCCTTCGGGAATGGGTGCGCGGCGAGCTCGGCCCGGAGGCGCGGCTTGCGGACGAACTGGTCCGCAATTTCAGGACCTTGCGCAAATTGCCCGAGCTCATCCGCCGGATCGACTATTATTATCCGCCGCCAGGTGCGGCGCCGCCGACGCCACCTCTGCCCGAGATCGCGATCGTCCGGCCGCACCGATACGGCCTGTTCGCGATCACGGCATTCGTTTCGGCGGCGGCTGGCGCGGCCGCGGTTTGGCTCCTACTTTGAGCGCATGCGGGGCAAGAGGATCCTCCTGATCGTCGGCGGCGGCATCGCCGCCTACAAGGCGTGCGAGCTCGTCAGGCTGATCCGCAAAAGCGGTGGCAGCGTTCGCTGCGTGCTCACCGACGGCGGCGCGCAGTTCGTCACGCCGATGATCCTCGCCGCCTTGTCGGAGCAGCCGGTCCATACCAGCCTGTGGGACCTCAAGGACGAGGTCGAGATGGGCCATATCCAGCTATCCCGGGAAGCGGACCTCGTCGTCGTCTGCCCGGCGACGGCCGATCTGCTGGCGAAGATGGCGGCGGGAATCGCCGACGATCTTGCCACGACCCTGCTACTGGCGACCGACAAGAAGGTCCTCGCCTGTCCGGCGATGAACGTCCGGATGTGGCAGCATGCCGCCACCGTCCGCAACGTGGCGCGGCTTCGCGAGGACGGCATCGTCGTCGTCGAGCCCGACGAAGGCGAAATGGCGTGCGGCGAATATGGGCCTGGCCGGCTTCCCGAGCCTGACCGGATCCTGGCGGCGATCCGCCGCGTGCTGGCCGGCAAGGGCCCGCTTTCCGGCAAACATGTCATCGTCACCGCAGGACCGACTCACGAGCCGATCGACCCGGTGCGGGTGCTCGCCAACCGCTCGTCGGGAAAGCAGGGTTTCGCCATCGCCGAGGCACTGGCCGAGCTCGGCGGACGGGTGACCCTGGTGGCGGGGCCGGTCGCTTTGCCCACCCCGGCGGGAGTCGACCGGATCGACGTCGAGTCGGCGGTGGAAATGAAGGCGGCGGTGGAAAAAGCCTTGCCGGCCGATGCCGCGGTGATGGTCGCAGCGGTCGCCGACTGGCGGGTCGAGGCCGCCGCGGCCAAGCTCAAGAAGGGGGCCGGGCCGCCCCAGCTCAGCTGGCACGCCAATCCCGACATCCTGGCGGAGCTCGGTCAAAGCCCGGCCAGGCCGAAGCTCCTCGTCGGCTTCGCGGCCGAAACCGGTGACGTGATACGGATCGCCACCGAGAAACGCGAGGCCAAGAAGTGCGACTGGATCGTCGCCAACGACGTCTCCGGCGATGTCATGGGCGGCGATTCCAATCAGGTCCATCTCGTCACCGAGGAGGGCGTGGAAAGCTGGGAGCGGGCGCCGAAGCGGGAAGTGGCCCGGCAGCTGGCGGACCGCATCGCGACCCGACTCGAACAGGAGAAATGATGATCGACATCCGACTGAAGCGCCTTCCCCACGGTGACGGCCTCGCCCTCCCCGTTTACGCTTCGGAACATGCCGCCGGGCTCGATGTCGTCGCGGCCGAGGATCTGACGCTTTCGCCCGGCGCCCGCCACGCCGTCGCGACCGGGTTCGCCATCGCGATTCCGCATGGTTACGAGGTGCAGGTGCGCCCCCGCTCCGGGCTCGCGCTAAAGCACGGTATTACTTGCCTGAATAGCCCAGGCACCATCGACAGCGACTATCGAGGTGAGGTAAAGGTGATCCTCGCCAACCTGGGCAACGAACCCTTCGTTGTCCGGCGCGGCGAACGGATTGCGCAGCTCGTGCCTGCGCCGGTCCTCAAGGCGCGTTTCGTCGAAGCCGAGGAGCTCGAGGAAACGGGTCGCGGGGGCGGCGGGTTCGGTTCGACGGGGAGGTGAAGATGAAGGGTTCGGCATTGCTAGCGGCTCTGGCCTTCTTTGCGGCTTCGGCCGAGGCCCAGACCACGGTCGACGTGGGAACCGGCGACTGGAGCGCCATTCCCGAAGTTCAGCCGCGCGGTAATTTGCGGATGGCGGACTCCCAGATGGACCTTATCGAGCAGGTTGCCGAGCAGGGTCGATGCACGGTTCCGGGCCTCGGCCGACAGGCGATCGACATCTCGGTGCCCTTCCTCATCCGCTACGGCGCCAACGGCACGGTCGAGCAGATCGTGCTCCAGGATCTCCGCTGTCCCGAACTCGAAGTCGCGCTCGGCGCCGCTGTGCTTCACCTGGCCCGAGCCGACGAATATCGGCCGCGTGGCACGGTCGTTCCGGGCTGGTATCGAAGCGAGATCGGCTTCGCCAACCAATAGCCTGAGGGGCGGGTTCGGCTTTGCGGCCGGAAGCCGAGGTGATAGTCTGAAGCTTCGAACCGGCGAGGGCTCAGCCGGTCGATGATCGAGAGGAAGCTGACATGATTCTCAATCTCCTGGCCGCGGCCCTGATCGCGAACAGCCCCACGGTCCCGTCTCAGATCGAAATAGCGAGCAACGCCAGCTGGGACGCCTACCCGCAGCTCGTGACCGAGAATATCGCCGTCCCCAGCGGAGACATGGTTCGTCGAGTCCAGCTGATGCTTCAGCAGGACGAGTGCGATTTCGAAGGCCAGACTGCGCGCCGCTTCGACATCGGCGTCAGCTATGCCGTGATGCTCGATCCCCAGGGCAACGCGACCCGGATCATCGTCCAGGACGTCGGCTGCCGCCCGCTCGAACTTTACGTAGGCAGGATTGCGGCCGACATCATGAGGAACGGTTATGCGCGGGTGAGCCCGCCTTCCGAACCGAGCTGGTACGGGAACCGGATCAACTTCAACCTGCGGTGATCCTCAGTGACGGGCAGCTCGACCGCTACGCGCGCCATATCGTTCTGAAGGAGATCGGCGGCGCCGGGCAAAAAACGCTGCTTGAATCGGACGTGGCGATCATCGGCGCGGGAGGGATCGGTTCACCGGCCATCCAATATCTCGCCGCCGCCGGCTGCGGCCGGCTTCGGGTGGTCGACGACGACCGGGTCTCGCTCGACAATCTCCAGCGGCAAATCCTGTTCGCCACCGACGACGTCGGCCGGAGCAAGATCGAAGCGACTGGCGAGCGAGTGGCCCAGCTCAATCCCGACGTGGCGTTCGACGGCATCGCCACCCGGCTCGATTCAGGCAATGTCGCCGAGCTTCTCGGCGGCGCCGACCTCGTCCTCGACGGGAGCGACAATTTCGCGACTCGGCTGATCGTCTCGGACTTTTGCACCCGAACACATATTCCTCTCGTGTCCGCCGCGATCGGCCAGTTCCAGGTCCAGATCGGCACCTTTCGGGGCTGGGAACGGGACCGGCCCTGCTATCGCTGCTTCGTCGGCAACGCCTTCGACGCGGAAGATTGCGACACCTGCTCCGAGCTCGGCGTGGTCGGGGCGATGGCCGGTATCGCCGGCAGCTGGGCGGCGCTCGAAGCGATCCGCCAGATCACCGGCCTCGGCGACGACGCCGCCGGCAAGCTCCACATCTTCGACGGCCTCAAGCCGGCGCTCCGCACCCTTCGGATCGCCAAGGATCCGGCCTGTCCGGCCTGCCGCGATTCAGGCGCCGACCAAGCGTAGCGCCTCGTCGAAGAATCTCATCGTCTCCTGCGGCTGAATGCCGAACGACAGACCGATCCCGGCGACGGCGCCGATCGGGAGAAACTTCCAGCTGAACATCTGGCCGACCAAGGACCTGCCCTGCTCGATGTCGCCTGGAGCCGCCGCAGCCACCGTCCGAAGCTGCGGGATGGCTTGATCCTCTCCCGAATGCCCGAGGAGGAGCGCCTTCTCCGAGGCATATTCCTCCGCCGTAAGAAGATCCTGGGAACGAAGCCTGGCAAGTCGCTCGAGCGCATCCAGTCGTGCGGTGAGGCGCCGCTCATCCGGCAGGACCTGCTCAGGCGCTGGTCTCGGTTCGGCCTCGGCCAGCTTCGTCCTTGAGACAAGGCTCAGCTTCGGCTCCGCCGTCCGCCTCTCGGCCCGCTCGGAGCCGCGGCTGATGCTGTGACTTTTGCTTTGCATGGGCCAGGGCTTAGCGCCCACCGGTAAAGCAATCCTCAAGCCGCCACGCTGAATTCAGACGAGCCTGCGAAGTTTCAGGACGGATCGCCGATCGCGATCAGATCGACCGTGAAAAGCAAGGTGGCGCCGCCCGGTATCGGTCCCCGTCCGGCCGCGCCGTAACCGAGATGCCACGGAATGGCGAATTCGAAGCGGTCGCCGACGCTCATCAGCGGCACGCCTTCCTGCCACCCCCGGATCAGCCGCGGCAGCGGAAAGGTGGCGGGCTCGCCACGCTCGACCGAGGAATCGAATTCGGTGCCGTCGATGAAGCGGCCGACATAGTGGATGGTGACGGTATCGGTGGCGCTTGGACGCGGTCCGTCGGCGCTGCCGCTGACCTTGCGGTAGCGAAGTCCGCTCGCCGTCTGCCGCCACCCTTCCGACGGAGCGAGCGAGACGAGATGAAGGAATTGACGGTTATGATAGTCGGCGTTGCGTTCGACCGGAGCCGGCTCGGGCGCCTGGGAAAGGGCCGGTACCGCCGCAAGTCCCGCGGAGACCATGATCGCTGTCCTGACAAGCTTCATTTCGATGCCTTCTTCCTTGCCGGCTTCTTTGCCGGCGCCTTCTTAGCGGCGGGCTTTGCCCTGCGACCCTTCTTTGCCGGACCCTTGGCGGCCCGATCGTCGATGAGCTGGGCCGCTTCCTCGAGCGTCAGCGCCTCCGGCGACAGAGTCTTGGGCAAGGTGGCGTTCGTCGTGCCGTCGGTGACATAAGGTCCGAAACGGCCTTCCATGAGCCGGATCTCGGCCTCGGTTCGCGGATGGCTGCCGAGCACTTTCAGCGGCTCCCGCGAACCGCGGGCTTGGCCGCCGCCTGAGGCAGCGTCGGCAAGCTTCGCCACCGCGGCGTTCATGCCGATCTCGAACACTTCGGCGGTCGACGCCAGCTTCGCATATTTGCCTTCATGGGCCAGATAGGGCCCGTAGCGGCCGATGCTCGCAGTGATCGGTGCCCCCGATTCCGGATGCGTGCCGACCGTTCGCGGCAGCGAAAGCAGCCGAAGCGCCATCGCCAGATCGGCGTCCGCCGGCGGAATGTCCTTCGGGAGCGAAGCCCGCTTCGCGTCCTTGCCTTCGCCGAGCTGGAAATAGGGCCCGAAGCGGCCGGTGCGGAGGCTGACCTCCTGGCCGGATTCCGGATCGGCTCCGAGCAGCTGGGGCCCCGAATCGTCGCCGCTGCCCTCGCCGCCAAAGGGTCGGGTGAATTTGCACTCGGGATAGTTGGAGCAGGCGACGAAGGCGCCGAAGCGGCCGCCGCGGAGCGCCAGCCGGCCCTCGCCGCAGGCGGGGCAGAGCCGCGGATCGGAACCGTCGGGCCGGTCGGGAAAAAGCCAGGGCGCGAGGAAGTCGTCGAGGGCGGCGGTGATCTCGGACGGCTTCTGCTCCATCACCTCGGCGGTTTTCGGCTTGAAGTCGCGCCAGAAGCGCTCGAGCACGGTTCGCCACTCCATCCGGCCGCCGGAAATATCGTCGAGCTCGTCCTCGAGATGGGCGGTGAAATCGTAGGACACGTAACGCTCGAAGAATCGCTCGAGAAAGGCGGTCAGCAGGCGGCCGCTTTCTTCTGGGACGAGCCGGTTCTTCTCGGTCCGGACATAGGCCCGATCGTTGAGGGTCTGGATGATCGAGGCGTAGGTGGAGGGCCGGCCGATCCCGAGCTCCTCCATCCTCTTCACCAGGCTCGCTTCCGAATAACGGGGCGGCGGCTGCGTGAAATGCTGTTCGGCATGGACCGCCTTCTTGACCGGGGAATCGCCTTCGCGAAGCCTCGGCAGCCGCCGGCTCTCCTCGTCCTCGGCATCGTCGCGGCCTTCCTCGTAAAGGGCGAGGAAGCCCGGGAAGAGGACGACCTGGCCGGTGGCGCGAAGCGCCGTCTGCCCAGTACCCTCCACCAGCTCGGCGGTGGTCCGCTCGAGCCGGGCCGACGCCATCTGGCTTGCCAAGGCCCGCTTCCAGATCAGCTCGTACAATCTTCCATGATCGCCGGACCCGGTCCGGTCGCGCGAGAAATCGGTGGGTCGGATCGCCTCATGCGCTTCCTGCGCATTCTTGGCCTTGGTCGTATAGACTCGCGGCTTGTCCGGCACATAGCCGGCGTCGTAGCGATCGACGACGGCCCGCCGCGCTCCGGCGATCGCCTCGGGCGCCATATCGACGCCGTCGGTGCGCATGTAGGTGATCGCTCCATCCTCGTAGAGGTTCTGGGCGACCCGCATCGTATGGCTGGCGGAGAAACCAAGCTTTCTCGAAGCTTCCTGCTGGAGCGTCGATGTCGTGAAAGGCGGTGGCGGATTGCGAGTCAGCGGCTTCGTTTCGACCGAGGCGACGGCGAACCGGCCTTCTTCGACCGCGCGCCTGGCTGCTTCGGCGGTCCCGCGCTCGCCGATGCTGAGTCGGTCGATCTTGTCGCCGTTGAACCGGACCAGGCGGGCGAGGAATTCGGTCCCGTCCGACTCCATCGTCGCCGTGACGCTCCAATATTCCTGCGCCCGGAACAGCTCGATCTCGCGCTCGCGATCGACGATCAGCCGGAGCGCCACCGACTGGACCCGGCCCGCCGACTTGGCGCCGGGGAGCTTGCGCCACAGCACCGGCGAGAGGGTGAAGCCGACGAGATAATCGAGCGCCCGGCGGGCCCGGTAGGCGTCGATCAGGTCCTCGTCCAGGCCGCGCGGACGCTGCATCGCCTCCGTGACCGCCGACTTGGTGATCGCGTTGAACGTGACCCTTTCCACCTTCGCCGGGAGCAGCCGCCGCTTCGCCAGAACCTCCTGGATATGCCAGCTGATCGCTTCGCCTTCCCGGTCAGGGTCGGTTGCGAGGATGAGGGTCTCGGCGCCCTTCGATTCGTCGGCGATGGCCTTCAGCTGCCGGGATTTGTCGGCATAGGTTTCCCATTTCATCGCGAAGCCGTCGTCCGGATCGACCGATCCGTCCTTCGGCGGCAGATCCCGGACATGGCCATAGGACGCGAGCACCCGATAGCCCGGGCCCAGATACTTCTCGATGGTCTTTGCCTTGGCTGGCGATTCGACAACGACGAGCTTCATTCAATTTCCTTCACGCGTACGCGCATAGGGTGGTGAGGAGATGAGCGATCGGTCAAGCCGGCGCTCGAAGCCGAATTGGAACTCAAGCGAGGCTGACCCGACCCCCGGCATGGCGCTCGAGCCGGCCGGCAAGTTCCAGCTCGAGGAGAAGGGTCTGGACGGTGGGCGCCGTCAGGAAGGATTGGCGGATCAGCTCATCGACGGCGACCGGGGTCGCGCTGAGCAGGCCGACGACGAGGCGGCGCGCCAATTCGTCGGCATCGGCCATCTCATGCTGAGCCGCATAGCCCGGCCCGTCCTGACGGACGAGTCCGGTCCCGATCGGACCGAGTGCTTCGAGCACGTCGTCGGCGTTCTGGACCAGCGTAGCGCCGTCGCGGATGAGCTGGTTGCAGCCCTGCGCCCTCGGATCGAGCGGAGATCCAGGCACCGCCATCACCTCTCTCCCGAACTCGGCGGCGTAGCGAGCGGTGATCAGGGATCCGGATTTGGGAGCGGCCTCGACCACGATCGTGCCTGGGGTCAGGCCGGCGATGATCCGGTTGCGATAGGGAAAATGCCGTGCCCTCGGTTCGGTGCCGGGCGGCTGCTCGGCCAGCACCAGCCCGCGCTCGCCGATGGCGCGCTGCC
>CBIGXQ010000023.1:0-23514 GCA_966193865.1 uncultured Sphingosinicella sp. | reverse complement strand
GCCGGGTGATGCTGATCGACCGGATCGTCTGGCGCGACGGCTGGCCGAGGATCGAAGGCGACGGACCTTCTTCCGGACCCCGCCCGGCACCGATTACCGCCCGCTAGATATCGACCCTCTTAAGTCCGGCCTGAAACGGTTCGGGTCAATCCTCCGACCGCTCCGCGCCGAACACGCGCTCGAAGATCGTGTCGACATGCTTGTAGTGGTAATCGAGGTCGAAGCGGGCCTCGATTTCCTCGGCCGGAAGCAGGGCGGTCACTTCGGGGTCGTTCTTGAGGAGCTCGAGCAGCGACAGGGTGCCGTCCGACTCCCAGACCTTCATCGCGTTGCGCTGGACGAGCCGGTAGCTGTCCTCGCGGCTGGCGCCGGCCTGGGTCAAGGCGAGCAGCACGCGCTGCGAGTGAACGAGGCCGCCCATCCGGTCGAGATTCTTCTGCATCCGCTCCGGATAGACGACGAGCTTGTCCATCACCTGGGTGAGCCGGGCGAGCGCGAAATCGAGGGTGATGGTGGAATCGGGGCCGATGAACCGCTCGACCGAGCTGTGGCTGATGTCGCGTTCGTGCCACAGCGCGACATTCTCCATCGCCGGGATCACCGCCGCGCGCACCATCCGGGCAAGGCCGGTCAAATTCTCGGTGAGCACCGGGTTGCGCTTGTGCGGCATCGCCGACGAACCCTTCTGACCGGGCGCGAAAAATTCCTCCGCCTCGAGCACCTCGGTCCGCTGCAGATGGCGGATCTCGGTCGCCAGCCGCTCGATCGACGAGGCGATGACCCCCAAGGTCGCGAAGAAATAAGCGTGGCGATCGCGCGGGATGACCTGGGTCGAGATCGGCTCCACCCGCAATCCCATCTTCTCCGCGACATGCGCCTCGACCCTGGGATCGACATTGGCGAAGGTGCCGACGGCGCCGGAAATGGCGCAGGTCGCGATGTCGGAGCCGGCCGCCACCAGGCGGGTCCAGTGGCGCCTGAATTCGGCGAAGGCCAGAGCGAGCTTGAGACCGAAGGTGACCGGCTCGGCATGGATTCCATGGCTTCGGCCGATCGTCGGGGTGAGCTTGTGCTCGAGAGCGCGCCGCTCGAGCACGCCGAGAAGCTCGTCCAGATCCTCGACCAATATCTCGGCGGCCTGCTTGAGCTGGACGGCGAGGCAGGTGTCGAGAACGTCGGAGCTCGTCATCCCCTGGTGAAGGAATCTCGCCTCGGGACCGACCTGCTCGGCGACCCAGGTGAGAAAGGCGATGACGTCATGCTTCACCACCGCTTCGATCTCGTCGATCCGCTCGACGTCGATCTCGGGCGCGGTCGCCCACCAGTCCCAGACCTTCTTCGCCGCTTCCGCGGGCACGATCCCCAGCTCGGCCATCGCGTCCAGCGCGTGAGCCTCGATCTCGAACCAGATCCGGTAGCGATTCTGGGCTTCCCAGATCGCGCTCATGGCGGGGCGGGCGTAGCGGGGGATCATGGCTGGCCTTTATGGGGCAGTGGGTGGCGGCGCAACCGTCCCGGTCCCCCGCCCGCCGTTCGTTCGGCAGTGTCGTGCCGCGCTGCCTCTGCAGTTCACCCCCAGAGCTTCGCGCCAAATATAGTTTAGGCTTAAAGCAACCCGAGTGCGCGGAGGCTCGAATGACCGTTCGCGCCAATGATTACATGATCATGGACGGTGACCTTGAGATGGCGTCCCGCTTCGACGAGGTCTCGCGTCAGGCGGATGTCTTGCTGGCTCGGGCTCGGATCGCCGCTCGGATGATTGTGGACGATGATGACCGCGGTCGCCTCCAGCTGGAGCGCCCTTTTCATGATCTCGCGGATATGGACCGCCGATTCGTCGACCGATCCGTCCCACATCTTCTCGTTGGCGATGAGCATGTTCTTCGTGTTGAGGAACAGCACCCGGACCCGCTCGATCGGCTCGTGCGCCATGTCCGCCCGCAGATAGTCCATCAGCGCCTGCCAGGAGCCGAGCACCGGCCGCTGCATCATGTTCTTCTCGAGCAGCCGAAGCGCCGAAGCCTGGACGATCTTCACCGCCGCGGCGGCGCTCTCGCTGATCGCGCCGACCCGCCTGATCGTCTCCGGATCGGCGGAGAATAATCGCCCGAAGCCGCCGAACTCGGCGATGAGCCGCTTCGACAGCGACTTGGTGTCGCGGCGCGGAATGGCCAGGCCGAGCAGATATTCGACCAGCTCGTGATCGAGCAAAGCGTCGGGGCCGCCGTCGAGCAGACGCTGCCGAAGCCGGGCGCGGTGACCTTCGCCTGCCTTGGGCGCGGACTGGGCGCCGGGCGGACCGGGCTCGACCAGCTGCAGATGCGGAATCCGGCCGCTCCCCGCGACCGATCGGGATAATTCACGCTCGAGGAGGAGCGCGAGCTCGTTCACCTTGTCCTCGGGCGGCGCCATATCGCGTTCCTCCACGGGGAACAAATATGGAACACACCACCGGCTCGTCAACCCTTATCTTGCCGTCCGCCGCTCCGTCCTTCGCCGCTCATTGCGGGTACAGGACAACGTCCCTAGGCGAACGTGACGGCAGCGGAACGCCCGCCCCGATCGTGGGTTGACCGCTGGCGCGGCCGGCGAACCTATGCTCAGGCGGGAGCGAGTGGACGACGAAGTGATCGAGATCGTGAGGCGCCGCCGCTGGCCGCGCAGGCTGAGGCTTACTCTCGGCCTGCTGCTCCTGCTGTTGCTCGTCGCGCTCGTCATCATCTGGTTCATGCGCTTCACCCTCGCGACCGGCTATATCGACCGCGAGCTCGCCCGCCGCGGGGTCCAGGCCAGCTACGAGGTCAAGCGGATCGGCTTCGGCACCCAGATCCTCGAAAATCTGGTGATCGGCGATCCGCGCCGCCCGGACCTCACCGCGCGCGAGGTTCGGGTTCAAATCCTGATCGGCCTCACCGGGCCGAGGGTCGGCCTGATCACCGCCCGCGGGGTTCGGATGCGCGGGCGAATCGTCGACGGACGATTGACCCTGGGGCAGATCGATCGGCTCTTGCCGCCGCCGAGCGGGCTTCCGTTCCGGCTGCCCGACCAGAGGGTCGACCTCGCCGACGTCGCCATCGCCTTGGATACGCCGAACGGGCCGCTCGCTTTGGGACTCTCCGGACGGGGCAATCTGTCCGACGGATTCCGGGGCCGCCTCGCCTTGGCCAGCCGCCGGCTTCTCGTCGGCGAATGCGCCATCACCCGGCCGCGCGGCGATGTCGCCGTCACGGTCGACGATCTTCGGCCTTCGATCAGCGGCCCGCTGGCGATGGACAGCCTGAGCTGCGGCGACGATCTCGCGATCCGTTCCGCCCGAGCCGATGTCGATGCCCTGTTCGCTCCAGCGATCGATTCCTGGCGCGGTGGCGCCAGGCTCGTTCTGGCCGGTCTCGCCGCCGGCCCCCACCGGATGGCCGGGGTGGGTGGACGGTTCACCTTCGCCGGCGACGCCACGCGCACGATTGGTCAGGTCGCGCTCGAAGCGCGGCAGACGGCGGTCGACATGTTCCGGGCAGCGACGACGCGCTTCGCCGGCGAGTACAGCCTTTCGCCGCGCCATGGCGATCTCCAGCTCGACGGCGACGTCAGCGCCCGCGGCCTCGTCCTTCGCGACGAATCGATCGCCGAATGGGCCGGCGCGCTTCGATCGGCGGAGGACACGCCGCTCGGCCCGATCGGCGC
This sequence comes from uncultured Sphingosinicella sp., assembly GCA_966193865.1. Taxonomy (GTDB): domain Bacteria; phylum Pseudomonadota; class Alphaproteobacteria; order Sphingomonadales; family Sphingomonadaceae; genus Allosphingosinicella. Next base: position 19,833 of record CBIGXQ010000023.1, on the reverse strand, counting down.
CCGGCTCGCCGATGCCCTGGTCCGCGCCGGCCGCGGTGGCGGCGAGGCGACCGCCGCCTTGAGTCTCGCCAACAGCCGCGGCCGCGGCGGGATCAAGCTGGAACGATTGCGCTACGCAAGCCGAAGCGGCGCCCAGTTGAGCCTCACCGGGGGCGAGGGCGTGACCTATAGCTGGCCGGCCGGTGGGTTGCGGCTCGACGGCGCTCTCGCTCTGTCCGGCGGCGGCTTCCCCGACGCGCGTTTCGCACTGAGCCAGTCGAGGATCGGGGCACCGATCGAAGGGCGGGGCCGGATCGCCCCGATCGCGGCCGGCGGAGCCCGGCTCGCGCTGGGCGAGATCGGCTTCACCGCCGGCGCCGACGGAAGGACCACGTTCCGCACGACTCTCCAGCTCGACGGGCCGTTCAGCGGCGGCCGGGTGACCGGTCTGTCCATGCCGCTGGCCGGCCGCTTCGGCCGCGGCGCCTTCGCGATCGGCCAGGGCTGCGTCACCGCCAGCTTCCGTTCGCTCGAGGTCGGCGATCTTCGGATCGGACCGAGCCGGCTTCCGCTTTGCCCGGTCGGTCCTGGCCTCGTCTGGAGCCAAAGTGGCGACGTTCGCGCCGGTGCGGATCTCCGCTCGCCGCGCCTTGCCGGCCGCCTCGGGGGATCGCCGATCACTCTCGCCGCCGATCGTCTTCGGGCTACTCTTGAAGGGTTCGACGCCGCTGGCGTTGAAACGCGGCTGGGATCGGGCGCCTCCATCACCGCATTCGATTTCGCTTCGATTCGTGGCCGCTTCGGCGGGGGCGGTGTCAGCGGACAATTTGCCGGCCTGTCCGGCGCGATCGCCGCCGTTCCGTTCGACTATGACGAGGGCAGCGGCGAGTGGCGATATGACGGCGATCGGCTGACGATGGCGGGGCGGCTTCGAGTGGCCGACCGCCAGGATCCGCCGCGCTTCTACCCGCTCGTCAGCGAGGATTTCAGGCTGAGTCTCGCCGGCAACCGGATCGACGCGGGGGGCTGGCTGTCCGACCCCGAAACCGGCATCCGGGTGACCCGAGCCACGATCGAGCACGATCTCGGCACCGGCGCCGGCTCGGCCCTGCTCGATGTTCCCGGGATCAGCTTCACCGAGAATTTCCAGCCACAGGCTTTGACTCCGCTGACGGTCGGAGTCGTCGCCCTCGTCGACGGCACGTTGAGCGGGCAGGGGCGGATCAGCTGGGATTCACAAGGGACGAGAAGCTCGGGGACCTTCTCGACCGCCGGGATGAACCTTGCCGCGCCTTTCGGTCCGGTCGAGGGCCTCACCACGACGATCGAGTTCACCGATCTGCTCGGCCTCACCAGCGCCCCGGGTCAGGTCGCCCGAATCGACCTGATCAGGGCCGGGATCGACGTCCATGACGGAATCGTCCGTTTCCAGCTCCGCCCGGACTATCATGTCGCGATCGAAAGCGGCCGATGGCCGTTCGCCGGCGGCGAGCTCGTGCTTCAGCCGACCCTTCTCGATTTCGGCCAGGAATCGACCAAATATCTGACCTTCCAGGTCATCGGCCTCGATGCCGCGCGATTCATCCAGCAGATGGAGTTCGCGAACATCGCGGCGACCGGCACCTTCGACGGCATCATCCCGATGCGGTTCGACCAGTCAGGCGGCCGAATCGTCGACGGACGCCTCTCCGCACGGCCCGAGGGCGGGACCCTTTCCTATGTCGGCGAGCTCAGCGACCGCGACCTCGGCCCCTACGGGATCCTCGCCTTCAACGCTCTGAAGTCGCTTCGCTACAGCAAGTTCGATCTGAGCCTGAACGGCGCTCTGGCCGGCGAGTTCATCACCGTCATCGACCTCGACGGGATTGCCCGCGATCCGGCCGGAACGACGCTGCCGTCGGGCGGCGGGATCACCGAGTTGATCGCCGGCCGGATCTTCCGCCAGATCGCCGCCATTCCGTTCGAGTTCAATATCAGGATCCAGGGCCAGTTCCGGTCCCTGATCGCCACCGCGCGCTCGTTCAGCGATCCGACCGACCTCATCCAGTCGGTGCTCCCGGAAATGCTGCGCGACCGTTCCACCCCCTCAACAGACGTTCAGGATGAAGAAAGCGAGCCTGTGCAATGATGGCGACCAACTTGACGAAGAAGGGAACCGATGCGAGCCGGGAGTCGATGGCAGGATTGGCAAGGGCGCTGCTTGTCGCTGCGGCTTTTGCGGGCCTCGGCGGTTGTGTCCAGGTGAGCGCCCCGGAGCGCCCGATCGAGATAAACCTCAACATCAACATCCGCCAGGAAGTGGTGGTCCGGCTCCAGGAGGATGTTCGGGAGTTGATCGAGAATAATCCAGGAGTGTTCTGATGAACCGCCGAATGAAATTGATGGTCGCCGCCGGACTGGCGGTCGCCGCTCTGGCCGGAACCGCGGCCTTCGCCTTCGTCCAGAACGACGCCTCGGCCGAGTTGCGCGCCAGCGGCGTGGTCGGCGAGCAGGCCGACGGCTATCTCGGCCTCGCCGGCTCGGCTTCGGCCGACATCCGCGCCCGGATGGACTCCGTGAACATCCAGCGCCGGGCTTATTATACCGATCTGGCGGCGCGTCGCGGCGCGACGATCGAGGAGGTGGCGGCAACGACCGCCTGCGCTCTGTTCAGGACCAAGGTCGGTCCCGGCCAATATTATCGTCTGCCCGACGGGGTCTGGCGCCGCCGCAACGGCAGCGAACCGGTGCCTTTGCCCTCCTATTGCGGCTGATCGCTTCGCTCTGATCGACGTCTGAATTGCCGGCTCCTTCGGCCGTCCCTTCGGTCGGCTTGCTGCACTGCGGCAACGTGTTGACTTGGGGTCGGCCCCTTCCTAAAGGAACCGCGCCTCGGCGGGTTCGTTCGCCGGCATGTCCCTCGCCCGATGAGTCACTGATTTGCGGCGGCTTGTTCCACGGGAGTTTGGCATGCAGGAAGACGAACCCCGGCAGGACCCTGGACTCACGGAAGATGCGCGGCTGACATCGCTCGACAGGCGATTGAAGGACGCTCAGGCCGAGGAGGCCAGGCGGGGCGGTGGGCATCGTGTCGCGGCGGACTATTACAAGTCGCCGGGATATCGCGTGCTTTCGGTCCTGATCGGCTACCCGCTCGGCAGCGCGCTGATCGGCTACGGCATCGACAGGTTCGCCGGCACTCGCGGCGTCTGGGTGGTGATGCTGTTCGTCGGTTTCGGCATCGCGATGTGGGAAGTCTGGAAGATTTCTAAGCAAAGCTCCCCGCGGAGCTGAGGGAACGAGACAAAGTGGCGGCCGAACAAGCGACCATCGATCCGATGCACCAGTTCCAGATCGATTCCCTGGCGGGCGATCTGGCCGGCAATCCGTTCGCTTTCACCAACAGCGCCCTGTGGATGATGATCGTGCTCGGCGCGATCCTCCTCTTCATGGTCGGCGGAATGAAGCGCCAGCTGGTGCCGACCCGCTGGCAGCTTGCGGTCGAGGGGATCACCAATTTCGTCCTGTCGATGATCGACACCAGCATCGGGCCGGAAGGGCGCAAATATGTGCCTTGGGTGTTCACCGTCTTCATCTTCATCCTGTTCGCCAATCTGATGGGAATGATGCCGTTCGGGGTGATTCCGGGGATCCACCCGTTCACCGTGACCAGCCATTTCTCGATCACCGGCGTGCTCGCCGTGATCAGCTTCTCGATCGTCCTCATCGTCGGCTTCTGGCGCCACGGCTTTCATTTCTTCTCGCTCTTCATCCCGCACGGCACGCCGAAGGTGCTGCTCCCGCTCATCTTCGTGATCGAGCTGCTCTCCTTCCTGGTCCGGCCGTTCAGCCTTGCGCTCCGACTGTTCGTCGCGATGATCGCCGGCCACATCCTCATCAAGGTGTTCGGAAGCTTCGTCGTCTCCGGTCTCAATGCGGAAGGCGTGATGGGGCCGATGATCGCGATCCTCAGCTTCCTGTTCATCGCCGGAGTCAGCGCGCTCGAGCTGCTGGTTGCCGCGATCCAGGCCTATGTCTTCGCACTGCTGACGGCGCTTTACATCAATGACGCGGTCAACCTGCACTAAACTGCTGTAATTCTTATCTTTTAAGCAAGGAGCTAATCATGGACTTCGCATCTGCTCAGGTCATCGGCGCCGGTCTCGCCGCCATTGGCGTCGGTGCCGCCGCTGCCGGCGTCGGCAACGTCTTCGGCTCGTTCCTCACCGGCGCGCTTCGCAATCCGGCCGCGGCCGACAGCCAGCAGGGCCGCCTCTTCATCGGCTTCGCGGCCGCCGAGCTGCTCGGCCTGATCGCGTTCGCCGTCGCGATGATCATTCTCTACGCCCGTTAAGTTCGATGCATGGCGGGCCTCGCGCCCGCCGGCGAGGGCGTTGCTCGAAAAGGCGGCTTAGGCCGCTCGGATCGGCAATGCCGCGAACCGAAGGGACATGAAGGCCCGAAATGCCTCAGATCAACCAGCTCTCGGACGTCCTCTACTCGCAGCTCTTCTGGCTCGCGCTGACCCTTGCCGTCATCTATTTCGGCATCGGCAAGGCGATGCTTCCGAAGATCATGTCGACGATGGATGCCCGCGACAGCCGAATCACCCAGGATCTTGCCGCCGCCGAGGCGGCCCGCCGCGGCGCGGACGAGACCGAGGAAGCCTATCGCACCCGGATCAACGAGAGCCGGGCCGAGGCCCTGAAGGTCACCGCCGCCGCCAAGCAGGAGGGCGCACGAGCCACCGAAAAGCGCGTGGCTCAGGCCGATTCGGCGATCCGGGAAAAGGTCGAGGCGGCGGAAGCCCGGCTTCGCTCCGCGACCGACGCGGCTCTGGCCGATATCGAAACGGTCGCGGCGGAGGCCGCGCAGGACATGGTGGCCCGGCTGTCCGGAGTCACCGTCGGCCGCGACGACGCGGCCCAGGCAGTGAAGGCGGCAATGGCCAATGGCTGAGGTACATACTCCTCCTCCGACCGACTCCGTGAAGCAGGGCGACACCGAGGAAGGCCACGCCGCTCCCGGCCACGCCGAGCTGGTCGGCGCGACCGAGGATCATGGCGGCGGCCACGTCGAACCGACCGCCTGGGGTCTCGACGCCAGCGGCTGGGTCGCTCTTGCGATGGTCGCCGTCTTCGCCCTCCTCATCTGGAAGAAGGTGCCGTCGGCGATCGGCAGGTCGCTCGACAAGAAGATCGACGCGATCCGTCAGCAGCTCGACGAAGCGGCTCAGCTTCGCGCCGAGGCGGAAGCGCTTCGCGCCGAATATGAAGCCAAGTCCGCTGCTGCGGACGCCGAGGCGGCGACGATGATCGACCGCGCCCGCCACGAGGCGGAAGGAATCGTCAGCCAGGCCGAGGCCAATGCCGCCGCCTTGGTCGAGCGCCGGACCCGAATGGCCGAGGACAAGATCGCCGCCGCCGAGCGCGCCGCGGTCGACGAGGTCCGCGCCAGGGCCGCTGTTGCCGCCGCCGCCGCCGCCGAGCAGCTCATCCGCGAGCGGATGGACGCCGGCGCAGACAAGGCGATGGTGGATTCGACGATCTCGGAACTCGCCCGCCGCTGATCCTGGCGTCGCCGTACCGATCGGGTTCGGCATGCCGGCTGTGGAAGCGGCTTCGCCGATCCCCTACATCCGGCTTCGTGACCGACACGCCCGACGCCCCTGATCGATTCAACGAGGAAAAGGCCGCTTACACCGTCCGTGGCGGCGAGAAGCCCGATCTCGACGCGGGGGTGGCGGCGATCCGGGCGGTGGTGAGGAGCCTCCCGATCCGCCCCGGCGTCTACCGGATGCTGGATGGGCGCGGCGACGTCTTGTACGTCGGTAAGGCGCGGGCGCTGAAGAACCGGGTCACCCAATATACCCAGGTCGCCCGGCTGACGAAGCGGCTTCAGCGCATGGTCTCCCAGACCCGCTCGATGCAGATCGTCACCACCCACAACGAGGCCGAGGCGCTCCTTCTCGAGGCGCAACTGATCAAGCGCTATCGCCCGCCCTACAACGTCCTTCTTCGCGACGACAAAAGCTTCCCCTTCATCCTGCTTCGCGAGGACCATGATTTCCCGCGGGTCCAGCTCCATCGCGGCGCCCGCCGCCACAAGGGGCAATATTACGGCCCCTTCGCGAGCGCCGGTTCGGTTCGCGAGACCCTCAACGCGCTCCAGAAGCTTTTCCTTCTTCGAAGCTGCACCGACAGCTTCTTCGCCAACCGGTCGCGGCCCTGCCTTCTCTACCAGATCCGCCGCTGCTCGGCGCCGTGCGTCGGCCGGATCGACGAGGCCGGCTATGAGGAGCTCGTCCGCGACGCCAAGGACTTCCTCAGCGGTCGGTCGACGAAGATCCAGCAGAAGCTCGGCAAGCAGATGTCCGAGGCCGCCGAAGCGATGGATTTCGAGCTCGCCGCTCTGTTCCGGGACCGGCTTCGCGCCTTGACCTACATCCAGGGCAGCCAGGCGATCCATGCCGAGCGGCTCGGCGACGCCGATCTCTTCGCGCTCGCCTCGAAGGGCGGAACGATGTGCATCCAGGCCTTCTTCATCAGGGGCGGCCAGAATTGGGGCCATCGAAGCTTCTTCCCGGCCCATACCAGCGACATTCCGGAAGACGAGGTGCTGGCGAGCTTCCTCGCCCAGTTCTACGCCGAGATGCCGCCGCCGCGGCTCGTTCTGGTCGATCGCCCGCTTCCCGAGACCGAGCTGATCGAAGAGGCCTTTTCCGAGCGCGCCGGCCGCCGGGTCGCGATCAAGGCGCCGAAGCGCGGCGAGCAGGCCCGGATGATCCGCCAGGCAAGCCGAAATGCCGAGGAGGAACTCGACCGGCGTCTCGCCGAGACCTCGACCCAGGCGCGCAATCTGCGCGAGGTCGCCGACCTGTTCGAGCTGGCCGAGCCGCCGCAGCGGATCGAGATCTACGACAATAGCCACGTCATGGGGACGAGCGCGGTCGGGGCGATGGTCGTGGCCGGGCCTGAAGGTTTCCGCAAGAACGCCTATCGCAAGTTCAACATCAAGCGGCCCGAAACCGCTCCGGGCGACGATTTCGCGATGATGCGCGAAGTGCTCAGCCGGCGCTTCGCCCGGCTCGAGCGCGAGGATCCCGATCGAAGCCGCGGCGACTGGCCGGACCTGCTGCTCATCGACGGCGGCAAGGGGCAGCTTTCGGCGGTCTGCGAGACTCTCGAGGATGCCGGAGTCCACGACGTGCCGGTGGTCAGCGTCGCCAAGGGACCGGACCGCAACGCCGGCCGCGAGATCTTCCATCTTCCCGGCGGGCGCGAGATCACTCTCCCACCCAACTCGCCGACGCTCTTCTACCTTCAGCGGCTGCGCGACGAGGCGCATCGCTTCGCGATCGGCGCCCATCGCCAGAAAAGGGCGAAGAATTTCGCCGCAAGCCCGCTCGACGAGGTGCCCGGCATCGGGCCGGGACGGAAGAAGGCGCTTCTGATGCATTTCGGAACGGCCCGGGCGGTGCGCAACGCGGCGCTCGAGGATCTCGAGAAGGTGCCGGGAATCTCGCGCACCACCGCCCGCGGGATCTACGATTATTTTCATCCCGCCGGCTGATCATGCGGATCGAGAGCAAGGCCATCATCGTCGCGGTCCGTCCGCACGGCGAACATGGCGCGATCGTGCGGGCATTGACCCCTTCGGACGGGCTTCAGGCGGGCTATGTCCGCGGCGGCAAGTCGCGGCGCCTTCGGCCGGTCCTGGTCCCGGGCAACGAGGTCCAGGCGGAATATCGCGCCCGGACCGACGAACAATTGCCGCATCTCAGCGTCGAGCTCAGCCGGAGCCGCGCCTTCCTGCTCGGCGAGCCGCTCGCCGCCGCCGGCCTGGAATGGTGCTGCGCCCTGGTCGCCACCGCCCTTGCCGAGGGCCAGCCTTATCCGAACCTCTATAGCGGGCTCGACGGCGTGCTCTCGGCGATCGAGGCGGCGCCGAGCGCCCGCGGCTGGGCGGCGGCGCTCGTTCGGTTCGAGCTTCTCGTCCTCGGCGAGCTTGGGTTCGGCCTCGATCTCGGCCAATGCGCGGTTACCGGCCGGCCCGACCATCTCGCCTTCGTCAGTCCGAAGAGCGGACGCGCGGTCAGCGAGGACGCCGCTTCGGCCTATCGCGACCGGCTGCTGCCGCTGCCGTCCTTCCTCCTCGGCGGGACCGGAACCCCGGCCTGGGATGAGATAAGCGACGGCCTCCGGCTGACCGGCCATTTCCTCGCCCGCGACCTTCTGATCGAACGCCAGTCGGACGTGCTCGCGGCCCGCGAGCGGCTCGTCGAGCGGCTGAAGCGGATGAGCGGTTGACCGCGGCAGCGCCCCGTCACAGGAAAAGCGGGTGAAAGAATTCTTCCCTCACAGCGCCACCACGGCCGACATCACGGTTCGGGTCTCCGTCTCCTACCTTCCGGAACAGTCGGAGCCGAACAAGGGCCGCTGGTTCTGGGCCTATCATATCCGGATCGAGAATGACGGCGGCCGCGCCGTTCAGCTGGTCAGCCGGGAATGGATCATCAGCGACGGTCGCGGCAGCCGCCATGAGGTGCGCGGCGAGGGCGTGGTCGGAGAGCAGCCCGTGCTCGAGCCGGGCGAATCCTTCGATTATGTCTCGGGTTGCCCGCTGACGACCCCGACCGGTTCGATGGAGGGCCAATATCATATGGTCGCCGCGGACGGATCGGCCTTCGCCGTGGTGATTCCGCGCTTCCCGCTCATTGCTCCGGCGGTCGCGAGCTGATCCTTATTCTGGCCGGGGCGGAGGTCCCTCGGCGCAAAAAGGGGAGGCGGCCCGAGGGATCCGCCTCCAGGAGGGGTCCGTTGGTCAGCGCCGGGAGGCGACGTGGATCTGCGGGGACCGGGTGAGGCCGGCAATGGCGCTGTCGCGCCGCGCCCGCGCCTGAGCGAGGGTCTCGGTCCGGCAGAGACGGGCATCGTTCTTGCCTTCGGGATCGAAATCGGAGGTCGGGCCGCACGCGGTCGCGGCCGCCGCCCGCAGCCGACGGTCGAGGATCCGGACGCCCTGCCGGGTGGACAGGTCAAGGTCGGCATAGCTCACCACCAATTGCCTGGAACCGGATTCGGGAAAGGCGAAGGCCGGAGCGGAGGTGAGCGCCAGAGCGGCGGCGGCGAGGGAGAAAGTGAGGAGGGTCTTCATCTTCGGCTCCTTGTCTGGAGTGAGTGACCCGCTTCATCTAGTCTCAGTTGCGATTCGAAACTAACACTGTTATTGCGCGCCTGTTCTGCAAAAGTGCAGATCGGAGCCGGCCATGCTCGACTGGAACGATCTCCGTCATTTCCTCGCCGTCGCCCGGACCGGCAGCACGCTGGCCGCGGGGAAGGCGCTTCGGGTCAGCCAGACGACGGCCGCTCGGCGGGTCGCGGCGCTTGAGCGCGAACTGGGCCTCACTTTGTTCGAGCGCCGTGCTGCCGGCTACCGGCTGACCCCGGCCGGAGAGGCGTTGGTCGAGCGCGCCGAGGCGATGGAGGTGGCGGCGGCCGCTTTCTCGGACGGGGCGGCTTCGCAGTCGCGCGAAGCGAGCGGAACCGTCAAGCTGACGGTCGACGAGATCTACGCGGTCACCCTGCTCGCGCCGCTTCTGCGCGACCTTCATGACGCCCACCCCGGCATCCGGATCGAGCTCGACACGACCGAGGTGAAGCGCGATCTCGCCGCCGGCGAGGCCGACGTGGCGCTTCGGATGGCGGATCGCCCGACCGGCGCCGGTCTCGTCGGCCGGCGCCTCACCACCGACAATTGGACCATCTATTGCAGCCGCGCTTATGCCGAGGCGCATGGCCGGCCGACCCGCCGGCGGGAGCTGAAGGGGCACGCCTTCATCGGCGGCGGCGGGCCGGGCGTCTGGCTCTATTACCGGGCCTGGCTCGAGCGCAACGGACTCGCCGATTCGGTCGCGATGCAGCACGGCACCTCGACCGGCCTGCTCGCCGCCGTCCGCGCCGGCGTCGGGCTGGCGGTGCTTCCGAGCCTCATCGCGGACATGGATCCGGACCTTCTCATGTGCCTCCCGCCGGACCCGGACATCGAGCGCGGGCTGTGGCTTCTTACCCACGAACGGCTTCGGCACACGCCACGGATCAGGGTGGTGATGGATTTCCTCGGCGAGCGCTTCACCGCGCTGGCGAAGCAGGCGCAGCAATCCCGGCGCGCCGCCGCCTGATCATCTTGGCCGCCGCTGAAACCCGCGGCCGCTTCCACCGTTTCACCTCCGAAAGCCTTTCGGGAGACCAATCATGCCGGTTTCGAACACCAGCCTCGTCGAGCGGATCGCTCGAGTCATTGCCGGGCGAGTCGTCAGCATCAATGCCGGCGGATCGGATTCTTCGGCCGGTGACCGGGTCGACTCGATCTGGCGCGACTATCGCGACGATGCGGTGTCGGTGATCCGTACCCTTCGCGAGCCCGATCCGGCCATGGCCGAGGCCGGCGACGTCGAGACGTGGGAACGGATGATCGAGGCGGCCCTGGCCGAAGTGGGCGAGGACGTCAGCGCCCGTACCTCCTGAGCGGCTCGCTCAAAGGCCTATCTCCGGAGCGATCAGCCACAGGCCGTAGAGCGCCGGAATGAGAAGGACGAAACCCAAAGCGAGGTCGAAGCCGCGGATCGGCCGCATCCGCCCGCTCGTGCCTCGGCTGCGCATGTCGCTCGCCGTGATCCACAGGATCGATACTCCGCAGAAGGCGGTCAGGGCCAGAAGTGCCGCATAGGGATAGAGCAGGCCTTCCGGCCAGGCCTGGATCACCGTCGCCACCAGCAAGGCGGCGAGCCCGGCGACGGCCCCGGTCCCGGTGGCGCGCTGCATCGTCCAGCTTCTCAGGCCCGGTTGCGGCGCCGGAGCGCGACGACGGCTCACGCGTCGATCGCTTCCTCGTCCAGCTCCGCGGCATGGCTCTGGATGAACTGGAATCGATGTTCGGGATTTCGGCCCATCAGCCGTTCGACGAGGTCCCGGACCGCCAATCTCTCCTCATATTCCTGAGGCAGGGTGATCCGGATCAGGCCCCTCGATTTGGGGTCCATCGTCGTTTCCTTGAGCTGCTGGGGGTTCATTTCGCCAAGGCCCTTGAACCGCGACACCTCGACCTTCTTGTTCTTGAAAAGGCTCGCTTCCAGCTCCGCCCGGTGGGCGTCGTCGCGCGCATAGGCGACGGTGCCGCCGGCGGCGAGGCGGTAGAGCGGAGGCTGGGCGAGGAAGAGGTGGCCTCGCTTCACCAGCTCCGGCATTTCCTGGAAGAAGAAGGTCATCAGCAGGGTCGCGATATGGGCGCCGTCGACGTCGGCGTCGGTCATGATGACGATCCTCTCGTAGCGAAGATCGTCCGGGTTGCAGCGTTCGCGCGAGCCGCAGCCGAGCGCCTGGATCAGGTCGGCCACCTCCTGGTTGGCCCGGATCTTGTCGGCCGTGGCCGAGGCGACGTTGAGGATCTTGCCCCGGATCGGCAGGATCGCCTGGGTCTTGCGGTCGCGCGCCTGCTTGGCCGATCCGCCGGCGCTGTCGCCTTCGACGATGAACAATTCGGTTCCGGCAGGATCGTCATTGGCGCAGTCGGTCAGCTTGCCCGGCAGGCGCAGCTTGCGGTGCGAGGTGGCCGTCTTGCGCTTGATCTCGCGCTCCGCGCGCCGCTTCAGGCGCTCGTCCATCCGGTCGAGGACGAAGCCGAGGAGCGATCGTCCCCGCTCCATATGGTCCGACAGGAAATGGTCGAAATGGTCGCGGACCGCATTCTCGACCAGCCGGGCGGCGTCCGGCGAGGTCAGCCTGTCCTTGGTCTGGCTCTGGAATTGCGGGTCGCGGATGAACACCGAAAGCATGATCTCGGCGCCAGTCAGGACGTCCTCCGCCTGGACGTCCTTGGATTTTTTCTGCCCGACCAGCTCGCCGAAGGCACGAAGGCCGCGAGTCAGCGCCGTCCGGAGCCCCTGTTCGTGGGTGCCGCCGTCCGGGGTCGGAATGGTGTTGCAATAATAAGAGGCGTTGCCGTCGCCCCAGACCGGCCAGGCCACCGCCCATTCGACCGATCCCTGCTCGTTCGGGAAGTCGTGCTTGCCGGCGAAGAAGTCGCTGGTCGCGGTTTCCTTGTCGCCGATCTGCTCGCGCAGATGGTCCGCCAGGCCACCGGGAAACTGGAAAACCGCCTCGGCCGGCGTGTCTTCGGAGATCAGCGCCGGGTCGCAGCGCCAGCGGATCTCCACCCCGGCAAAGAGATAGGCCTTGGATCGCGCAAGGCGGTAGAGCCGGGCCGGCCGGAACTTGGCGTCCTCGCCGAAGATCTCGGCGTCGGGCGTGAAGCTGATCGTCGTTCCCCGGCGATTGGGCGTCGAGCCGAGCATTTCGAGGGACGAGGTCGGAAGGCCGCGGGCGAAGGTCTGACGGAACAGCTCGCGGTTGCGGGCGACCTCGACGATCGTCTCGCTCGACAAGGCGTTGACGACGCTGACTCCGACGCCGTGGAGGCCGCCCGAAGTGGCATAGGCCTTGTTCGAGAATTTGCCCCCCGAATGGAGCATGGTGAGAATGACTTCGAGCGCGGACTTGCCGGGATATTTGGGGTGCTCGCCAGTGGGAATGCCGCGGCCATTGTCGGCGATCGTCAGGCGGTTGCCGGCTTCGAGAGTCACCTCGATCCGGGTCGCGTGTCCGGCCACCGCTTCGTCCATGCTGTTGTCGAGCACTTCGGCGGCGAGGTGATGGAGCGCCCTCTCGTCGGTGCCTCCGACATACATTCCGGGGCGGCGGCGGACCGGCTCCAGTCCCTCCAGCACCTCGATCGAATGGGCGTCATAATCCTGGGGTTGGCGGCCGGCGGAAACGAACAAGTCTGACATGGATCAGCTATAGAAGGTCGCGACTCCCGATGCCAAGCGCCTTCCCCATTTCATCCACATCCGCCTTGCTCGATGCCCTGCCTCCTTCGCCGTGGGACGGAGGCGACAGCGCGTCTTCGAACCGCATAGGTCTTGCAAAGCTAATCGCACGAACCATATAGGCGAACGCCGGCCGTTGTGCCGTCTGGGAGGGCGCCTGCTCTCTTGGGGCGCTCTCTCATGGAAACCACGTTGCTCGAAGGAGGACATGGACATGAGGACCAATCTTGATTTCACGCCGTACCGGCGGTCGACCGTCGGGTTCGATCGCCTTTTCGATCTGCTGGAAAGCAGCATCCCTGCCCAGCTCAACGACAATCATCCGCCGTTCGATCTCGTTCAAGAAGGCGACGATCGCTATCGGATCACGCTCGCGGTCGCCGGCTTCCGCCCGGACGAGATCGAAATCACCGCTCAGCAGAACATGCTGATCGTGGCGGGCCGCAGGAACGAGGACGATGACCGCCGCTTCATCCACCGCGGCATTTCCGGCGGAGCGTTTGAGCGGCGCTTCGGGCTCGCCGACTACGTCCAGGTCAAGAGCGCCGAGCTTCGCGACGGCATGCTCTCGATCGAACTCGTCCGCGAGATTCCCGAAGAGATGAAGCCCCGCCGGATCGAGATCGGCGGCGAAAAGGCCCAGCGGCTCGAAAGGGAGACCGGGGAACAGGACCGCAGCAGCAAGACCAGGCAGCTGGAAGCGGCCTGAGCCTCCCCTTCCGGCGCCTCGGCCGTGCCGGGGCGCCGGGCATAATGATGTTCAGCAGGAGAAAGCAAGCAGGAGAAGGATCATGACCATTCGCGATTTGGTGCCGTGGAGTCGGCAGGAGGATAGGGCGCCTTCCATCTATCGGCCGGAGGAGCGGCCTAGTCCGCTGATGAGCTTCCGCCGCGAGATGGACCGGCTGTTCGACGATTTCTTCCAGGCCCCGCTCCTGGGTGGCGAGATGGGACGAGGCCTGGGCTGGCCTCAGGTCGAGGTGAACGATACTGACGACGAGGTGCGGATCACCGCCGAGCTGCCGGGTCTCAGCGAGAAGGATGTCGAGCTTTTCGTCGAGGACGGGATGCTCACCCTTCGAGGCGAGAAGAAGAGCGAAAACGAGGACCGCGACCGTGGCTGGTCCGAGCGCTTCTATGGGCGCTTCGAACGGCGGATCGCGCTCCCGGACGGAACCGAGCAGGAAAATTGCAAAGCGGATTTCCGCGACGGTGTCCTGACGGTCAGAATGCCTCGATCGGCCCAGGCCGAGCGAGGAAGGCGAATTCCCATCAACGCCGACACAAGGCACTGAATGGGAAAAGGCCCCGGCGCCCGCCGGGGCCTTTCACCTTCGCCCGAAACCTTCAGGCCTGCTCGGGAGCGGCACTTTCGTCCTGATGGATCCGATCCAGATAGGCGGTCGCCATTTCGTAATGCGCTCTGACCGCGCAGGCATGAGTGGCGCGCTGCGCCAGCTCGAGCTCCGCTTCGGCCCTTTTCTCGAGATAGTTCACGTCGTCCGCGGCCATGACAGCCCTTCTCCACAGGTTGAAAAGCCGGCCGGTTTTCCCGGCTGCTCGATCTTTCGCAAAGAACGCGAGGCACGCCTCGCCCGTTCCTGAAAATCGCTTTGACCCAGGTTAGTCCGCTCGCCTTTTCAGGGACTTAGCGGACCCTCGGTCCACCGAAGGGAAGCGGCGGCGGCGGCCGGCGATCGCGTCTCGGAAGCTGCGCCTGATAGGCGACTCCGCAATGGTCGACGCAATAAGGGAAGCCGGGATTGGCCGGCTTCCCGCAGAAATGGAAATCGGGCTCGCCGGGATGCCCGATCGGCCATTTGCAGATCTTCTCGTTGAGATCGAGAAGGCTGGTCTTGTCGGCCACTTCCGGGCTCGGCTTGGCCGGGACGAGCCGGCGCGGCGGAGCCGGCGGAATCGGCGCCTGCTGGTCGCTCGGCCCCTGGCGAACGAAGCCGCCTGGTCCGATCGACCGCACCTGGGGCTGGGCCGGGCCGGCGGCGGCGCCGGCCGGCGCGGCCGGCTGCGGTGTTGAACGGCGCGGCTCGGGCCGCGGCTCTGCCGCCGGCTCGGCGGCCGGCGCGCTTGCCTCGGCGCGCTTTTCTTTCGGCTTGGGCGCCGGCTCGGCGACTTCGCCCTCAGGCTCGTGCTTGACCGGCGACGGACGCGACTGGAGGCCGAGCCGGTGGGCCTTGCCGATCACGGCATTGCGGGAAACGCCGCCAAGCTCATCGGCGATCTGGCTCGCCGTCATGCCCTGAAGCCAAAGCGCCTTCAGGCGATCGATCCTCTCGTCGGTCCACGACATCAGTCACTATCCTTACAAGTTCACGGCTTGCGGGCCACAGCGTCTGCGACTAGCGACGGCGCCAGTGACCGACAGACCCGCGCACGATTTGCCTTCGAATTGGGTTCGTACCGCCCCCGGCGTTCCCGTCATCAGAAACGTCAATTGGGGCGGCCTCGGGACCCTCTATGTGAAGGAGGTGAGGCGTTTCTTCAAGGTCCAGCTTCAGACGATCTGGGCGCCGGCGGTCACCACCCTCCTTTTCCTCGTCATCTTCACGGTCGCGCTCGGCCGTGAAGGACGGACCGTCGCGCTCGGCGGCACGCCTGTTCCGTTCGCCGATTTCCTCGCTCCCGGCCTGATCGTGATGGGGATGATCCAGAACAGCTTCGCCAATGCCAGCTTCTCGTTGCTCGTCGGCAAGATCCAGGGCACGATCGTCGATTATCTGATGCCTCCGCTCTCGGTCGGCGAGCTGATCTCGGCGCTCGTCGGCGCTTCGGTGACCCGGGCCTTCCTCGTTGGCGCCGCGGTCTGGCTGGCGATGCTGGCCTGGCCCGGAGTCGACGTGGCGCCGGCGCATCTCTGGGCGATTCTCTGGTTCGGCCTGATGGGAAGCCTCATGCTCGGCTTTCTCGGCCTGATCACGTCGATCTGGGCCGAGAAGTTCGACCACGCCGCCGCGGTCAGTAATTTCGTCGTGGCGCCGTTGTCGCTTCTGTCCGGCACCTTCTATTCGATCGACACCTTGTCGCCGCTGTTCCGGGCGTTCAGCCACGCCAACCCCTTCTTCTACGTCATCTCCGGCTTCCGTTACGGGTTCATCGGCGAAGCGGATTCGCCGATCCTGTTCGGCGCCTTGCTGCTCCTCGCGATCAACCTCGGCCTCGGGCTGATCTGCTTCATCCTGCTGAAAAGCGGCTGGAAAATCCGTTCATAAAAGTTGCGACAATTATGAACGGATTCTGACGAGTCCGTTCAGCCCTGTCCTAGCCGGGCGCGCCTAGAAGGGGCTCCTGCAATCGTGCAGCAGGAGTAGTAAAATGCGTAAATTGCTCGTTTCCGTCGCTCTCGCGACCGCCACGCTGGCCGCTGTTCCGGCTGCGGCCCAGTACAATACGAACCATGGCTGGCATCAGCGCGGACCTGACCGCCATGCCGTCAACCAGCTGGTTCGTCAGCTCAACCAGGTCGACGTCCGGATCGATCGCCAGGTGCGGCGCGGCGCGATCTCCCGCCGCGAGGGCATCGCCTTGAACCGGCAGGCGAACCGGATCCGCAACCGCCTTCACAATGCCGGCCGCAACGGCCTTAGCGGCCGCGAGTTCGCGGAGCTTCGGGTCCAGGTCAACCGGCTCCAGCAGGATCTGCGCTTCGAGCGTCGCGACCGCGACAATCGCCGCGGCTAGACCAAACGGGCGCCGCTTCGATTGACGCGGCGCCCGCCATATTCCTATAGCGGGAAGTGAGAAGGCGGCCTGAAAGGGTCGCCTTTTTCTCTTGAAACGCCAATTCGAGGAGCCACCATGGCCATCACCCCGCTCATGCCCGTTTATCCGCGTTCGCCGGTTCGGCCGGTGCGAGGGGAGGGGGTCTATCTCTATGGCGAGAATGGCGAGCGCTATCTCGATTTCGCGAGCGGAATTGCCGTCAACCTGCTCGGCCACGGCCATCCGGTTCTGACCCGGGCGATCCAGGACCAGGCCGCGACCCTGATCCACGTCTCCAATCTCTACGGATCGCCCCAGGGCGAGGCCTATGCCAGGCGGCTCGTCGATCTCACCTTCGCCGACACCGTCTTCCTTACCAACAGCGGCGCCGAGGCGGTCGAATGCGCGATCAAGACCGCTCGCCGCTACCATCATCATCAGGGCCGGCCCGAGAAGCACGAGCTGATCACCTTCGCCAGCGCCTTTCACGGGCGGACCCTCGGCACGATCAGCGCCACCAACCAGGAGAAGCTCCGGGACGGCTTCGCGCCGCTTCTGCCGGGTTTCACCGTCGTCGAATTCGACAATCTCGACGCGGTCGAGGCGGCGATCGGGCCCCATACCGCCGGATTCCTGATCGAGCCGATCCAGGGCGAAGGCGGTATCCGCCCGGCAAGCGAGGCCTTCATGAAGGGGCTTCGCCGTCTCGCCGACGAGAATGACCTGATGCTCGTGCTTGACGAGGTTCAGTGCGGCTTCGGACGATCGGGCCACCTCTTCGCCTATGAGCATTATGGCATCGAGCCCGACATCCTCGCTGCCGCCAAGGGGATTGGCGGCGGCTTTCCGATGGGCGCCTGCCTCGCCACCGAGAAGGCGGCCTCCGGAATGGTGATCGGCACCCACGGATCGACTTATGGCGGCAATCCGCTCGCCTGCGCCGCCGGCCAGGCGGTTCTCGACGTCGTCGCTAATGACGAGTTCCTCGATCATGTCAGGCGGATCAGCGAACGGCTTCGGGGCGCGCTCGAGCAGATGATCCCCAATCACGACCATTTGTTCGAAGGCGTACGCGGTGTCGGCCTGATGCTCGGCGTGAAGATGAAGTCGGACAGCCGCGCCTTCGTCAACTATCTTCGCGAGCACGGACTTCTCACCGTCGCCGCTGGCGACAATGTCATGCGCGTCCTTCCTCCGCTCGTCATCGAGGAGACTCACGTCGCCGAGTTCGTGGAAAGGCTGTCGAAGGCGGCGCGCGACTATCAGGTGCCGAAGGCGGCTTGATTTCTCGCCGCGACGGCCGGGCGAACCGCGCCGGGCCTCGAAAGTTCGGAGTTATTGAACGTGGCGGCCGAGTCGCCACATGGTCGTCATGGCTTCCGAACATTTGAACCAGGCGGTGGCGGCCGCCAATCTCGACGAGGCGGTCGGCTTCACGCTTCCGTCCAGCAAGGCTCGAGGCCGGCTGGTGAGGCTCGGTCCCGTGCTGGACGAGGTCCTGTCCGCCCATGATTATCCGGCGCCGATCGCCCGGATCCTGTCCGAGGCGCTGACCTTGACGGCCCTGCTCGGGGCGATGCTGAAGGACGTCGGCGGCCAGCTGACTCTCCAGGCCCAGACCGAGGAAGGAATCATCGATCTCCTCGTCTGCGACTATAAGGGCGGCGAGCTTCGCGGCTATGTCCGTTTCGATTCGGCGCGGCTGGCCGAGGCCTCCACCTTGCCTTCGCTCTTCGCCATGTTCGGCAAGGGCTATCTGGCGATCACCTTCGACCAGGCCGCCACCAAGGAGCGCTACCAGGGCATCGTCCCGCTCGAGGGCGGCAGCCTCGCTGAGGCGGCACAGCATTATTTCAGCCAGTCCGAGCAGATTCCGAGCCTCGTCAGGCTGGCCGTGGACGATACCGGCCATGTCGCCGGCGGGATCCTTCTTCAGCATCTGCCCGAGGGCGAGGAAGGGCGGGAGCGCCTCCACACCCGCCTCGATCATCCCGAATGGGAGCATGTGCGGGTCCTTGCCGAGACGATCCGGGCGAACGAGCTTTTCGATCAGGAGCTGCCGCTCGAGACCCTGCTCTGGCGGCTTTTCCACGAAGAGGAGGAGGTCCGGGTCCTTGCCACCGTTGCGTTGAGCAAGGGCTGCCGCTGCAGCTTCGACTATGTGCGCGACGTCATCGCCCGATTCGGTCCTGACGAGCGGAGCGACATGGTTGACGACGATGGCTTCATCAGCGTCGACTGCGAGTTCTGCTCGCGGGTTTTTCCGATCAAGCTCAGCGATCTGGACGGCTAACCAAAAGCTTCGCCGTCTTTATCGATTCGGCGTCCGACATGGTTTATGATGGCCGGGCCGGGGATGCGGGGGCGATCTCGGCCACCATCGGAGTGGCTTGATCATGTCGATGATTCACTCTTGCCGAGTCGCTGCGATCCTTTCGCTCGCCTTGCTTGCCGTGCCGGCCTTCACCCAGGCCCGGCCCGGCGGCAATGTTCTGGATCGTCTGGAATCGGGTCTCTGGGAGCTGCGCGGCACGGGCGGCGCCGGTCTTGGCTCGATCTGCCTCGGCGATCGCTACATCCTCACCCAGCTCAAGCATCGCGCCGCCGCCTGCGCCCGCGACGTCGTCGCTTCCGATCCGCGTTCGGTGACCGTGCGCTATAGCTGCCCAGGAATCGGTTTCGGTCGGACGATGATCAGGTTCGAGACGCCGAGGCTGGTCCAGATCGACAGCCAGGGCGTCGACCGGGGCGCGCCCTTCGCCGTCCGGGCCGAGGCGCGGCGCACCGGCGGCTGCTGAAACCGCCCCTGAACGGAACGCAACCGGCCGTTAAGTCCACATTTACCATGGGTCGGATATCGCGGGAGAGTGCCGGGATCGGCACGCTTTCCTCCCTAGCAGGCTTGTAGCCTGAACTGGGCCGCGTCGGGCAAACCGGGGCGGCCCGTTCTTTTTTCTCCGCCTCTCTCTATATCGCCGCCATGAACGCCGCCATGAACCTCGAGCGAAAAGCCGTCATACTCCTCTCGGGTGGCCTGGATTCCATGGTCGTGGCCGGACTTGCGCGCGAGGCCGGATTTCGCCTCCTCGCTTTGACCGTGGATTACAACCAGCGTCACCGGATCGAGTTGGAATCGGCGGCAAGGATCGCCGCTTTTCTCGGCGCCGAGCGCCATATCGTCCTTCCGCTCGATCTGCGCCGCTTCGGCGGCTCGGCCCTGACCGAGGCGCTCGACGTGCCGAAACAGGGCGCCGGGCTCGACGATCGGTCGG
>CBIGXQ010000022.1:0-23517 GCA_966193865.1 uncultured Sphingosinicella sp. | reverse complement strand
TGACCGCATCGCGCCTGCTCGCGGCCCCTGCGAGCCAGGATCGCCACATCGAGCTTTCCGACATGCAGCGGGCCCTTCTCCATCTCCCTCAGCCTCAGCGCGAGGCGTTGATCCTGGTCGGCGCCGGCGGCTTCGCCTACGAAGAAGCAGCCGAAATCTGCGGCTGCGCCGTCGGCACGATCAAGAGCCGGGTGGCGCGTGGGCGGGTGGCCCTGGAAAACCTCATGTCCGAGGGCAAGCTGCCGTCACGGCGCGAGCATCCCGCCGACGAACGGTCGCCACTTCACACGATCATGAACGAGGTGGACGAGCTCAGCCGCGACCGCGATCCCACCGACGAGGGAAAGCCCGACTGACTTGCCGGCTCAATCGAGCCGGGCGAGCAGGTCCGCAAAAGGCTCGAGCGAGCGGACGTCCCGGTTCATCGCATAAGCGTGACGAAGGGCGTCGCCAATGCCCGCATGAACGGTCGGCGGAGCGACCTTCACGAAGCGTCGGGACGCATATTCGGCCATCGCCTCCTTGCTCGAATTCACATTTTCCACGCGTAACTAACGTATGTTGACACGCCCGGTTGCAAATGTTGCGCAGAACCAACGGAAGCGGGCGCTGCTGTTGTATGGATGAGACACAAGGCGAACCGGGATTGAGGGACGCGCTCGAGCGGGCGCGGGCTTATTCGCCTTTTCTCCGCCAGCAGCTCGAGCGATTCCCCGAAATGGCCGAGGCGCTCGCGTTCGGCGACCTCGCCGCCGCCCTCGAACTGGCCCGTCGCGAAGGCGAAACAGGCGAGGTGTCGGCCTCGCTTCGGCGGGAACGGAGCGCCTTTTCCGTCGCCCTCGGAATCGGTGACCTGGCGGGTTCGCTGTCGCTCGAGCAGGTGACCGCTGACCTTTCGGATCTCGCCGACCGCTCGCTTCAGCGGGCGATCGACGCCGCCATCGGCGAACGGACCCCGGACGAGGAACCGCGCGGATTCGCGGCGATCGCTCTCGGCAAGCTCGGCGGCCATGAGCTCAACTATTCGTCGGATGTTGACCTCATCTTCCTCTACGATCCCCAAACCCTGCCGCGCCGACCGCGCGAGGAGAGCGGCCAGGCCGCGCTTCGGATCGCCCAGCGGGTGGTGGAGCTGATCCAGAAGCGGACCGAGGAAGGCTATGCCTTCAGAGTCGATCTCAGGCTTCGTCCCTCGCCCGAGGTCACCCCGATCGCCCTGCCGGTGGACGCGGCGATCAGCTATTACGAATCCTCGGCCTTGCCGTGGGAGCGCGCCGCTTTCATCCGCGCCCGCCACTCGGCGGGCGACGAAGGGCTCGGCCGTTACTTCCTCGATGCGATCCACCCGTTCGTGTGGCGGCGAAGCGTCGATTTCGGAGCGATCGGCGAGATCCAGTCGATCAGCCGAAGGATCCGAAGCCATTACAGCCAGGGGCAGAGGTTCGGCCCGGGTTTCGACATCAAGCGCGGCCGCGGCGGCATCCGCGAGGCGGAATTCTTCGCCCAGATCCATCAGCTCATCCATGGCGGCCGCGAACCGGCGCTGAGGGGCGCGGCGACGCTCCCGGCGGTCGAGGCGCTTCGCCAGGCCGGGCGGATCACCGACGAGGCGGCCGAGACCGTCGCTTCCGCCTATCGCTTCCTTCGAACGATCGAGCACCGGTTGCAGATGGTCGACGATCGTCAGACCCACACGCTGCCATCCGATCCCGACGCGCTCGCCGGAGTGGCACGGCTTCATGGGCTGACTGGAGTCCCGGAGCTGCTCGCCTTGCTCGAGCCTCATGTCGCCGGAGTGGCGGCGCTCTACGATTCCCTGGCTGGAGAAGGAGAAGCCAGGCTTCCGGTCCATGTCGCCGATCTCGAGCGTCAGCTCGAGGCGGCCGGCTTCGACGATCCGGTGAGCGCGCGGATCCGCATCGAGGGCTGGCGCGGCGGCAAATCCCGATCGCTTCGAAGCGCGGCCGCCGGCGAAGCCTTCGAGGCGATGCTTCCGGGTGTGATCGAGGCCTTCGGCAAGGCGCCCGAACCGATGCGCGCGATGAACCGGTTCGACGATCTCATCTGCGGCCTGCCCACCGGCGTGAATTTCTTCCGGCTGCTGAGCGCCCGCCCCAACCTGACCAGCCATCTCGCGACGATCCTCAGCCATGCCCCGGTTCTCGCCGAGCAGCTCGGTCGTCGTCCCGAGCTGCTCGACGGCCTGATCGACGAGACGGCGTTCGCCCGCACCGCCGCGGTGGGCGACCTGATCGACCAGTTCAGCCGAAGCGATCGCGCCGGCGAGGATTATCAGCAGATTCTCGACCGGGTCCGACGCCGGGTGAACGAGCGCCGGTTCGCGCTCGGGGTCCAGCTGATCGTCGCCCATCGCGATCCGATCGAGATCGCCGAAGGCTATTCACGGATCGCCGAGGCAGCGATCAACGTTCTGGCCAGGGCGGCGACGGTGGAGTTCGAGGAGCGGCATGGCCAGGTGGAGGGCTCCGAACTGCTCATCCTCGGGCTCGGAAGGCTCGGCGGGGAAGCCCTGACCTTCGCCTCCGACCTCGACATCGTCTACCTGTTCAGCGGCACCCACGAAGCGGAATCGGACGGCGACAGGCCGTTGCGCGCGACCGATTATTTCAACCGGCTGGCGCCGCGAGTGACCGCCGCCCTCAGCGTCCCGACCGCGGCCGGGCCACTTTACGACGTCGACACGCGCCTTCGCCCGTCCGGGTCGGACGGCATGCTCGCCGTCTCGATGGAGAGCTTCGAACATTATCAGCGCGAGAAAGCCTGGACCTGGGAGCATATGGCGCTTCTCCGCGGCCGGCCCGTTCATGGTTCGGCCGCCGGCAAGGCCGCTCTTGCTGACGTGATCCTGGCGATCCTTTCCGAGCCGCGCGATCCGGACAAGGTCACTGCAGACGTCGTCAGGATGCGGTCCGACATCGCTCTTCACAAGCCGCCGGCGGGACCGTTCGACATCAAGCTCGGGCCGGGCGGCCTGGTCGATCTCGAATTCGCGGTTCATGCCCTTCAGCTGCGCCATCGGATCGGCCTCGATCCCCATCTCGAAGTGGCTCTGGAGGCGCTCGCCGACGCGGGTCTCGTCTCCGAGGCGATCGACCCGGCCCTGCGCCTGCTGACCCGGATGCTGGTGATGTTCCGGCTGGTGGCGCCTTCATCCGGCGAGCCGCCCGAGGCGACCCGACCGCTCGTCGCCCAGGCCTGTGGCCTCGCCGACTGGAAGGCTTTGCTTGCAGCGCACGACCAAGCGCGGCAGAGGATCTCGGCCTTGTGGCGCGATGTGGCGGCGGGCTCTGGAGGTTGAAATGCTGGCTGAAGGTGATCGCATTCCGGACGTGAGGCTTCAGGGAATGGATGGAGAGGCGGTGAACCCCGCCGATTTCCGCGGCAACAAGCTCGTCCTCTATTTCTATCCGAAGGACGACACCTCCGGCTGCACCCGCGAAGCCCAGGACTTTACCGCGCTGGCCGAGGAATTCAGCAAGGAGAGCACCTGGATCCTCGGCGTGTCGAAGGACAGCCCGGAGAAGCACCGCAAGTTCGCCGACAAATATGGGCTGAAGGTCAAGCTTGCGACCGATCCCGACGGATCGGTCTGCGAGGCGTTCGGGACCTGGGTCGAAAAGAGCATGTACGGCCGCAAATATATGGGCATCGACCGGGCGACCTTCCTTGTCGACCGGGACGGGACAATCGCCCGGATCTGGCGCAAGGTGAAGGTGCCCGGCCATGCCGAGGAAGTGCTGAAGGCGGCTCGCGAGCTTCCCTGATCGGGGCCGAAATCCGCGCTCGAAAACCGGGAACGGCCTTTGCCCGCTTTCGTTCTGTGCCCATGGCCAGTTTCTACACCCTGCCGGCGATCGGCGCTTCGCTCCTGCTGGCGGTTGGCGGCGGCATCCAGCTCGGCGAAAGCACAGTCGGGCTGATCGACCCGATCCACTTCCAGGGCCCCGCCATCCACCCCCGGGATCGCGGCGCAGCGATCGACGAGACCCGCCTCGACCCGCGCGAGCCGAGCTTCGCCTCGCTCTATGGATGGGACGAGGCCCAGACCGCCCGGCTCGAGGATTGCGGTGCCTGTGCCGCCCTCGACGCGCGCGACTTCTATGTCGAAACCTATCAGCCGGCGGTGTCGATCTACCGCGGTCTCGACCATGAATGGGAAGAGCCGGTCCTCGCCGGAGGGTCGGAGGCCGGCATCGGCGGGCCCGAGGAGGATGTGCGCGATTTCGATCTCGAGCTGAAGGAACGCGTCGCCCGCTACGCTTATTATCAGATCGAGGCGGAAGCGGAGGGCAAAGACCTCGAGGCGGAAGAGGCGAGCGAAGCCGCTTATTGGGCCGAAGAGGAATAAAGGATTCGCACCTTGCCGGCCGCCTCCATGGCCCGGCGCCGAGCCTGTTCCACATCCGCTCCGGTGGCGAGAGCGACGCCCATTCGCCGGTTCGGGCGGGTGACGGGCTTGCCGAAGATTCGGACGTCGACCTCCTCCTCGTCGGAGCCGAGCGCGAGCGCGTCGGCCAATCCATCGAACGAAAAGCTGTCCGAATCCCGATCGGCGAGGATGACGGCCGAGGCCGAAGCGCGCCCGACCCGGATCGCCGGGATCGGCAGTCCGAGCACGGCGCGCGCGTGCAGGTCGAACTCGGACAGGTTCTGGGAGATGAGGGTGACGAGGCCGGTGTCGTGCGGCCGCGGGCTCAGCTCTGAGAAGATCGCCTCGTCGCCGCGGATGAAGAATTCCACGCCGAAAATGCCATGGCCGCCGAGATTTTCGACGACCGCCCGAGCCATCGCCTGAGCGGCTTCGAGCGCGCTCGCCGACATCGGCATCGGCTGCCAGCTTTCCCGATAGTCGCCCAACTCCTGGCGATGGCCGATGGGTGGGCAGAACAGGATCCCGTCCCGGGTGCTGACGGTGAGCAGGGTGATCTCATAGTCGAAGTCGATAAACTCCTCGACGATTACCCGCGGACGGTCGCCGCGCATGTTGGTCACGGCATAGGTCCAGGCGGATTCCACTTCCGCCTCGCTTCGGACCAGGGTCTGGCCCTTTCCCGACGACGACATGACCGGCTTGATGACGCAGGGAAAGCCGGTGTGGCGAGCGCCTGAACGCACTTCGGCCAGGCTCTCGGCAAAGGCATAGAGGGACGTGCGAAGCTTCAGCTCCTCGGCCGCAAGCGATCGGATCGCGTCCCGGTTCATGGTCATCGCCGCCGCCCGAGCCGAAGGCACGATCCGCCAGCGCTCGCTCTCCAAAGCCACCAGCTCCGAGGTCCGGATCGCCTCGATTTCAGGCACCACCAGGTCCGGCCGATGCCTTTCGACGGCCGCTCTCAGCGCGGCGCCGTCGAGCATGGAGAAGACCTCCTGACCGTCGGCCACCTGCATCGCCGGCGCTCCGCCATAGGAATCGCAGGCGACGACCTGGGCACCGAGCCGCTTCGCCGAGATGGTGAATTCCCGGCCGAGCTCGCCCGATCCGAGCAGGAGGATTTTGGCGATGTAACTCATGGCCGGGGGCGGTACAGCCGCGCCGACGGAGAGGAAAGAGGAATGAGATCGATCGCTGAAGCTTGCCGTGCGGTGCTCATGACCGCCGCGCCGGCAGACAAGGTCAAGGCTGCTCGGGCGACGGCGAGGGCGTGGCGCCGCGGCGATCTTGGTTGGGCTTTCGACATTGCCATGCCCGAGCGGCCCGAGCGGCCGGCCGAGCCGGTGCTGATGTCGCCGTCGCGCATGCCGAAGCGCGGCAAGGCAGGATCGGAACGGAGCCGGATCGCGATGCTTCACGCTCTGGCGCATATCGAATTCGGGGCGATCGACCTCGCCTTCGACATGGCGGGCCGGTTCGGCGCTTCCTTTCCCCGCCGATTCGTCGACGACTGGATCGATGTCGGCGCCGACGAGGCGATCCATTTTGCCCTACTCGATCGGCGGCTTCGATCCCTGGGGTCGCGCTACGGCGCTCTGCCCGCCCATGACGGGCTGTGGGAAGCGGCTGCGGAGACCAGGCACGATGCCCTTGCCCGGCTCGCGGTGGTGCCGATGGTGCTTGAGGCGCGCGGTCTGGACGTGACTCCGGCGACGGTCGCGGCCTTCGAAGCCGGCGGCGACCGCCCTTCGGCGCGGATCCTGGAACGCACCTTTCGCGACGAAATCCGCCATGTCCGGGCAGGGACATACTGGTTCCGAACCGCCTGCGAATCCCGAGAATTGGCCGTAGTTGCGGAGTGGAAACGACTTGTCGGGGCCCATTTCAGGGGTGCCCTGAAGCCTCCATTCAACGACTCGGCGCGTGACGAAGCCGGTCTGTCCCGCGAATTCTACGCAGGGGTTGCCCGGCAATAAGTTGTTTAACAATCTCCGGCCACACGTTCGGGGTGGGCAGCTACCGACGTCATCGAGCCGGGCAGGGATGTCCGAAAATTATCAAGTGGTCGCCAGGCGCGACCGCGCCGGCCCTTGTATCGGGCCGACTGGGGAACGTGATGTCGAATTTTGTTCAGATGGCGAACGCGAGCCAAATGGGAAGGTTCCGTAGCCTCTTCAAAGCGCGTGATATTTTCCTTCATGACGGCAAGAGCCTTCGTCGCTTCACGATGGGCGCCAAGGTTCAGATGGCGGCGGCGTTCATCGCCTTCGTCCTTCTCGCCTGGTCCGCTTTCGCGACCTTCCAGGCGGTGACCGGCGACGTCGCCCGGATGCAGCGCCAGGTGGCGCAGATGGAGGCCGATGTCGCGGCGATGCGAAGCGAGGCGCAGAACCACGCCGCCTTGCTCGAGCGCCGCCAGGAATTCCTCGCCAGGCTCCTTTCCGGCGATGCCGATGCCGATCAGCTCGCCGCGCTCCTCCCCACCCGCGAAGGCGCGGAGCACGACGCCGTTTCAGCCACCTATGCCGAAATCGAAGGAAGGCAGCAGTCGATCGCCGCTCAGGCGCAGACCCTGACCGCTCAGCGCTACAGCGAAATGGCTCAGACCCTTCGCCAGCTCGGCCTGAATCCGGCCCGTTATCATGGCGTCGGCGGCCCGCTCGAGGAAGTTCCCAGCGACGTCGATCCCCGTTTCCGCGAGCTCTTCGCCAGCTGGACCCGTACCGAGCAGCTCGAGCAGGCCGTGGTGGCGATCCCCTCGGCCCGCCCGATCCGGACCAACGTCAACTTCACCAGCGGCTTCGGACTTCGCTCCGATCCGTTCCGCGGCCGGGCCGCGATGCATGGCGGGATCGATCTCGCCGGACCCGTCGGAACCCCGATCTACGCGACCGCCGACGGCCTCATCGCCAAGGCCGAGTGGAATAGCGGCGGCTACGGCAATCTGGTCGAGATCAATCACGGCCAGGGCATCCAGACCCGCTACGGCCACCTGTCGCGCTTCGCCGCCCGGGCCGGCCAGCGAGTCCGTCGCGGCGACCTGATCGGCTATATGGGCTCGACCGGCCGGTCGACCGGAAGCCATCTCCATTATGAAGTTCGGATCGACGGCCGCGCCGTGAACCCGATCCCCTTCATGCAGTCCAACGACGCCCTCGCCGCACTTCAGCGTCAGGCCGAAGCGGCGACCCCGCCGGTCGCCATCGGTGGCCCGACCGCCGGACGCCGCTAGAGCAGCCAGGAAGATCGAAAAAGGCCTCGTCCATCGGACGGGGCCTTTTTTCATGCGGACCGCACGGCGGTGAGGCATCCGTCAGTGATGCGATTCCTGCCGGCAGGATTCCCCGATCTCGACCTGAAGCGTCGAATGGCCGATCCCGAAGCGATGCTCGATGTCGTGGGCGGAGCGAGCCAGGAAGTCGTCGCCGGGAAAGCCCGAGGGAATGACGAGGTGGGCGGTCAGCGCGTATTCGGTGGTGCTCATCGGCCAGATGTGAAGATCGTGGATCCGCTCGACTCCCGGCTGGGCGAGGAGGTGGGCCTCGACCTCGTCGGGATCGATTCCGCGCGGCACGCCGGCCAGCGCCATGGTGAGCGATTCCCGAAGCAGGTCTGCCGTGGCCAGGAAGATGAGGCCTGCCACGATCAGGCTGGCAATTGGATCGATCCACCACCAGCCGGTCAGATAGATTCCGAGCCCGGCAATGACGACGGCGGCCGAGACCAGGGCGTCGGCGACCATGTGCAGATAGGCGCCCCGGACGTTGAGGTCGCTCTTGCGGCCGCGGGCGAACATCACCGCGGTGGCGCCGTTGATGACGATTCCGATGCCGGCGATGATCATCACGGTCGCCCCGGCGACGACGTCGGGAATGATCAGCCGGAACACGGCGTGATAGATGATGAAGCAGACCGCGACGAGGAGTATGAGCGCGTTGGCGAGCGCCGCGAGGATCGATGAGGCGCGAAGGCCATAGCTGAACCGGCGGCTCGGCGGCCGCTTCGACAGGATCGCCGCCCCCCAGGCGGTGGCGAGCGCGAGGACGTCGGAGAGATTGTGGCCGGCATCGGCGATCAGGGCCATCGAATTGGCCCACCAGCCATAGGTCGCCTCGACGACGACGAAAGCGAGGTTCAGGACGATCCCGACAGCGAAGGCGGGACCGTAATCGGACGGATGATGGTGGCCATGATGATGGCCGTGTGCATGGGAATGGGAATGCGCCAAATCCGGTTCCTCGAGGTTCCGAGCTAATCGAGAAACCCGGCCTGCCGCAATCGGTGCCGCCGTCGCCCTACTTGCCGCGCATCTTCCGGTGGCTGTCGAGGTCGAGCACCATGTTCGCTTCGCCCTCCTTCAACAGGCCGAGACGGCGGGCGACTTCCTGATAGGCCTCGGCTTCCCCGCCGAGGTCGCGGCGGAACCGGTCCTTGTCGAGCTTCTCGTTGGTGGTCATGTCCCAGAGCCGGCAGCCGTCGGGGCTGATCTCGTCGGCGAGGATGATCCGGCTGAACTCATTCTCCCAGAGCCGGCCGAACTCGAGCTTGAAATCGACCAGGCGGATTCCGATGCCGGCGAACAGGCCACAGAGGAAATCGTTCACCCGGATCGCCATGTCGGCGATGTCGTTCATCTCTTCCTGGCTGGCCCAGCCGAAGGCGGCGATATGCTCGTCGGCGATCATCGGATCGCCGAGCGCGTCGTCCTTGTAATAATATTCGATGATCGTGCGCGGCAGCTGGGTGCCTTCCTCGATGCCGAGGCGCTGCGAAAGGGTTCCGGCGGCGACGTTGCGCACCACCACCTCGATCGGAACGATCTCGACCTGGCGGATGAGCTGCTCGCGCATGTTCAGCCGGCGGATGAAGTGGGTCGGGATCCCGATCGTCCCGAGCAAGGTGAAGATATGCTCGGAAATGCGGTTGTTGAGCACGCCCTTGCCGGAGATCGTCCCCTTCTTCTGCGCGTTGAAGGCCGTCGCATCGTCCTTGAAATATTGAATCAGCGTCCCCGGTTCAGGACCCTCGTAGAGGATCTTGGCCTTGCCTTCGTAGATCATGCGGCGGCGGGACATTGCTGGAGCTCCGGCTGACACGGGACCAGGGCGCGACCAGCGCCCCCGGAAAGGACCGGGTCTATAGAGGAGACGCCTGTCGAGGGCAAACCGGGGTCAGGTCACCTTGCCGCGAACCGCGAAACGCGGCGCCCGCCATTCCTCGCGGTCAAGGATCCGGGCCATCCGGTCGACCGCATGCCACACTTCCTGAAAGCCGAGATAGAGCGGCGTGAGCCCGAATCGGATCACGTCGGGCGCCCTGAAGTCGCCGATCACCTGGTCGGCGATCAGCGCCTGGCACAGCTCGAAGGCGTTCGGATGACGGAAGGAGATATGGCTTCCGCGCTGGTCCGGGCCTCGGGGCGTGATGCACTCGAGCTCGGGACAGCTTTGCTCGGCCAAAGCGTAGAAGACGTCGAACAAGGCGAGCGACTTCGTCCACAGCCGCTCGATCGTCACCCCTTCGAAGGCGTCGATCCCGCTTTCCAGAGCGGTCAGGCTGAGGATCGGCGGAGTTCCGGCGAGGAATCGCGAAATGCCGGCGGCAGGCACATAATCGTCGGTGAAATCGAACGGCGCGGCATGGCCCATCCAGCCTCGGAGCGGCGAGACGAGCCGCTCCTGCAGCGACTCGGCGACATAAAGAAAGGCGGGGGCGCCGGGTCCGCCATTGAGATATTTGTAGCCGCAGCCGACCGCCAGCTCGGCGCCTGACTCGTTGAGGTGGATCGGGACTGCGCCGGCGCTGTGGCTCAGGTCCCAGATCGTGAGCGCACCGGCTTCGCTGGCGGCCCGGGTGACCCGGGCCATGTCGTACCGTTCGCTGGTCTTGTAATGGACATGGGTGAGCAGGAGCAGATTGGTGTCGCCGCCTATCTGCTGCTCGACCCGGTCGCGCGGAGCGATTTCCAGGCGAAGCTGCAGCAAATCGGCGACGCCGCTGGCGATATGGAGGTCGGTGTGGAAATTGCCGGCTTCCGAAAGCAGCACCGGGCGGTCGGACAGCCGCGCCGCCGCGACGAGAAGCTTGAACAGGTTCACCGACGTCGAATCGGTGACGATCACTTCGCTTGGCCGGGCGCCGATCAGCCGAGCGATCTTGGCGCCGATACGCTGCGGTGCGCCGATCCAGTCGCGGCTGTTCCAGCTTCGGATCAGCTGCTCGCCCCACTCCTCGCTGACGACCTGCCGCTGCCGGTCGATCGCCGCTCGCGGCAGGACTCCAAGCGAGTTGCCGTCGAGGTAGATCAGGGCTTCGGGCAGGCTGAAGCGGTCGCGAAGGCTTCGGAGCGGATCGGCCTCGTCGGCGGCCTGGGCCTCGGCAAGGGTGAAGCTCATCGTCCGAGCGCCGCTTCGATGGCGTCGACCGCCGCCAGCCATGCCTGGGTTCCCGGCGAGATCAGCTCGACATGGCCGGTCCGGTCGATCATCCGCACCTCGACCTCGTCACCCGCCTCTCGCATCTGCGATGCATAGCCTTCGGCATAAGAGGTCGGGATGATCCGGTCCTGGCGGCCGTTGATCAACACCTGCCTCGCTCCGAGCGGCGCAAGCCGCTGCACCGACGTCTCTTCGAAACGGCCGCCCGAGATCCGGGCGACGATTTCGGTTCCGCAGCCGCTTCCCGGCGGCCGTGCCGCTTCTTCGAGGTCGGGCAGGCCGCCGAGGCTGACGACGGTCCGGATCGCGATCGGGTCGCCGGTGCGGATCGGCGAGGAAGAAGGAAGCCGGTGCCGGCCGGCGAGCCAGAGCGCGAGGTGGCCGCCGGCGGAATGGCCGGCAGCGACCAGCCGGCCAAGGTCGAGACGGTGGCGGGCCGAGTGATGACGAAGCGCATCGGCGGCTGAAGCGACGTCGAGGAAGGTGTTCGGATAGCCGCCGCCGCGGTCGACTCCGCGATAGTCGATGTTCCAGACGGCGATTCCGCGCCGGCGCAGATCGTCGGCGATCCAGTTCATGATCGTTCGATCGGCGATCTCGGTCTGCCAGCAGCCGCCATGGACCATCAGCACGACCGGGTGGGGACCTTCGCCCTGCGGAAGCCACAGATCGACGACCTGGAGCGGGTCCTCGCCGTAGGATATGGTCGTGTCAGGCTCCGG
The DNA here is from genome assembly GCA_966193865.1 of uncultured Sphingosinicella sp. Classification (GTDB taxonomy): domain Bacteria; phylum Pseudomonadota; class Alphaproteobacteria; order Sphingomonadales; family Sphingomonadaceae; genus Allosphingosinicella. The sequence goes on along the minus strand of CBIGXQ010000022.1, from coordinate 11,965 downwards.
CCGCGGCCGTTCCAGCAGGTCCGGCCAGGCCATCAGGCCGTCCGGGCCGCTCCCTCTCGTGTCGCCGTTCGTCGCCACTGCGCAACCGGCTAGAGCGAGCGCCGCGCTGAGCGCAAGGAAAATTGGGAAGGGGCGCACATCCCGGGGGGTAGGATGTGTCGCCCCTTCCTACAAGGCTCAGCAACGCCCGCGGCGCGGGTTCCAGGGCGCGTCGAACTGGATCTGGTGAAGCTTGCACAAGGCAAGGGCGATCGAGCCGGCGATTCGCGACATGGCGCCCTGGCGATGGGAAAGACGGGTGAGGGGATATTCGGTCATCTCTGCCTCCTCGAGCGCGGACGATCGGTCAGGCGCTCGTCGTGTTGAAAGTCAAAGCGGTGATCAGGAAGGCGGCGACAAGCGCGAAAAGCTGCGGAGTCGTGCCGTCCCAGTTCGACAGCCGAGCGAGACCGAAACGCGCCCGGCTCACCAGATCGTCGATCCCGTCGGAAAATTGCTGATGGTTGGCGACCCAGATCCGGCCGTCCATTTCGTCTCGCATGACCAATCTCCTTTCCAAAGCGGCTCCGGCAGTGGCGCCGGGACAGGTCATAAATGGCGGGACGAAGCGTATTCCGCCAACGAAAGGATCGACAGTAGCCATAAGTCCAGCTTATAATCTCGGAGATGCGCAACCTTCCGCCTCTGAGCGCCGTCCGGGTTTTCGAGGCGGCCGCCCGCTATCAGAACTTCACTCAGGCAGCGGCCGAGCTGGGGATGACTCAGGCCGCGGTCAGCTATCAAGTCCGCTTGTTGGAAGAGCGGCTCGGTCTCTCTTTGTTCGCGCGCGCCAAGGGCCGGGTCTCACTCACCGAGAGCGGCCGGCGGATCGCGCCTCTCGCCGCTTCCGCCTTCGACACTCTGGAAGAGGCCTTTGCCGGGCTCGTCAGCGACGATCAGGGCGTCTTGTCGATCAGCGCAGTGCAGACCTTCGCCACCACCTGGCTGGCGCCCCGGCTCGGCGCGTTCCAGATCCGTCACCCCGATCTCGCGGTCCGGCTCAGCACCGACAATCGCCTCGTCGATTTCTCGACCGGGGAATTCCATGCCGCGATCCGGATCGGCCGCGGCGGCTGGAGCGGATTGAAATGTCATTTCCTGTTCCGGTCCCACGTCACGCCGATCTGCAGCGCTGAGTTCGCCCGTCGTCACAAGCTCGAGCGCCCCGAGCAGCTTCACGACGTGTTGTGGCTGAGCCCGACCGATAGCTGGTGGAGCGAATGGCTCCGCGGTGCCGGAGTCGGCGCCCGGCCAGTCGAAGGCCTGCCGGGGCTGGTGATGGACAGCCAGGTGATGGAAGCGAACGCCGCCTTTGCGGGGGCGGGGATTGCGATGATGACGCCGCTTTTCTGGCGGGCCGAGCTCGAATCGGGGCGGCTCGTCCAGCCGTTCGACCATCTCTATTTTCCCGGAAACAGCCATTGGCTCGTCTATCCGGAGGCAAGGCGAACCCAGCCGAAGATCGCGGCGTTGCGCAACTGGCTTCTCGCCGAGGTGGAAACGCTCAAGGCGACCGAGCCGGCGGCGCTCTTCATTCCGCCTGAATCGTCCTGACTTCGGGATCCGACCCCGCCCGCAATGGCGAGCGGGGTCGGCCCGCGAGGCCGCGAGCGAGTCAGGCCGAGGCTTCGGGTTCCGTCGTGTTGAGCCGCGGCTGGAGGCGACGGCGGGTGAATCGGATCACGGCCCAGACGATCAGACCCAGCGCCGCCCAGGGCAGAAGCCGGACGAGCACGACCAGAAGCAGGTTGAGGCTCGACATGAAATCCTTGCCGGCCTCGTCGAGCGCTTCCGCAACGGTCGGCGTTCGGGCGAATCCGGGCGCGAGATTGCCGGAGCCGTAGCGGAACAGCATCGGGGTGGTGGCGAGCGAGCGCTCGGCCGTCTCGCGGCTGTTGCGCAGGTCGCTTATCTGCTGGCGAAGCATCTGCGCCTCATATTCCAGCCTGGACCGTTCCTCGCGGCCGACATTGCCCGCGCTCAGCCTGGCCTGGATCCGCTCGAGCTCGGCTTCGAGCCTGGGCAGATCGCGGCGCGCCGATTGGATCGTCGGCGAGACATCGGTCCCGGTGATGGTGCTTTCGGTGAGATCGCCTTCGGCCTCGAGCACCGCCTGGACTCCTTCGCGGCCGAACTGGGCGGCGATCGCCGGGTCGACCCGGAAGGCGAGCATCGCCTCGACATCGTCCTCGCTTGCGGCGCGATAGACCATTCCGGTGATTCGGCAGCGGTTGGCGGTGTAGCGCTCGCACAGCCGCTGATGTTCCTGCTGCGCCTCGGCGATCCGCTCCGCCTCGAGCCTGAACGCGTAACGATAGTCGAAAGCGACTCCGGGGGCGGCGCTCGGCCGGATGTCGGGGCCGGCTTCGCCACCGGAGCGGCCGCTCGCCGGCGCCAGTTCTGCCGGCGGCGCGAGCGATGAATCCGCCAACTCGCCGCTCATGTTGGTGGGGGTGTCGACCGACTCGGCCGGGTCGTCGCCGGCCTGACAGGCGGCGGTGGCGAGAAGTAGCCCAAGAACGGATAATGAGCGACGCATCATCAGTCTCCTCTCAGTTATATTGTCACATGACTCTACTAAAACAGTTGAGAATAACAATAGAGGAAAAATGATGATGATTCAGACGCTTGGCCGAAATCTGATCGAAACGGGGCAAGCTCCGGCTGCGAGTCGTTTCCCTTGGTCGCGCCCTGCTCAGGCCGCCTGGGGCTCCGCCGAAATCGAAGGCCAGCGCCGCCGAAGCCGGACGGCAACCCACCAGAGCAGGAGCCCGAGCAGCGCCCAGGGCAGCAAGGTCACGACGATGATGAAGAGGATCGTCAAACCCTGGAGAAAGGTGTCGAGGGCCCGCTCCGCCGCTTTCGAGGCGGTCAGCGGCGGCGCCGCCGCAAGCGTCGTCCCGGACAGATATTGGAACTCCATCGGAGTCCCGGCGAGAGCCTGCCTGTCGTCTTCACGATGGGATTCCAGCGATCGGATCGAAGCCCGGAGCTGCCGGACCTCCTGCAGGATGGCGGTCCGCTCCTCCGCGGACGCGCGTTGGGAGAGAAGCTGCTCGAGCCGCCGCACCTCCGCCTGCATCTGGACGATGGTGCGGCTGGTCGATTCGATCGTCTGGCCGGCATCGACCCCTTCGATGTCCGCCCCGATCAGCTTGCCGTCGGCCTGGGCGACCAGCCCTGAGGCCCGCTGTCCGAAGCGGCGGGCGATGCCGGGTTCCAACCTGACCGCCAGCATCGCCTCGACCCGGCCGTCGTCGCCGAGCCGATAATGCATCGCCGTGATTCGGCAGCGATTGATCCCGAGCTGCTCGCAGGCCGCCGCGTGCCGCTCCTGGACCTCCGGGATTCGCTCCGCTCCCAGCTGGAAGGTGTAACGATGGTTGAACGCCACCCCGGGCGCCGCGCTCACGGCCACATCCGGACCGTCGCTTGTCGCCGCTCCGGGGAGGTCGCTCATGACCGGCGCCGCAGGTGGAGCGGCGAAAATCGGTGGTTCGGCTTTCATCATATCGTAGGTGGAGAGGTCCTGGCTCACGACCTGCTCTTGCGGCGGCCGCTGCGCGGACATGGTGAAGATGGCGGAGCCGAGTATGAGCACGGCGAACAGGCCGAGCATCAGTGCCAGCGGATTGAAGCGCGTCATCATGGCCGACCTCCTCATCAGCAAGTGATGATACATCATCACATAAAAGCTGACAATGGCCTCTCGCCTGCTGGATTCGGCGCTGCTAACGGTCGGTCATGAGTGATGAATTCGATCAGATCGTCGAAGCGCCCTTCGACGACGCCTTGTCCCAGCGTTATCTCGTTTATGCCCTGTCGACGATCACGGCCCGGTCACTGCCGGACCTTCGCGACGGCCTGAAACCGGTCCATCGCCGCCTGCTCTGGGCGATGAGACTGCTCAAGCTCGATCCGGCCAGCGGCTTCAAGAAATGCGCCAGGGTCGTCGGCGACGTGATCGGCAAATATCACCCCCATGGCGACCAGTCCGTCTATGACGCGATGGTCCGGCTCGCCCAGGATTTCTCGCTCCGCTATCCGCTCGTCGACGGTCAGGGCAATTTCGGCAATGTCGACGGCGATAATGCCGCGGCCATGCGCTACACCGAGGCCCGGCTGACCCGCGCGGCCAACGAGCTGATGGCCGGGCTCGACGAGGGCACGGTCGATTTCCGGCCGACTTATAATGGCGAAGAGGAGGAACCGGAGGTCTTCCCGGGCCTCTTCCCCAACCTCCTCGCCAACGGCGCCGCCGGAATTGCCGTCGGGATGGCGACGTCGATCCCCCCTCACAATGTCGCGGAGATTCTCGACGCCGCAATTTACCTGATCGACAATCCCAGGTCTGAACCGAGCGACCTGCTTCGCTTCGTCACTGGGCCGGATTTCCCGACCGGAGGAATCCTCGTCGACAGCCCGGAAGCGATCGCTTCCGCTTACGCTACCGGTCGCGGCTCGTTCCGGGTTCGGGCGAAGTGGGAGATCGAAAAAGGGGCTCAGGGCAGCTGGACCATCGTCGTCACCGAGGTCCCCTACCAGGTTCCGAAGGCCAAGCTGATCGAGCAGATCGCCGCCCTGATCACCGACAAGAAGCTTCCGATCCTGGCCGATATCCTCGACGAATCGGCCGAAGAGATTCGAATCGTCATCGAGCCTCGAAGCCGCACCGTCGATCCGCAGATGCTCGTCGACAGCCTGTTCCGCCTGACCGACCTCGAAGTGAGGATCCCGCTCAACCTCAACGTCCTCGACGCCGATCGAACGCCACAGGTGATGAGCCTCAGGCAGGTGCTCTCGTCCTGGCTGGTCTTTCAGTTCCAGGTGCTGGTGCGCCGTTCCGAACATCGGATCGCCAAGATCGACGATCGGCTCGAGCTTCTCGAAGGCTTCATCATCGCCTTCCTCAATCTCGACCGGGTCATCCAGATCATCCGGAGCGAGGATGAACCGAAGCCGGTGATGATCGCCGAATTCGCTTTGACCGACCGCCAGGCGGAGGCGATCCTCAACATGAGGCTGCGGTCGTTGCGCCGGCTCGAGGAGATGCAGCTGCGCACGGAACGGGATGCTCTCGTTGCCGAGCGCGAGGAGCTCGAGAAGCTCATCAAATCCGAGGATCGGCAACGCACCCGGCTCAAGAAGGACCTTCTGAAGCTTCGCGGGCGCTATGGGCCCGACACCGAGCTCGGACGTCGCCGCACCCTGATCGAGGAAGCCGGGCCCGCGCGCGAGATTCCGCTCGAGGCGATGATCGAGCGTGAACCGATCACGGTCATCATGTCCCGCCGCGGCTGGATCCGGGCGATGAAGGGACATGTCGAGCTGTCGAACCCCGATGCGCTGAAGTTCAAGGAGGGCGACGGCCCCGCCTTCTTCTTCCACGCCCACACGACGGACAAGCTGCTTCTGGCTTCGGCCAATGGCCGCTTCTACACCTTGGCGGCCGATCGGCTGCCAGGCGGCCGCGGCTTCGGCGAGCCGGTCAAGCTGATGGTCGACGTCGAAGGGGAGGGGAATGTCGTCGCTTTGCTCCGCGCCGCCGCCGGCGAAAAGCTGCTTCTCGCCTCGAGCGACGGCCGCGGCTTCGTGACTTCGGCGGCCGGCGCCGTCGCCGAGACGCGCAAGGGCAAGCAGATCGTCAATCTTCGCCCGGGCGCAACGTTGAAGGTGGTCCGGCCGCTGAAGGCCGGCGACGATTATGTCGCGGTGATCGGCGACAACCGGAAAATGGTCGTCTTCCCGATCGCCGAGCTGCCCGAAATGGGCCGGGGGCAGGGGGTCCAGCTTCAGCGCTACCGCGACGGCGGCCTCGGCGACGCCACCACCTTCGTCTTCGCCCAGGGCCTGTCCTGGCCGATGGGCGGCGAAAGCGGCCGAACCCGGGCCGAGCCGGACATGAACCCCTGGCGCACCGCCCGCGGCGCCGCGGGCCGGATGCCGCCGATGGGCTTTCCCAAGGAAAATCCATTCGGCTGAGGGAAGAGGAGCCGAACGCATGCTGATCGAAAGCAAGCGTTAACCCTGTTCCTCTATCTGCTGCTTCATGCAGGCTGCAGCGACGCGCGGACGAAATCGTGCTCCATTGACGGAGGATGCCGTCGCGTCCGTCGTTCCGGCCGACCTCGCGCCTCAAATGGAGACATTGCTCGCCGGCGCGCGCCAGACCTATCTCGACGCCTTGCCGATTGCCGCTGCCATCGTCACCGCGCTTCCGGACGATCCGCTGCTGGAGGCCGCGAACGAGCTTTTCCGGTCGATCATCGAATGGGACGAGCGCCTCGGCGAACGAAGGCTCAGCCAGATCAAGATCCTCCGCAGCGGGCCCCTGGCGTCCCGACTCGCCGCTTTCCTCGCCGGCGAAGATCCCGCCCACCAGTTCGACACGACCGACGGACGGCCGCTCGGCGGGCGGCATTTCACGGTACGATTCGCTCGGCTGAGGGTTCTCGCCGGCCAACCCAAGAGATGCCTGATCTCGCTCATCGACCGGACCGCCCAGGTCGAGACCGAAAAGAGCCTTCGCTCCGAAATGCTTCGTGACAGCCTGACCGGGCTGCCCAACCGCTTCGCCTTCAACGAGCGGGTCGACGCCGTTCTCGCCGATCCCGCCTTCGCGGAAGGCAGCTATGCCGTGCTCGCGGTTGACATGACCCGATTCAGTCGGGTCAACGAATGCATGGGCGCTCTGGCCGGTGACGAGTTGATCATCACTTTCGCCCGCCGCCTGGTCTCGGCGTTGAGACCGACCGACATGCTGGCCCGCACGTCCGGCGATGAATTCGGGATTCTGCTTCGGCTCGATCGCGGAGTGGCCGATGCGATTCGCGCGGCCGAGCGGATCAAGGCGGTCCTCACTCTGCCGTTCCGGCTTTCCGATCTCGAGATCAGGGTCGATTGCGCGATCGGCTGCGCGATCCTCAACCACGGCGTGAGCAGCGCCGACGAGGTGCTGCGCAATGCCCAGTTCGCCCTCAAACGGGCGAAGAAGATCGGGGCCACTCAGGTTTACGAACCCACCCAGGCTCAGGCCGTCCGTCGCCGTTTCAGCATCGAGACCGAGCTGAGATGCGCGATCGAGGCGGAGGCCCTGACCCTTGCCTTTCAGCCCCTGATCCACCTCGACACCGGCCGGGTCGCGGGATTCGAGGCGCTTGCGCGATGGGAGCATGAAGGCACGAGCGTCTCGCCCAGTGAATTCATCCCGGTCGCCGAGGAATCGGGGCTGATCGTTCAGCTCGGCCGCTGGGCGCTCGACCGGGCGGTGAGCACGCTTCGCGACTGGGATCGCCAGACCGGAACCCTGCTTCCGCTCAACATCAGCGTGAACCTGTCGCCGATCCAGATCAGCCGCGACGATGTCGCCGCCGCCGTGTCCGGAGCGCTCGCATCGAACGGCATCGACGGCGGCAGGCTGACTCTCGAGCTCACCGAAGGCGCGATCATCCAGGATCCGGACCGGGCCGCAAAGGCGCTCAACGCGCTGAAGAAATTCGACGTTCGGATCGCGATGGACGATTTCGGCACCGGCTTCACTTCGCTCGCATCGCTTCAGAAGCTGCCGATCGACGTGCTCAAGATCGACCAGAGCTTCGTCAGCCAGATGCTGGCCGACGGCGATTCGACAGCGATCGTCCGGGCGGTTCTCTCGCTCGCCCGTGCGCTTGGAATGGAGACGACCGCCGAAGGGATCGACAGCGAGGATCTTGCCGAGATGCTGACCGAATCCGGCTGCACCTACGGCCAGGGCTTCTTCTATTCGGCACCGCTGCCGGCCGACGAAGCGCTCGCTTACTGGCTCGAGCGGAGCGCTTCCTCGACGTGACGTCGGGCGAGTGCGAGCACTTCCCTGCGCTTCGGGCTGAAGCCTGACCGCGACCATTCCTGCTCGACGGCGCGCAAGGTTCGAGCGACCGCCGGCCCGGCCGAGAGCCCCATCCCGATGAGATCGCCGCCGCCGATCGGAAGCTGCGGACGTTTCCAGCTCTGAAGCGCCTGGAGCGGCGGCGGATCGTCGGAATGTAGGAGGAAGCGGTCGACCGCTTCCTCGCTTCCGATTCGGTAGGCGAGGATCTCGGGATCTTCGAGCGAGGGATCGGCCGCCGAGACCAAGCGGGCGGAGGCGCGTTTCGACAGCCGGAGCCGCGCCGCCACCGAAGCGGCAACGTCCCGATCGACCGGCAACAGGGCCGCCAGCCGCCGGATCGCGGCCGGCGATATTCCCGCCCGGCGCTCCGCCTCGATCAGTCGCTCGAGCCGTCTCGAGCTGTCGATCTCCGGCAGGACCGGCTTCAGGATGTTGCGGGCGATCATCAGCGCCGTGGTCGGGCTCGGGTCGGGCAGAGCGAGCAGCTTCAATAGCTCGTCGGCGATCCGCTCCCGGGACAGCGCCATCAGATCGTTCGCTCGCTGCTCGCAGGCGGCGAGCCCGGCTTCATCGGGTGCGCCGGAGCCGAACCGCGCGTGGAAACGAAAGAAGCGAAGGATCCGAAGATGGTCTTCGGCGATCCGGACCCGCGGGTCGCCGATGAATCGGACATGGCGCGCCTCGAGATCGTCGAGGCCGCCGAAATAGTCGAAAATCTCTCCGCTGGCGGGGTCGGCGCTGAGCGCGTTGATCGTGAAATCGCGGCGGGCGGCGTCTTCTTCCCAGTCCTCGGTGAAAGCCACCTTCGCCCTCCGCCCGTCGGTCGAGACATCGCGCCGAAGAGTCGTCACTTCGATCGGCCGGCCGGCGAGGACGGCGGTGATGGTGCCATGGGCGATTCCGGTGGGAACCGCCTTGATCCCGGCCTGCTCGAGCCGGCGAACCACCTCGTCGGGAGCGAGACGAGTGGCGAGGTCGACGTCGTTGACGTCGAGATCGAGCAGGGTGTCGCGGACGCAGCCGCCGACGAAGCGGGTCTCGCCTTGTTCCGCGCCGAGCGTGGTCAGAAGGCGGGGGAGACCGCTTCGCCGACGCCAGCTCGCCTCGGGCAGCTTCATTCGGCCGGCTCCAGACGTCGGCTGAGATTGACGATCATCGCCGCAGTCGCTCCCCATATCCGCCGGCCCTGCCATTCGATCTCATAATAAAAGCGTTCGCGGCCTCGCCACTCCAGCGATCGGACATTCTGGTGCGCCGGATCCAGCAGATAATCGAGCGGTACTTCGAAAATCGCGGCGACTTCGCCGGGGTGCGCCTTCAAAGCCAGATCGGGCGGGAGGATTCCGACCACCGGAGTGACCTCGAAGCCGGTGATGGTGCGATAGCGGTCGGCCGTGCCGATGATCTCGACGTCGGCCCGTTTCAGCCCGATCTCTTCCTCGGCCTCGCGGAGGGCCGCGTCGACCGGACCATCGTCTCCCGGATCGATCCGTCCGCCCGGAAAGCTGACCTGGCCCGGATGCTTTCGCATCGTCTCCGGCCGCAAGGTGAGCACGACAGCCGGGATCGGGCGATCGACGATGGGCACGAGCACCGCCGCCTGGGTGATCTCGGCGCCGATCTGCTCGTCGTCGAGGACGTCGCCGGCGATGAGGATGGGGCTTCGGTCACGGCCGCGCTCGAGCGCGGCACGAAGGCGTTCGGCCAGCCTCATTCGACTGGCTCGAGCGCGAAGAAGGCGCCGCCGCTCCACAGGCCAGGCGGGCGCGAATCCTCGGCCAGGGCCATTTCGGCAAGCTCGTAATAGACTGAGCGCGCGATCAGCGCCTCGAGGCCCCGCCTGACCTCCAGGCAGGGACGCGGACCCGGTTCGAAGCGGAGCGCATGGCCGGGGCCGGCGATGACGACGTCGCCGCTATTGAGCCGGAAGGCCAGGCTTCGATCCCGGCCTTCGCCTTCGCTCTTCACCTCGACGGCGACGAAAGGCGCGTCCTCGACCGCGATGTCGAGCTTCTCGGCCGGCGTGACGAGAACGAACCGCCCGTCCGGCTCGCGGCGAAGGATGGTCGAGAAGAGACGAACCATTTCGGGCCGTCGGATCGGCCGTCCTTCATGGTACCAGGTGCCGTCGCGGGCGATCCGCATGAAGCTGTCGCCGCAATGTCGGGGCTGCCATTGGTCGACCGGCGGAAGCTTCCGCTCCGACGCCATTCGGGCGATTTCGGTCAGGCTGAGGCGGCTGAGATCGTCCGGCATCGGGGGGATGTAGCGGCGCTGCTGGCCATGCGCAAAGTGCGGCGCTATCGACCCCGGAATGGAATTCGAAGGGCCACGCACGGCGATCGTCACCGGCGGCGCGCGCCGGATCGGCGCGGAGCTCGTCCGCGCGCTCGCGGCCGACGGCTGGCACGTGCTCATCCATTTCAACCGATCGGAATCGGAAGCGAGGGCCCTTGCTGCCGAAGTCGGCAATGCTTCGATCGTCCAGGCGGAGCTGGCGGAAAGCGATTCGGCGGAGCGGATCGTCGCGGCCCTTGCCGGACTCCCTCCGGCGCGGCTCCTCGTCAACAATGCGTCCCGCTTCGTCCTCGACTCGGCCACCGATTTTTCGGTCGAGGGCTGGGATCTGCATCTCGATGCCAATCTTCGGGCTCCGGCCCTGCTCTCCCAGGCGTTCGCCGCCCGGCTGGCGGAAGGGCAGGGCCTCATCGTCAATCTTCTCGATGCCAAGCTCGCCTCGCTCAATCCCGACTTCTTCAGCTACACGATCTCGAAGATCGGCCTCGCCGGGCTGACGGAATTGACCGCTCGCGCCTTCGCGCCGCGAATCAGGGTGTGCGGCATCGCGCCTTCGGTGACATTGGTCTCCGGGCCCCAGAGCCGCGACAATTTCGACGAAGTCCACGACCTCAACGCGCTGAAGCGGGGAGTGGACGTGGCGGAGATCGTCGGAGCGCTCCGCTTCATCATCGCCACTCCGACCCTGACCGGCCAGACCATCACCCTCGACGGCGGCCAGCGTTTCCTGGGCTTGTCCCGCGATGTTCAGTTTCTGGAGAGTTGAGGATGGAAAAGATCGCCCGGCTCGACGGCCTCGTGCCGGATCGCCTCGCGCCGAAGAGCCGAAAGATCGTCCTCGAGGATTATGACCTCAAGGTCGATATCGGCTTTCACGACTTCGAGATCGGCTCTCCGCAACGCTTGCTGCTCACGGTCGAGGTGTGGGTCGACGAGCGCTCCTTCGCGCCGAGCGACGAGGTCGATTCCGCCTGGGACTATGATTTCCTTCGCACCGAGATCGGCGCGCTCGCCACCGGTCGCCGATTCAATCTGCAGGAGACCTTCGTCCGTGAGATTTACGGGCTCGTCGCTGCCCGCCGCGGAGTCACGGCGCTCCGCGTGTCGGCGCGAAAACCCGACATCTATCCGGACTGCGCCGGGGTCGGAGTCGAGCTGGCCTCGTTCTAGGCGGTTGCGCGGCGCGGCGGAGTCAGCGCGGCTGGCGAGTGCGAACGCAGGTGCCGAGCCGGTCCAGGATCAGGCGATAATCGGCCTGGATCGCCCGAGCTTCGTCACGGCCTGCATCTTCAAGCGCGCGCCGAGGCAGGATCGACGGCAGGCCGCAGGCGAGGCGATACCAGAGCAGTGAGTTGGGCTCGGGTTCGGCCGCGGCGTCGTCGACGATCTCGCCGAGAGCGACCGACCAGCGCGGCTGCTCGCCCGGTCGGCGAAGCACGTTGAGCGAGATCGGCCGCTCGTCCGCGGTCTGAAGGAAGAATTGGGTTTCGCTTTCTCCGGCGAGCGATCCCGGAACATGGAAGGCCCGGACGATCCCGGTAATCCGCGGCGGCGCGTCCGAGGCGCTGGCTTCCCGAAGGATCTCGCGAAGCTGATCGGCCAGTGCAGGCGTATAGGGAATCTGCCCGTCGGGCGCGACCAGGCGAATCTCGCCGGGCTGGTTGCCGGCGGGCGTCGCGAAGACGAGAAGCTCGTCGCGCTTCCGGATTCGCGCGGGTCGGCCGCGGGAGTCGTTGGGAAGATCGATCAAATAGCTCA
>CBIGXQ010000021.1:0-23768 GCA_966193865.1 uncultured Sphingosinicella sp. | reverse complement strand
CTTTTCCATCACCAGCCGGCCGACGAAGCCGATCACCGGCACGTCGTCGTCGATGGCGAGGCTTCGCCGCCATTCCAGGTCGCGACGCCCCGGATTGAAGATCTCGCGGTCGATTCCGCGGGTCCAGATTCCGACGTCGAAATTCATCCTCTGGTCGCGGAGCAGCTGGGCCATCGAATCCGACGGGGCGAAGATGGCGTCGCAGCGCCGGTAGAATCGGCGAAGGATCGCAAGCACCAGAGGTTCGAGGAAGGCGAGGCCGTAATAGCGCGGATAGGTCTCGAACCTCGTGTGGACCGATGCGACGACGGGCAGGTCCCAGTCATGGGCCAGGCTGACTGCCCGGTGGCCGAGTATCTCGGGGCTTGCGACGTGGAGGATGTTGGGCGCGAACTGGCGCAGGTCGCGGCGCACCCGCGGCGGGATCGCATAGCCAAGCTTATATTCGGACCGGCCCGGGATCGGCAGATAGGGGATGTGGACCAGGTCCCCCTTCGGCTCGAAGGCGGGGTTCTTCACCGTCGGCGAATAGACCCTCACCTTGGCGCCCATCCGGAGCAGATAGTCGGCAAGCCGGTTGAGCGCCTGGTTCGCCCCGTCCCGGACATAATTATAGTTGCCGCTGAAGATGGCTACGCGGAGGTCGCTGACGTCCATTGAGGCGCCGATAGCGTCTCATCCGCCTTTCGCCAAATCCGCCGCCGGTCGAGCCGGCCGAGTCTGGACTTCGCACCGCGCCTGACCGAAGGCTGAGCGAGGGGAGGGGCCTGAATGGCGGAAGACTCGGCCGAACATGTCGACGTGCTCGTCGTCGGCGCCGGCATCTCCGGGATCGACGCCGCCTGGCACCTCCAGAGACGCTGCCCCGGCAAGACCCTTCTCATCCTCGAGGCGAGAGAGCGGATCGGCGGCACCTGGGACCTGTTCCGCTATCCGGGCGTCCGCTCGGACAGCGACATGTACACTCTGGGCTTCCCGTTCCGGCCGTGGCGCGGCGAGCGCTCGATCGTCGATGGCGGCGCGATCCGGGACTATGTCGAGGACACGGCCTTGGCGTTCGGGATCGATCGCCGGATCCGCTTCCGTCACAAGGTGGTCAAGGCGAGCTGGTCGACTCCGAAGGCTCGGTGGACGGTCGAGGTCGAATCGGAAGGGGAGTCGAAAAGGTTCAGCTGCGCCTTCCTGTTCCTGTGCAGCGGCTATTACGATTATGCCGCCGGCTATCGCCCCGAATGGCCGGACGAGGAGAGGTTCGCCGGGCGGATCGTCCACCCGCAATCCTGGCCCGACGATCTGGACCATGACGGCCGGCGGGTCGTCGTCATCGGCAGCGGCGCGACCGCCGTGACCCTCGTGCCGGCCATGGCGAAGAAGGCGGCGAAGGTGACGATGCTCCAGCGCTCGCCTTCCTATGTCGTCTCGAGGCCGTCGATCGACCGGCTCGCCCGCCACATCGGACCGTCGCTGACCCGCTGGAAGAACCTGCTCCTCGGCATCTACTTCTTCGATCGGGCGCGAAAGAAGCCGGCGAAGGTCAGGCAGGCGATCCTCAGGCTCGCCGCCAGGGCGCTGCCGCCCGGCTATGAGGTCGAACGCCATTTCTCGCCGAGCTACGATCCCTGGGACCAGCGCCTCTGCCTCGTCCCCGATTCCGATCTGTTCGAAGCGATAAGCGACGGCAAGGTGGAGGTCGTCACCGACTCGATCGATCGCTTCACCGAAAGCGGGGTCCGGCTCGCTTCGGGGCGAGAGATCGAGGCGGACCTGGTGGTGACCGCGACCGGCCTCGTCATGAAGCTGATGGGGGGAATCCAGATCCTCGTCGACGGGCAGACGGTGAATCCGGGCTCGAGGTTCGCCTACAAGGGGATGATGCTGAGCGGCGTCCCAAACCTCGCTCTGTCGTTCGGCTACACCAATGCCAGCTGGACCCTGAAATGCGATCTGACCTCGCGATGGGTCTGCCGGCTGCTTCGCCACTTGGACCGGCAGGGTTACGCGATCGCGATGCCTACTCAGCCTCGGCTGACCGAGCCAGTCCCGATGCTCGATTTCAGCTCCGGCTATGTCCGCCGTGCCGAGGCGATCCTTCCGAAGCAGGGCCGGCGGCCGCCCTGGCGGGTCCACCAGAATTACCTCAAGGATCTCCTCATGCTCCGCTTGCGGCCGCTGAAAGACGAATTTCTCGAGCTTCGAAGGACGCCGCCGGTCCAAATCCACGGTCCCGATTGACTCGCCGCCGGCGGCGCGGCACCTGACGTTTACGTAAAGGAGAGGGCCCGGATGACCGATCTCGACGATTTCCGAAGCGAGACCCGCTCGTGGCTCGAGGCGAATTGCCCGCCCGAGATGCGCGAGCCGATGCGCGACGAGAGCGACGCCTGCTGGGGCGGCCGCAACCCGGTCTTCAAGAACGAGGCCCAGAAGGTCTGGATGGAAAGGATGGCGGAGCGCGGCTGGACCGTGCCCGACTGGCCGAAGGACTATGGCGGCGGCGGCCTGTCGGCGGCCGAGACCAAGATATTGAAGCAGGAGATGGCCCGGATCGGCGCCCGCAACCCGCTGATGAGCTTCGGCATCTCGATGCTCGGTCCGGCTTTGCTCAAATATGGCAGCGAGGCGCAGAAGAAGCGCTTCCTGCCCGAGATCGCCCGCGGCGAGATCCGCTGGTGCCAGGGCTATTCGGAGCCCGGCGCCGGCTCGGACCTCGCCTCGCTCCAGACGAAGTGCGAGGATAAGCGCGACTACTGGCTGGTGAACGGCCAGAAGGTGTGGACCAGCTATGCCGACAAAGCGGACTGGATCTTCTGCCTCGTCCGGACCGATCCGCAGGCGCCCAAGCATCAGGGGATCAGCTTCCTCCTGTTCGACATGGCCTCGCCCGGCGTGTCGACCCGGCCGATCCTTCTCATTTCCGGCTATTCCCCCTTCTGTGAGACCTTCTTCGACGACGTGAAGGTGCCGAAGGACCAGCTCGTCGGCGATCTCAACAAGGGCTGGGACGTCGCCAAATATCTGCTCGGCCACGAGCGCGAGATGATCAGCGGCATGGGCCTCGGCGGCCAGACCGGGTCGCTTGGCGAGGCACTGAAGGAGGCGGTGAAGGCCGATCCGGTGCTTCGTGCCGACGTCGCCCGCTTCGACGTCGATTCCTTGGCGTTCCGGGCGATGTCGGAGCGGTTCATCGACGAGCTGAAGGCCGGCCTGGCCCATCCGGCCCAGCCGTCGATGATGAAATATGCCGGCACCGAGTTGAACAAGGCCCGCCACGAGCTCGTCATGGCCGCGGGCGGATCCTCCGCTCTCGAATGGGAAAGCGAACGTTCGCGCAACGGCAAGGCCGCTCGTGAATGGCTCCGGACCAAGGCCAATTCGATCGAGGGCGGAACCAGCGAGATCCAGCTCGGCATCATCGCCAAGAGGATCCTGCAATTGCCGGGCGGCTGAGCCGTTTCGTCATGCCAACTTAGGCTGGCATCCGGACGGCGAGTCTGACGTCATGACAGCATGGACCCCAGCCTTGGCTGGGGCGACGACAAGGGGACTTCATGCCACTCTACCTCACCGACGATCAGGCGATGCTTCGCGATACGGCGCGCGGCTTCATCGCCGAGGAAGGCGCGATCGCGAAGCAGCTGCGCCACTGGCGCGACCGCAATTGCAAGGACGGCTTCGGCCATGCTCTGTGGAAGCAGTTCGCCGAAATGGGCTTCACCGGGATCCTGATCGGCGAAGCCGAAGGCGGCCTCGGCCTCGGCCATGTCGAGGCGGGCATCGTCCTCGAGGAGATCGGCCGCAACCTCACTCCGTCGCCCTTCCTGGTCAGCGCCGTCGCCTTCGTCGAGGCCGTGAAGGGCACCCGCCACGGCGAGCGCTGGTTTCCGGGCATCCTTTCCGGCGAGACGGTCGCCGCTTTGGCGATCGACGAGGGCGCCAAGCACCGGCCCGAGGCGATCGCGATGCGGGCCGAGCGGTCGGGCAATGGCTTCAAGCTTTCGGGCCGCAAGCAGTTCGTCGTCCAGGGCGCCTCGGCCGACGTCACCCTCGTCGCCGCCCAAAGCGATGACGGCCTCACCTTGTTCGCCGTCGAGAAGGACTCGAAGGGCCTCGACGTCGAGGGCGTGAGGCTCGCCGATTCGAGCATCGGCGCCCGGATGACGTTCGAAGGGGTCGAGGTCGATTCCGACGCCGTCGTCGGCGAGGTCGGCGGCGGCGAGGCGATCCTTGCGCGGGTCCTCGATGCGGGGCGCGCCGGCGCCGCGGCCGAGCTGGTCGGGGTCGGCTCAGCGGCGATGGACATGAGTGTCGACTATCTCAAGCAGCGCCGGCAGTTCGGCAGGCTGATCGGCGAGTTCCAGGCGCTCCAGTTCAGGGCCGCCCATCTCTATTCCGAGATCGAGATCGCCCGGGCCGCGACCCTCAAGGCGCAGCAATTGCTCGACGAGGGCAGCGACGAGGCGGAGGCGATGGTCTCGGTCGCCAAGGCCAAGGCGGGGCTTTCGTCGCGCTTAGCGGTCCAGGAAGGCATCCAGATGCATGGCGGCATCGGCATGACCGACGAATATGATATCGGTCTCTACATGAAGCGCGACCGGGTGCTGAACGAGCTGTTCGGCGATCCGGCCTATCATGCCGACCGGCTGGCGCGGTTGAAGGGCTATTGATGACGGGCGTTTTCGGGAGGGGCATGGAATGAGGCTCAAATTCGGTTTGGCGGCGGGATTGCTGGCGCTTTCGGCCCCGTCGCTCGCTCAGGACGACGGCCTGCGCCGAGCCGTCGCCGAGGATTATCGCTCGAACCTCGCCGCTCTGTTCGACCATTTCCACCGCAATCCCGAATTGTCCGGACTCGAGGTGCGGACGGCGGCCCGGATGGCGAGCGAGCTCCGAAGCCTCGGCTACGAGGTGACCGAGGGCGTCGGCGGCACCGGAATCGTCGCTGTTCTGCGCAACGGCGAGGGGCCGACCGTCATGCTCCGCGCCGACATGGACGGCCTCCCGCTCGAGGAGCGCTCGGGCCTCCCATACGCCTCGACCGCCAGGCAGAGTGATTCTTCCGGGACCGAGCAGCCGGTCATGCATGCCTGCGGCCATGATGTTCACATCACCGCCCTGGTCGGCACCGCCCGGCAGATGATGGCCCGCCGCGATCGATGGGCCGGGACCCTGGTCCTGATCGCCCAGCCCGCCGAGGAGACCATTTCCGGCGCCCGGGCCATGGTCCAGGACGGGCTCTACACCCGCTTCCCGAAGCCGGATTATGCTCTGGCCTTCCATGTCGACGCGGATTCGCCCGCGGGCCGGATCAACGTTCCGGAGACAATCGCTTATTCCAGCTCCGACATCGTCAATATCAGGGTGAACGGCGTCGGCACCCACGGCGCCTATCCGCACCAGGGCGTTGACCCGGTCCTGGTCGCCTCGCAGATCGTCGTCTCGCTCCAGTCGATCGTCAGCCGGGAGATCAATCCGCTCGAAGGGCGGGTGATCACGGTCGGAG
Source organism: uncultured Sphingosinicella sp. (assembly GCA_966193865.1). Lineage (GTDB taxonomy): Bacteria > Pseudomonadota > Alphaproteobacteria > Sphingomonadales > Sphingomonadaceae > Allosphingosinicella. The sequence continues at coordinate 18,268 of CBIGXQ010000021.1, read as the reverse complement.
CGATCCACGGCGGGGTCAGGGGCAATATCATCCCCGAGCAGGTGGAGATGGCGCTCACCGTCCGAGCCGACACGCCGGAGGTGCGGACCGAGCTTCTCGACGGCATCGACCGTGTGGCCCGGGGAACCGCGCTCGCTCTCGGCGTTGCGGAGGACAGACTGCCCGTCGTCACCCGTTCGGCCACGGAGACGACGCCGTCGACGATCAACGACCGCGAAACCGCGCTTCGCGTCAGATCGGCGATCGCCGAGGCGATGGGCGCCGACCGGCTCATCGACAATCCGAGGACGGGCATGGGCGCCGAGGATTTCGCCTATTTCGTCACTCCGGAAAGCAAAGTGAAGGGCGTCTATTTCGCCGTCGGAGGGACCCTTCCGGCCGAGCTCGCAACGGCCGCGGGCCATCATTCGCCCTTGTTCAGGATCCAGCCGGAGCCGTCGGTGACGGCCGGGGTCGAGGCGATGGTGATTGCCGCCGAGGCGCTGATGCCGAGGCGCTGATCCGATGCCGCTCGATGCCGAGACGTTCGACTCGCTGATCGACACCGTCCGGCGATTCGTCGCCGAACGCCTCCGGCCGCTGGAGGAAAGGGTCGCCGAGGAAGACGAGGTCCCGGCCGAGATCGTCGGCGAGATGCGCGACATGGGGCTGTTCGGCCTCTCCATCCCCGAGGAATATGGCGGCCTCGGCCTCACCATGTCGGAGGAGGTGAGGGTCGCGCTCGAATTCGGCCGAACCACGCCCGCCTTCCGCTCCGTTTTCGGGACCAATGTCGGGATCGGCAGCCAGGGCCTCGTCATGGCCGGCTCCGACGCGCAGAAACGTCTATGGCTGCCCAGGATCGCGTCGGGCGAGATCGTCACCAGCTTCGCCTTGACCGAGCCCGGCGCTGGATCCGACAGCGCCTCTGTCCAGACCCGCGCCGTCCGAGAGGGTGACCCCGGATCGGGGTCCGGGGCAGGCGTCTACCGACTCACCGGCACCAAAAGATTCATCACCAATGCCGACAAGGCGAGCCTGTTCACGGTGATGGCGCGCACCGGCGGGGAAGGGGCCAACGGCGTCTCCGCCTTCCTCGTCCCGGCCGATCTTCCCGGAGTGAGCATCGGCAGGCCGGAAAAGAAGATGGGCCAGCAGGGCGCCCATGTCTGCGACGTCAATTTCGACGAGACGCCGGTGCCGGCCAGGAACCGGCTTGGAGCCGAGGGCGAGGGCTTCAGGATCGCGATGCGGGTTCTCGATCGCGGCCGGCTCCACATCGCCGCCGTCTGCGTCGGAGTCGCGGAGCGTCTGATCGCCGACGCCGTCGCTTATTCGTCCGAGCGGCGCCAGTTCGGCAAGCCGCTCGCCGATTTCCAGCTCATCCAGGCGATGATCGCCGATTCCCAGACCGAGATGATGGCGGCTCGGGTCCTGGTGCTCGAGACGGCGGCGCTCAAGGACCGAGGCGACGGGATCGTTTTGGAGGCCGCCGCCGCCAAATATTATGCGAGCGAGATGGTCGGCCGCGTCGCCGACCGCGCCGTCCAGATCTTCGGCGGCGCCGGCTACATCGCCGATTACGGGATCGAGCGCCTCTACCGCGACGTGCGCCTGTTCCGGATCTACGAAGGCACCAGCCAGATCCAGCAGCTCGTCATCGCCCGGGAAGTGCTGAAGAGGGCGGCTCGGCCCTAGGTCGATCGCCGCAATTCTAGTCGCCCTCCAGCCACCAGCGCTGCTGCCAGCCGGTGACGCTCGGGATCGGCCGGCCCTGGCTGTCGGTGGCGGGATCGAAGCGGAATCTTTGCTGGATGAGTCGGCAGGTCGTCTCGTCGAGGGCCGAATTGCCGCTCGATCGGGTGACGCTGCAACTCGTCACCCGGCCATTGGCGCCGACGTTCAGCCGCGCGACCACGGTGCCTTCGGCCCGGGCGCGGACCGCGGCTCGCGGATAATCGGCATGGACGATCCGGCCGCGGACCAGCCGCGCCTCGCCGCCCAGGCCGGCGCCGGTGCCGCTGCCCGATCCGCCGCTTCCGGTGCCGGTGCCGGTTCCGCCGGCGCCGGTGCCCGGCCCCGGCCGGTCGGAGGCGCCGGCATCGCTTTCGCTGCCCGTGCCCGGAACCGGCGCGGCGACGATCGGCGGCACCGTCGGAACCACGATCTGGGGCGGCAAGGCGACGATCTCGGTCGGACGGGCCTTGAGATTCTCAGGGGCGGCGGCGCCTTCCTCCGCTTGGCTTCGGGCCTTGGCCGGCACGGGTGCCTCGACCGGCGGTGGCGGCGGCGGTTCCGAAATGTCGATGAGCTTGAGCTGCTCGGCGCTCTCGCGGATCATGTCGACGCCCAGGCCGGTGATGAAGGCATAGCCCAGCGCGACGTGGAGAAGGGCGACGGCGGCCGCCGACTTGAGCCGCTCCGGCGCCAAACCTCGATTCACTTCCGTAAACATGTCAGTATCTTGGTTGGCTTTACTTTAACCAGGACTGAAATGGAATCGTTGCCGGGATTCAGCTTCTCCGCACCATCACGTTCATCTGGGCGGCGGCGATCGGCTTGTCGCGGTCCTGCTGCCAGGCATGGGCCTCGACATTGGCGACCCGGCTGCCCAGCCGGGTGACCGTCGCCGCCGCATGCGTGTCGTGATCGGTGCCGCCGCGCATATAGTTCACGGTGACGTTGATCGGCTTGACGCTGATCCCTTCCGAGGATCCGATCTCCTCGAAGATCGCGCCGACCGCCGCGAATTCCAGTAGTCCGGCAATCGCCCCGCCATGGAGAAAGCCGGGGCGGCCAAGGACCCTTTCTGTGAACGGCATCACGAATAGCAGCTCGCCTTTCTCCGAACGAAGGGTGCGGATGCCGAGAAAACGGGCATAAGGCGGCAGTGTATCCATGGCCGGCTTCCTAGACGCCCGGAAACGGAAACGCACGCGGCGAGAAAGCTCGCCTCAACCGCGTTCGAAAGTGCGCGGAAGCCAGTAATTTTCCATGAGCATGTCGAACCTCTGGCCGTCCACAGAGACCATGTCGCGGTTCATGACGATCGCCGCTTCGCCCGAAACGGGGACGAAGCGCATATCCTCTCTCTGGTGGTCGACCTTGATGGCGGCGACTTCGTCCCAGCTCAGATTCCGAGTCTTTCCGCCGCGCTCATAGGACATCCCGGTGCGGTCCACACGAAGTCTCGGGGCGCCGGGAAAGCGGTTCCGGAGCAGCAGCCAGCAGCCGCCGGCGACGAGCAGAGCAAGCCCAGCAAGCCCGAGCGCCGACACGCTGCCCGGTCGGGCGATCGCCGCCGCGGCCAGGCCGGCCAGGAGGAGACCGAGAAAGGCCACCGGCAGGATCGAGCGCGGGCTCGCGCGCGCCGGGCGAAACTCGATCGGCTTCGGCAGCAGATCCAGGACAAATTCGAGGTCGGCGGGCTCATCGACGTCGCTCAGGGTCTCGCCGACGTGGAGCGACCATCCCAGCCTTTCGATCCGAGCGATCGTTTCCCGCGCCACCGAGGAGCTGCTCCAGGCGATCCCCTCGAACAGGCTGGAATCGAAGCGCCGGAGCCCGAGCAGGACATAGCCCCCGTCGGCCGCGGGCAGGATGACGCCATCATGATCCTCGAGGCGAATCGCCGCTTCCTTCAGCCGCCGGCGATCGAGCTGGGGGGAGTCAGTCCCGATCAACAGCAGCTTGTCGCCTTTCTCCAGGGCCTTCCGGGCCGCTCGGCCGAGCCGCTCGCCGAGATCGCCTTTTCCCTGAGCGGTCAAGGTTTCGACGATCGGACGCACCTGGTTCCAGACGGGATGGCGGGGGCCCGGATCGGTCATCAGCACGACGGGTCCAACCGACGCCGCACTCGCTTCGGCGAGCGTCTTTTCGAGCATCCGATTGGCCAGGCAGGCGGCCGCCGTCTCCCCCAGGGCTTTGATGAGGCGGGTCTTCACCTTGCCCGGCACGGGCGCCTTGGCGAAGACGAGAATCCGAGTCCTCAACGGCGCCGCCAGCGATGATAGGTTTCGACCAGGCGGAGCAGCCGTTCGGGCTGGTTCGCCTTGCGCCACTCGCCGGCGGCCATCTTGTTCGCCTCCGCCATGGTCGGATAGGCGTGGACCGTTCCGAGCAGCTTCTTGAGGCCGATACCATGCTTCATCGCCATGGCGATCGGGGCGATCAGCTCGCCGCCATTGTGGCCGACGATCGTCGCTCCCAGGATCCGGTCCTTGCCCGGCGCGACGAGCAGCTTGACGAAGCCCCTGCTCGCCGATTCCGTCACCGCCCGGTCGAAATGATCGAGCCCGTATCGCACCACCTCATGGGCGATTCCGGCCTCGCTCGCGCTGTCCTCATTATGGCCGACATGGGCGACTTCGGGATCGGTGAAGGTCACCCAGGGAAGCACCCTGTAATCCACCTTGAAGCGCCTGAAGCCGCCGAACAAGGCGTTGACCGCGGCACGCCAGGCCTGGTGCGAGGCGGCGTGGGTGAACTGATAGGCGCCGGCGACGTCGCCGACCGCATAGATGTTCGGGAAGAGGGTCTCGAGCCAGTCGTTCGTCTCGAGCGGCTGGCCGGTGTCGATTCCGAGCTCTTCCAGCCCATAGCCCTTCAGCCTCGGCTTGCGGCCGACAGCGAGGATGATGTCGTCGAATGGGATTCGCGTCTCGGTTTTTCGCTCGCCTTCCTTGGTGCGCGCCACCAGGATCTTCCCGTCGATCCGGACCGCCGCGTGGCCGATCCTCAGGTCGACGCCCTCCTCGCCGAGAATGGAGGCGATGGTCGCGGCGACGTCCTCGTCCTCCTTCGGCAGGATCCGCTCGCCGCCCTCGACCAGGGTCACCTTGCTTCCGAGGCGGGCGAAGGCCTGAGCCATCTCGACGCCGATCGGGCCGCCGCCGATGATGAGCAGCTTTTCCGGAAGCGCCTCGCGCTCGGCGAAGGCTTCCCACATCGTGTCGCTCGTCAGGTAACCGAACGTCTCGATCCCCGGGATCGGCGGAACCAAAGGCTCGGCGCCGGCGGCGATGACGATCGCCCGGCTGGTCAGCCGCTCCCCATTCGCTTCGACGGTCCAGGGATCGACGATCCGGGCATGTCCGTGGCGGACGTCGACCCCGAGGCCGCGATAGCGTTCGACGCTGTCGGCGGGCGCGATGTCGGCGATGATCCTCTTCACCCGCTCGATGAGCGCCGGGAAGTCGACCGCCGGCTCCGCCGAGGGAAGGCCGAAAATTTCCGCATGGCGGATCTCGTGGGCGAGCCGGGCGCTGCGGATCAGCGCCTTCGACGGAACGCAGCCGGTGTTGAGGCAGTCGCCGCCCATCCGCTCCGCCTCGATCAGGGTCACCTTCGCCCGGACCGCCGCGGCGATATAGGCGGTGACGAGCCCGCCGGCGCCGGCGCCGATGACGATCAGGTTGCGGTCGAAGCGCCTCGGTCTCTTCCAGCCCTTGTAGGCGCGCCGCCGGCGAATGAAGTCGGCCGCGACCTTGCCGAAGATCGGCAGCAGGCTGAGCAGCACCAGCGAGCCGATCAATTGCGGCGAAGCGATCTCGGACAGCGAATCGAGGCGGCCGAGCTGGGTTCCGGCGTTGACGTAGACGAAGGTCGCCGGAAGCATTCCGATCTGGCTCACCAGGGCGAATTTCAGCGCCGAGATCCGGGTCAGCCCCATGGCGAGGTTGACGACGAAGAAGGGGAAGACCGGGTTCAGCCTGATCGCGAGCAGATAGAAGATGCCGTCGCGGTCCAGGCCTCGGTCGACCGCTTCGAGCCTTTTGCCGAAGCGGCGCGTGACCCAGTCGCGGAACAGATAGCGCGAGCTCAGGAAGGCCAGGGTGGCGCCCGCCACCGAGGCGAAGGAGACGGCGACGAGCCCGATCCAGAGGCCGAAAATGGCACCTCCGGCCAGGGTCATCACCGCGGCGCCCGGGATGGAAAGCGCCGCCACCGCGACATAAGCGAGGAAGAAGACGGCCAGAACGATCAGCGGGCGGGTTTCGACCAGGGTCGAAAGCTCGTTCCGCCGCGCCTTGAGAGCGTCGAGATTGAGGAGATCGACCGCGCCCGACTCCAGGAAGAGGACGATCAGGGCCAGGATCGACGCGGCGAGAATGACGCGTTTCGTCGTCGAGCCGATCATGGTCTTTTTGCCGGGGCGCTTTTCGCGGCGGCTCGGTCTATTATGTTGGGCTCGTGCTTCAGGATGGCCTCCCAGGCCGCTCTACCCTGAACAGGGCTCCACCGGAACAGGAGCCGGCAAGAGGTGTCGCAATGAGCAACAGTCTGAACCGGAGAAATGTCGTTGTCGCCGCCGGAGCGGTCGTCGTCGCCGGAGCGGCGGCCCTGTTCGGAGGCCGCGGCAGCGAGGCGAAGGCGGAAGTGTTCGAGGTGAATCTCACGCCCGAGCAATGGCGCCGGCGCCTGACTCCCGAACAATATCGGGTGCTTCGTCAGCAGGGGACGGAAAGGTCCGGTTCGAGCGCTCTCAACGCGGAGCATCGCCCCGGCACCTTCCATTGCGCCGGCTGCGACCTTCCCGTCTACCGATCGCAGGACAAGTATGAGAGCGGGACCGGCTGGCCGAGCTTCATCCGGCCGATCCGGGGCGCGGTCCGCACTCGGCCGGACAACACGATCTTCATGACCCGGACCGAGGTCCATTGCCGGCGTTGCGGCGGTCATCTCGGTCATGTCTTCGACGACGGGCCGCCGCCGACCGGCCAGCGCTGGTGCATGAACGGCGACGCGCTCAGGTTCGTGCCGGCGAACCGGGCCTGAAGCCGGTGCGGAGGATCGTCCTTGTCGTGCTCGCGGCCCTTGCGATCGCCGCCGGGATCGTGCTCCTTGCCGGCCGGAGCGACGAGGCACCGGCCCAGGCGCCGCGCTCCGGCGAGGTCGCGAGCGCCGTCTTCGCCGGCGGCTGCTTCTGGTGCACCGAATCCGATTTCGACCATTTGCCCGGCGTTCTTTCGACCATTTCCGGCTATTCCGGCGGACGGGTGCGCAACCCCAGCTACGAGCAGGTCTCGGCCGGCAATACCGGCCATATCGAGGCGGTGCGGATCAGCTACGATCCAGCCCGGATCAGCTATTCGAGCCTCGTCGACCGTTTCTTCCGGACGATCGATCCGCTCGATTCCGGCGGCTCCTTCTGCGACCGCGGCTATCAATATCGCTCGGCGATCTTCGTCGCGACGGCCGAGGAAAGGCGGATCGCCGAGGCCGCAAAGGCGCGGGTCGAACAGGAGCTCGGCGCCGAGGTCGCGACCCTGATCCTGCCGAGGCGGGCTTTCTACCGGGCCGAGGAATATCACCAGGATTATTACCGCAAGAACCCGGTCCGCTACCGCTTCTACCGCTGGAATTGCGGCCGCGAGGCCCGCCTCGGAGAGGTCTGGGAGCGGCGCCGCTGAGCGGCTATGCTTCGCCTATGGACATGGCTGCAACCGCCTCGCCGTTCGCGGTCGCCGACGCGCCGCCGCTCGATCCCGACAAGTTCGCCGATCCTTTGCTCACCGCCAAGGGCGAGAAGCGCGCTTCGGTGGCCCTGGAACGGCTCGACACCTTGTGGATCAACACCGGCACGCTCTGCAATCTCGCCTGCCGGAGCTGCTACATCTTCAGTTCGCCGACCAACGACAGGCTCGTCTATCTGACCCTCGCCGAGGCCGAATCCTATTTCGCCGAGGCGGCCGCTTTGGGCACGAGGGTGATCGGATTCACCGGCGGCGAGCCGTTCATGAATCCCGACATGATCGCGATGATGCGCTCGGCGCTCGACCGCGGCTTCGATCTGCTCGTCCTCACCAACGCGATGCGGCCGATGCGGCGGTTCGAGACTCAGCTCGCCGCGATCGGCGCCGAGCATGGCGATCGGGTCGTCATGCGGGTCAGCCTCGACCATCATGACGAGCACCTCCACGAGGCGGAGCGGGGACCCGGAACCTGGGCGAAGGCGCTGGACGGCCTGAAATGGCTCGCCGCCGCCGGCTTCCGGGTCGCGGTGGCGGGGCGCCGGCTCGACGGCGACGCCGATGTCCGCGCCGGCTATGATCGCCTCCTCGACGGGCTCGCCGTCGCCGCCGATCATCTCGTCCTGTTCCCGACCATGGACGCCTCCGCCGACGTTCCGGAGATCAGCGAATCCTGCTGGGACATCGTCCGGGTGTCGCCGTCGGCGATGATGTGCGCGACGAGCCGGATGGTGGTGAAGGAGAAAGGCGCCGATCGCCCGCACGTCGTCGCCTGCACGCTTCTGCCCCATGACGATCGCTTCGCGATGGGCGAGACCCTCGCCGAGGCGAGCCGGCCGGTCCCGCTCAACCATCCCCATTGCGCCCGCTTCTGCGTCCTCGGCGGCGCGAGCTGCTCGGGCTGACATGCTGTCGGTGGTCATCCCGACGCTGGATTCGGAATCCAGCCTCGGCGATTGCCTGGCGCGGATGAAAGGGGCGGACGAGATCATCGTCGTCGACGGCGGCTCGACCGACTCCACCGTCGCGATCGCCGATCGGGCCGGGGCTCGGCTGATCATCGCTCCGAAGGGCAGGGGGAGCCAGCTTCGCGCCGGCGCCGAGGCAGCGCTCGGCGACTGGCTGCTCTTCCTTCATTCCGACACTCTGCCTTCGCCCGGCTGGAGCGAGGCCGTCGCCGAGCACGTCCGGCTCCATCCCGCCAAGGCGGGCTGCTTCGCCTTCCGGCTGGCGGACAAGGCGTGGCAGGCGAGGGCGGTCGAGCGAGCGGTGGCGGCGCGGGTCAGGCTGTTCGCTCTGCCCTATGGCGATCAGGGGCTCCTCGTCCCGCGCTCGCTCTACGACGAGGCGGGAGGCTATCGGCCCTTGCCGCTGATGGAGGATGTCGATCTCGTCTGGCGGATCGGACGCGGTCGGCTTCGCCGGCTCGACGCGGAGGCCTGGACCAGCGCCGAGCGCTGGCGCCGCGACGGCTGGCTGCGCCGCTCCGCCCGCAACATCCTCTGCCTCTCCCTCTACCGCTTTGGCTTGCCCGCCGACCGGATCGCCCGTTTCTATGCCTGATGCGGACCGGCTGTTCGCGGAGGCGGCGAAGTGCCTCAGGCGCAACGAGCTGCCGGCGGCCCGAACCCTGTTCGGCGAGGCCGCAAGGGCCGGCCGGCGCGACGCCGCCGTCATTCGCTGCAACCTCGTGGCGAGCGGCGTCGACTGGAGCCAGGGGCTCGCCTTGCTCCGGATCCTCGCTCGCTCGGGGCGGCGAAGCCGGGACGAGCTGGCGATCGTCGAGCAGATGGCGCTTGCGGCGAACGGCGATCCCGCCTCGATCCCCGCCGGAGAGGTGATCGGCGAGTCGCCCCATCTCGTCTGGTTTCGGGCGCTGCTCAATCCCGCCGAGTGCCGGTACCTCGTCGAGGCCGCCGAACCGATGCTCCAGCCGTCGGTCGTCGTCGACGCCCGGAGCGGCCGCCAGGTCCCCGATCCGGTGCGGACGTCCGACAGCGTCGGCTTCACCCTGCCACTGGAGAATCCGGCGGTTCACGCGCTCAACCGAAGGATCGCCGCCGCCAGTGGCACCAGGGTAGAGCAGGGCGAGCCGCTGCAGGTGCTCCGCTACCGGCCCGGTCAGGAATACAAGCCGCATTTCGATCATATTCCAGGCTTCGCCAATCAGCGCGTCATGACCATGCTGGTCTGGCTCAACGAGGATTATGACGGCGGCGAGACCCTGTTCATGATGACCGGACGCAAGCTCAGGGGCCGGATCGGCGACGCCTTGCTGTTTCGGAACAGCAAGGCCGACGGCCGCCGCGACGACAGCGCCGCCCATGCCGGGCTTGCGGTCACGAGCGGCGAGAAGCTGATCGCCAGCCGATGGATCCGCCAACATCCCTTCGAACCGGCCTGAATGTTCCCTGCGTCCGCCGGCGTGACTGGGTTTCAGCCGCCGAAGACCCGCCGGCACACGCAGTCCAGCTTCGCCAGAAGCGCCGGGTCGCGGGCATCGGCGGCGGTGATCAGGGCGCTGTCGAGATTGGTGTCGATCGGCGACGGCGGCCGGGTCTTCGGGAGGCTAAGCGCCAGCTTTTCCACCAGCGTTCGAGCAGTCGCCGCATTGGCCTGGAGCTGGGCGATGATCTGCGCGACTTCCACCGGCTCGTCGCTCTCGCGCCAGCAATCATAATCGGTGACCATTCCGACCAAAGCGTAAGGCAGCTCCGCTTCGCGCGCGAGCTTCGCCTCGGGCATTCCGGTCATTCCGACGACGTCGCAGCCCCAGTCACGGTAGAGCCGGCTTTCCGCCCGGCTCGAGAATTGCGGGCCCTCCATCGCCAGATAGGTCCCGCCGCGAGTCACTTTCGCGCCCGCCGACTCGGCGGCGGAGGCGGCGAGCTCCGAGAGGCGCGGGCAGACCGGATCGGCCATCGAGACATGGGCGACGAGGCCCGGTCCGAAGAAGCTCGACTCCCGCCCCACCGTCCGGTCGATGAACTGGTCGACGAGGACGAAGCGCCCCGGCTCCAGTTCCTCGCGAAGCGATCCGATCGCCGAAATCGCGACGATATCGGTGCATCCGGCGCGCTTGAGCGAGTCGATATTGGCTCGGGCGTTGACGTCCGAAGGGGGGAGCGGGTGGCCCCGGCCGTGGCGGGGAAGGAAGACGAACCTCACATCGTGGATCCGCCCGATCAGGAGATCGTCGGACGGCCTGCCCCAGGGGGTGTCGACGGCGATCCACTGCGCCTCCTCCAGCGCCTCGATGTCGTACAGGCCGGAGCCGCCGATGATCCCGATCGTCCACTCGTTCATGGCACGTGCTTAGTGACCGACGAGGATGATCCGCAAGTCGTTGACGTTGGTGCCGGTGTGCCCGGTCACCAGCTGGTCGTCCAGCGCGTGGAAAAGTGTAGCCGAATCATTCTCTTCGAGAAGGTTGTTGGTACCGTCCCCGAAGCGCGCCGGCGTGTCGCCGTCGAAAAAGGCGCCGGCCGCCTCGCTGGCGCCGTCGACGCCGTCGCTGTCGGCGGCGAGGCCGCAGATTCCGCGTCGGCCGGCAAGCCGGATCGCCGCCGCAAGCGCATATTCGTGATTGGGCCCGCCGCGCCCCTTTCCCTTCATCGTCACCGTCAATTCGCCGCCCGAGATGAGCGCGGTTCCGGGCGGGAAGGCGAGCGCGAGCTCGGCATGCTGGCGGCCGATCTCCTTCGCTTCGCCGGTGCAGTCCTCGATCAGCCGAGGCTCGAAACCGAGCCGCCGGGCTTCGGCGGCGGCCGCGGCGAGCGCGTCGCCGTTGCGGGCCACGATCCTGTATTCGCCGGGCACATGTTTCGCCGACTCCGACCAGCCCTCGGCCGGGGCTTCGATCCCGTAGCGGTCGATAATGGCCTTGGCCTCGGCGATATCGGTCGGGTCGGCGACGGTCGGGCCCGAGCCGATATCCTCGGGGCGGTCGCCGACGACGTCGGAGATGGCGAGCGTCACGAGCTTCGCCGGCGCCGCCGCCAGGCCAAGCCGGCCGCCCTTGATCAGCGACAAGTGACGGCGGACCGCGTTGATCTCGCCGATCGCCGCGCCCGAACGCAGAAGCGCGCTGGTGACGGCCTGCTTCTCGGCGAGCGTCAGCCCTTCGCCGGGCAGGCAGGCGAGCGCCGAGGCGCCGCCGCTCAGAAGCACGAGCACAAGGTCGCCGGCTTGCGCTTCGGCGGCCAGCTCCAGCAGCCGCCGGGTCGAGTCGGCGCTCTGCTCGTCGGGCAAGGGGTGACCGGCGTGGAGCAAAAAGATCCGCTCGAGCTTCGCTTCGGTCTGGTGCGGGACGATGGCGATCCCCTCCACCCGGCCGCCGAAATGGGCCTCGGCCGCCGCCGCCATGCCCGAAGCGGCCTTGCCGACGGCGAGGACGATGATCCGTCCGCTGCCCTGCGAGGGGAGGTGCGGCGGAAGCACGACCTCCGGCCGGCAGGCGCCGACTCCGGCCCGGAAGATGCGTTCGAGCTGGGCTCTCATCGGACGTGCATTGCGGCCATCGTTCTCACATTCTAGCAGAAGGCGTGAGGCTCAGGGGCTTGAACTGGCGAAACCTGGACTGGCGGCGGGTGGTGCGGATCGGTCTGCGCATCCTTGCCGGCATCGTCGCCGTCCCGATCGCCTATTTCCTGGCCGCTCTTCTTTTCGGCCTGGTGCCGGTCAATTCGGACTGGCGCGAGGCCGATGAAGGAGTCACGATCTACATCCGAAGCAACGGCGTCCACACCTGGATCACGATGCCGAAGGTCACGCCCCACATGGACTGGCGGCCTTTTGCGCCGCCGGAGCATCTGAAGGATCCGCGCTACGGCGGCGGCGATCATGTCGCGATCGGCTATGGCAATCGCGAATTCTATCTGAACACGCCGACCTGGGCCGATCTCACCGTCCGCAACGCCTTCGGCGCCTTCATCGGCGGCGGCCGGACTCTTCTCCACGTCGAGCATGTGCACCAGCCCCGGCCGGCCGAATGGCAGCGGCCGATCACTCTCAGCGTCGCCCAATATCGGCGCCTGGCCGACTATATCAGCAGGCGCTTCCAGCTCGATTCCGAGGGCCGGCCGATGCCGTTGATCGGCCGCGGCTATAATGACTGGGACATGTTCTACGAAGCCAATGGCGGCTACAGTTTCGTCCTCACCTGCAACGAATGGACCGGCCGCGCGCTTCGCCACGCCGGCATCCGCACCGGCCTCTGGACCCCGCTCGAGCAGAGCATCATGTGGCGGCTCGATTGAGCGCTGCGTTTGCGTTAGAGGAGCGAAACGAATTTCAACAGGGGGTCTGAAATGGCGAAGATACTCGGCAATTTCCATCTGGCGCTTCTCATCGGGATCGCCCTGCTGGTCGTGGCGATGTTCGGCCTTCACGCGGAGGGGATCGGCGAGCCCGGCTATTGGGCTCAGTGGCTTCGCTTCGTCCACGTCTTCGCCGGGATCCTGTGGATCGGCCTCCTTTATTATTTCAACTTCGTCCAGATCCCGACCATGCCCAGCGTTCCCGCCGAGCTGAAGCCGGCGGTGAGCAAATATATCGCGCCCAAGGCCCTGTTCTGGTTCCGCTGGTCGGCGCTTGCGACGGTCGTCCTGGGCCTCCTCGTCGCCGAGATGCAGCAGGGCGGCTATGCCGCTCGGGCGCTGACCCTGAGCGACGGCTATCGGACGATCGGGATCGGCATGTGGCTCGGCCTGATCATGGCCGCCAACGTCTGGTTCGTGATCTGGCCGAACCAGAAGAAGGCGCTCGGAATCGTTCCCGCCGACGATGCCGCCAAGGCTCGCTCGGCCTCGATCGGGATGATGGCGTCGCGGACCAACCTCATCCTGTCGATCCCGATGCTCTACTGCATGGTCGCCCAGCAGCATATCGGCGGCTGAGCAGGGGCGGGCCTCTCTCGGGTCGGAGCGGGCGACGATGGAAGACGCCGAGACCCGAACCGCCGCCTGCCGCTGCGGCCAGCTCAGGGCCAGAGTGGTGGGCGATCCGGTGCGCGTGTCGGTCTGCCATTGCCTCGATTGCCAGAAGCGGACCGGGAGCGCCTTTTCCGCCCAGGCGCGCTGGCCCGAGGCTCGGGTCGAGCTGGACGGCCTGTCGAAGACCTGGACCCATCGCGCCGACAGCGGCAACCGGATCATCCATCATTTCTGCCCCGATTGCGGATCGACGGTCCATTACCGGATCGAGGGCAAGTTCGACGGGCTCGTCGCCATTCCGCTCGGCGCCTTCGACGATCCCTATTTCCTGAGGCCCGCTTTCTCCGTCTGGGAGGCGCGCAAGCATGACTGGGTCGCCATCCTCGGCGAGGCTGTCGAGCATATGGACTGAAGCGGAAGCTCGGCGAGGCGACCGGTTCGCCGCGCCTTGATGAGCCGGGGCGGCATGACATAGGCTTCAGGCTGAGCCGGAACGGGAGTGGCGTCGAATGCGGTCCATCTTTGCAGCACCGGCGATCATCCTCTGCGCCGCCGCCCCGATCCAGGCCTGCGCCGCTCAGGCGGTGCCGATCCCCGACACTCCGGCCGGCCGCTACGCTTCCGCTTTCCTGGACGCTTTCAACTCCGCCGACGCAGCCCGGCTCGAGCGCTACAATGCGCTCTACGGCCGAAGGACTCCGCCGCAGGACTGGATCGAGCTTCACGCGATGACCGGCCGCCTGACTCCGGTCCGGGTCGAATCCAGCGATCCCAATTCCATCACCCTCCTGCTCTCGGCGGAACAGGGCGACGCCTTCTGGCAGTCGAGCGCCCGGATCGATCCGGCCGACCCGATGAAGGTGGTGGAGGCGGCGCTGGGCAGGGCCGATCGCCCGCCCGAATTTGCGATCCCGAGGCTGCCGCGCGCCGAGCTCCATCGCCAGATGGCCGATCGGCTGGCGCGGGACGTCGCTTCCGACCGATTTGTCGGAACGATGATCGTCTCCCGCCACGGCCGGACCATCTATCAGAATGCCTCCGGTCTCGCCGACCGGGAAGCGAATATTCCGGTGACGATGGACACCCGGTTCCGGATCGGCTCGGCGAACAAGATGTTCACCGCCGTCGCCATTCTCCAGCTCGTCGAACAAGGCAGGATCGCGCTCGATTCGCCGATCGGGACCTATCTCACCGATTATCCCAATCCCGACTTCGCCGGGTCGGTGACGGTCCGCCAGCTGCTGACCCATAGCGGCGGCGCCGGCGACATCTTCACGCCCGAATATGAGGCGAGGCGGCTCGAGGTGAGGACACTCGCCGATTATGTGAGCCTGTTCGGCCATCGCGCGCAGGACATTGGCGAAGGCAGGAACTTCTATTCCAATTACGGCTTCGTCCTGCTCGGGCGGATCATCGAGGTCGTGAGCGGCCAGGATTATTACGCCTATGTCGAAGACAGGATCTTCAGGCCGGCTGGAATGAACGACACCGCTTCGCTGCCGGAAAATGTCGATGTCCCGAACCGCTCGCGAGGCTATGCGAAGCGGCAAAGCAGGCTCGTCGACAATGAAGATACCTTGCCTTTCCGCGGCACCGCCGCCGGCGGCGGCTATACGACGGCTGCCGATTTCGTCCGCTTCGGCGAGGCGCTTCGCTCCGGGCGGCTGCTGTCGAGGGAGATGGTGGACCAGGCGACATCGCCGCAGCGGCCGGACGGCTGGTACGGCTTCGGATTCTTCCTCGGCGGGCAGGGCCGCACCCGCCACTGGGGGCATGGCGGCGGCGCTCCGGGAATGAACGCCGCCTTCAGGGTCTTCCCGGAGCTCGACGCGATCGTCGTCGCTCTGGCCAATCTCGATCCGCAAGCCGCCGACAGTCAGGCGGATTTCTACGCTAACCGGATGGCGCTCGACGAATGAGGTTCGCCGCTTGCTGAGGATCAGGGGGCGGCGATCGCCGTCGCCGCCGAAGCGACCTGGATCGGCGGCAGAGCCGGAGCCTGTCCCCCGAAACCGTGGATCCAGCGCCCGCTCGCGGAATAGCTGAAGATCGGGCGATAATCGTTCACCCGGTCGCCTTCGACCAGATCGTCGGTGGCGTTGTCGAGGATCACGAAGCCGCGGTCGGTTCGGACGGCGAGAACGGCGTGATTGGTGCGGGCGATCAGGTCCCGGGCGATGACGAGAAAGAGGTCGCGGCGATCGAAGCCGTTCGCCGCCAGCAGCGCCAGCTTGGCGAGCGCATAATCCTCGCAGTCGCCGCGGCCGCGGCGGATCGACTCGGCGGCGCTTTGCCAGATTTCGGCCGGAGCATTGCCGACCTTGTCTTCGGCGAAGGTGATGCGCCGGTTGACCCAGGCATTGACCTGCCGAAGCAATTGCTCGGAATTTCCGGAGCGGTCGAAGCCGCCGAGTGAGGGCGCGGGTCCTGCACTGGCTCGCTGCCACATCGCGTCATAGGGCGTGTTCCCGATTCTGATCGCGGTCGATCCGAAGACGTCGGGTCCACCGTTCGTGGAGCGGCGGAGCGGCGACTCTGCGGGTGACGCTGCCGGGAAGCCGAATGGCGATCGGTCGGACCATGACCGGACCGACGCCTGGGGAATCCGAGCGGCTGCGGTCGCCATCAGGGTCGTCGCTGGAGCTCCCACCGGTGCTGCCTGACCGACAGTGCCCTGGGCCATCCACGTCCGCGCAAGAGCGCTTTCGCCGCCGAGCGTTGCGGCGACCGACGCGATGTTGGGCGACGGCAAGTCCCATTGCGACGCGGCAACGGGCGTCGCCGGCGCGAAGATCGAGACCAGAGCGGCAAGAGCGCCGAGGCTCCGCCGCGAGAAGGAAGGGATGAAAGTTGATGCCACGTCGTCGCTCCCGTTTGAGCGACTTCAATGGCCGATCAGCTTTCCCCTTTCGGTGTACGGGCAGACCGTAACTCTACGGCCGTCGCGGCAATTCGCCGCGGGGGCGCCGGTGAACGAGTCGGCGCCGCGGCGCTTTTACGAAGTGGCTCGACGGGTGTCGGCGGCCTGGAAGTGCGCGATCTGGTCGGCATGCGCCTTCCTGAAAGAATCGCGGTCGCAGGCGCGGTCGATATAGGCATGGATCACCGGCGAGGCGGCGAATTCGCGGACGGCGGGGACTCGCAATATGTCCGCCATCAACAGGTCCGCGACGGTGAATCGCGAGGCGACCAGCCACTCGCGGTCGCGAAGTACCTTTTCGATATGGTCCAGTCGGCTTCTCGTCCAGTCGGTGAGGCCGTTTTCCCGGCCGACGGAAAGCGACAGGAACCACCAGGGCACCGTCACCATCTCGATCGAATTGAGGCCGGCAATGACCCATTGCAGGGTCTCCGCCGCGCCGGCTTCATCCCGCGGCATCAGCTTCTCGCTCTTCTTCGCGAGATGAAGCAGGCACGCCCCGCTCTCGAAGAGCGAGATGTCGCCGTCGGTGAGGAACGGCACCTGTCCGAACGGCTGCCGCTCGTAATGGTCGGCGCCCCGATCCTCGAACGGCGTGCTTCGAACCTCGTAGCTCAGGCCCGCTTCCTCGAGCGCCCAGCGAAGCCGCATGTCCCGAACGAAGCCGCGGGGGCCCTTCGGCACCCAGTCATAGGTCCAGACCGTCAGCGCCATGATTCCTGTCTCCTCGGCCAGGAGGTTAATCGCCTCGGGGAGCCTGTCCACCCATCGTCTGCGGTCCATTGCGCACATCCCCCGCTTCCGACGCCGGGTAGGGTAATTCACCTGGTCCCCTGCTAACTTGTGGCCATGATGATCCCTGGGCCAGGTCGACCACGGCACGATGATGTGCTCACCCCGGCTGAATGGCGCACCGCCGAGTTGGTTCGTCACGGTCTGACCAATCGAAAGATTGCCGAGCGGATGGGCGTCAGCCTTGACGCCGTGAAGTTCCACGTCGGCAACGCACTTTCCAAATTGGGTTGTTCCGGTCGGGAGGAATTGCGGCTGTGGGATGGAGTGGCCCGGGGCACCGCCCTCGACAGAATGAGGAGGGCCGATATGGCCACGATGACGCTGACCGACAATTATATGATGCTCGCGCAGGTCGCCCGCACTGTGCGGAGCGTCGAGGACTCCCGCATCTGGTATCGGGACACCCTGGGGCTGTCCGAGCTTTATGCGTTTCCCGGGCTCGCTTTCTTTGACCTGGGCGGTGTCCGACTGATGCTTTCGGAGGAGGGCGACGGATCGCACGACTCGATTCTCTATTTGCGCGTACCGGATGTCCATGCGGCGAAGGAGGAGCTCGAGGGTCGCGGCGTGAAGTTCACTCACGCGCCTCATATGATCCACCGACACGAGGATGGAACGGAAGAATGGATGACCTTCTTCCAGGACGATCAAGGCCGCCCGCTCGCGCTGATGACCCAGGTGCGATCGACGTCCAGGTAAGCGAGCAGTCGGGATTCGGGCGAGAAGTGCGCTGCTGCGCCCAGCTGCCACTGACGTCCGCTTCCGACCTCATTGCGGACATTCCTAGTTTCGCCGAAGCAAGGCGCCATGAACATGGCGACAGACGCAGAGCGGGACGAACTTGAAGCTCGCGTGAGCGATGTATTGTATGAAGTCGCCAGGTTTGCGTGGGCAGACCTTGCGGAGCGGGTTCCCGTTGGTCGCACCTATGTGAGGCCCGAAGAGGAAGGGCCGTATATGTCGGTCACCTGGGATGCGAACTGGAAGAAACGGAAAGGTGGGCCGATCCTGGTCGTGGTGACCGGCTATCTCGACAAGGAGCATCAGCATCCGGTTTGGGGCTCAGCCGAAATCATCCGCAGGCGGGGATTCCTGTCTCGCTTCTTCCATCGCGAATAGGCGCTTTCCACCGCTCATGGACACTCAGCCGAATGTCGGCTTTCGACCCA
>CBIGXQ010000020.1:0-24948 GCA_966193865.1 uncultured Sphingosinicella sp. | reverse complement strand
GCGTCGGCGCCAGCCGGGTCCGCGACATGTTCGAGCAGGCCAAGAAGAACGCGCCGTGCATCGTCTTCATCGACGAGATCGACGCGGTCGGCCGCCATCGCGGCGCCGGCCTCGGCAACGGCAATGACGAGCGCGAGCAGACCCTGAACCAGCTTCTCGTCGAGATGGACGGTTTCGAGGCGAACGAGGGAATCATCATCATCGCCGCCACCAACCGGCCCGACGTGCTCGATCCGGCCTTGCTCCGGCCCGGTCGCTTCGACCGCCAGGTGGTCGTTCCTCGCCCTGACATTGACGGCCGCGAGAAGATTCTCGCCGTCCACATGAAGAAGGTGCCGCTGGCGCCCGACGTCGATCCGCGCACCATCGCACGCGGAACGCCCGGCTTTTCCGGCGCCGACCTCGCCAACCTCGTCAACGAGGCGGCCCTGCTCGCCGCCCGGATGGGCAAGAGGCTGGTCGCGATGAAGGAGTTCGAGCTCGCCAAGGACAAGGTCATGATGGGCGCCGAGCGCAAGTCGATGGTCATGACCGAGGAAGAGAAGCGCGCGACCGCCTATCACGAAGCCGGTCACGCTCTGGTTTCGCTCCATGTCGACGGCTGCGATCCGCTCCACAAGGTGACGATCATCCCGCGCGGGCGGGCGCTCGGAGTCACCTGGAACCTGCCGGAGCGCGATCGCTATTCGATGTCGATGAAGCAGATGAAGGCGCGGCTCGCCCTGTGCTTCGGAGGCCGGATCGCCGAGCAGCTCATCTACGGCCAGGACGCGCTCAACACCGGCGCTTCCAACGACATCCAGCAGGCGACCGACATGGCCCGCTCGATGGTGATGGAATATGGCATGAGCGAGAAGCTCGGCTGGCTGCGCTATCGCGACAATCAGGAGGAGGTCTTCCTCGGCCACAGCGTCGCCCGCAGCCAAAGCGTCTCCGAAGAGACGTCGCGCCTGATCGACCAGGAGGTCCGCCGACTGGTCGAGGAAGGCGAGGGGACGGCCCGCCACGTCCTGACCGAGCATCTCGACGAGCTTCACCGTCTCGCCGGCGCCCTGCTCGAGTTCGAGACCCTGACCGGCGAGGAAGCGAAGCGGGCGATCCGCGGCGACGATATCGGCCGCGAAAATCCCAGCGACCGGCCGCCGCTCGCCCCGGTTGCAGGATCGACGATCCCGACCACGCGCCGGCCGCGCGGCGGAATCGGCGGACCGGCGCCCCAGGGCGCCTGAACCGAAAAACAGATCTCCTCATCGGCCGGACTTCGAAGGGAGTCCGGCCGATGATCCTTTGTGCGCCTGATCCCGGGGGCTCTAGCCCAGAGCACCGATGCCGAGCAGGAGCACGAAGAAGAGGCTCGCGGTCACGAAGCAGAAGTTGACGAGGATGAAGGTGCGCAGGAGCGCGCTCGCCCAGTGGAGGCCATAGGCCTGCTTCAACTGCCGGAAGATATGGATCGGCGGCACGAACATGGCGGCCAAGGCGATGATCGCGCTCGGTGCGCCGGCAAACCCAAGCACGGTCAGCACGATCGCCAGAAGCGACATGAAGGCGAGCGAATAGGTGACGAACACCGTGTGATCGTAGAAGCGGAAGCGGCGGGTCCAGAAAAAGAGCAGCCAGACGAACGGCACCGACAGCGGGATCAGAAGCCACGAGAATTTATAGCCGTTGGTCTGGAGCTTGTAGAGAGCGAGGCCCGGATTCTCGCTGAACTTCTTGAGGCCGGAATCGAGCCTCGCCCAGCCGGTCTTGAGCTGGTCCTCGCCGCCGTTTCCGCCGGCAAGCCCCATCTGGTCGCGGGCATTGTCGATCGCTGCGAGCTGCTCGCGAAGCTCGGCCTCGTGCCGGGCGAGATCGGCGGCATCGGCTGGCCGTCCATCGAGGTTGACGATCTCGCCTCGGCTCAGCTCCACCTGGTCCTCGCGCACTTCGCGGATCTCGCCGACCACTTCCTGGCGGGCGATCTCGAAGGCGCGTCTGGGCTGGATCCCGCTTTCGAGGCTGCTCAGCGACAAGCCGTAGATCTGAAGCACGGCGAACATCAGGAACACCGCGAACAGGAACATGCCCATCGGGGACACGAACTTGGCGCGTTCGCCGTGGACATAACGCCGGGTCAGCTCGCCGGGACGCCAGGCGAGCAGAGGCAAGGTTCGCCAGAACTTGCCGTCGAGATGGAGGATTCCGTGGACGAGGTCGTGGCCGATCGCGGTGATCGTGCGGTGGACATGGGCTTTCTGTCCGCAGGCCCGGCAATAGGGGCCGGTCAGCTCTCCGCCGCAATTGCGGCAGTGGGTTTCGCTCTCATCGCCCGGTTCACCGGCCTGCGGCTCGACGGTGCGCGCCAGAAGGCCGCCCGTCACCGCTTCGCCAACCCCGTCGATCCCGCTCATCTTCCCCCTCTGAACTACCGTCTATGGCCGAGGCCGAGCGCTCCGTCGAGATCGTTCGCGCGGCCGTTCAGCCGTGCTATCGGCGAGCGATGAAGCTCACCGGCCTCCTCGGCGGATCGTTCAATCCGGGCCATCGCGGCCACCTCAACGTCAGCCTGGAGGCCCTCCGCAAGCTCGGCCTCGACGAGGTCTGGTGGCTGGTCTCGCCGGGCAATCCGCTCAAGGACCAGAAGGGGATGGCGCCGTTCGAGGCGCGCTTCGTCTCCGCAAGCCGGGTTGCCAGGCGCGGACCGATCAAGGTCACCGCCATCGAGCGCGAGCTCGATACGCGCTACACGATCGACACTCTGAGGGCTCTGGTCAGGCGCTATCCCCGGCGCCGCTTCCTGTGGCTGATGGGCGCCGACAATCTCGCCCAGTTCCACCGCTGGCGCGACTGGCGGGAGATCGCCCTCATGGTTCCGATTGCGGTGGTGACTCGTCCCGGCTATCATGGCGGGGCCCTGACGGCTCCCGCCATGGGCTGGCTGCGTCGCTTCGTCCGGCCCGCAGCCGAGGCTCGGCACTGGACGAGATGGAGATTGCCGGCACTCGTGCTGCTTCGCGTTCCGCCCGACCGGATCTCCGCCACCGCCATTCGAGCCGCCAATCCCCGATGGCACGAAACTGTCATGAAATCGTTCCACCCACAGGCCATCCGCGACGGCGTGACGCGGAAGCCCTTGTCCGGAAGGAGGCCATTTGCCCGCACCCGAAACCGCTCCGCGCACTGACGGAGCCGACGAACAGGCCGAGACGCTCCATGATCTCGTGCTTCGTTCCCTCGACGACGACAAGGCGCTCGACGTCGTCTCAATCCCGCTCAGCGGCAAATCGAACATCGCCGATTATATGGTGATCGCCAGCGGTCGCTCGACCCGTCAGGTGGCGGCGATGGCGCAGAAGCTGGCCGAGCGAGTCAAGCAGGAGCTCTCCCGAAACGTTCGGATCGAGGGTCTGCCGGTCGCCGACTGGGTGCTGATCGACGCCGAGGACGTCATCGTCCACATCTTCCGCCCCGAGGTGCGCAGCTTCTACAATCTGGAGAGGATGTGGGCGTTCGAGGAACGTCCGCCAGCCGCCGCCAGCCACTGATGTGCTGCTGCACATAGTCGCACGCGGAAAGATCGGGCGCGGTCCCGAGGCCGATCTCGTCAGCCGCTATCTGCAGCGGTTGAGCTGGCCCGTGAAGCTGACGGAATTGCCGGATCGCGGCGGCCGGATTCCGATCGCCGCCGAGAATAGCGTGCAGATCCTGCTCGACGAGAAAGGCGAGCAATTGAGCTCGCTCGACTTTGCCCGTCGCCTGGAACGGTGGCGGGACGACGGCAAGCGGGAAGCACGGTTCCTGATCGGCGCAGCGGACGGCTTCGGCGACGCCCAGCGCGGCGAGGCCGACCTCCTGCTGGCGTTCGGCCGGGCCACCTGGCCGCACCTTCTCGCCCGCGCGATGCTCGCCGAGCAATTGTGGCGCGCGACGAGCATCCTTGCGAACCATCCCTATCATCGCGAAGGATAGAAGGATGAAGGCCGCTTTTCTTCTTTCGATCCTCCTGCTCGGCGGCGGAATCGCCGAAGCGCAGGCCCCGCGCGGCAGCGATGCCGCGGCGCTCGCTTCGGCGAGGGCCGAGGCGCGGGCGGCGGCCGAGCGGTCCGAACGGCTGGAGGCCCAGGCCCGGCGGGCGACCGGCCAGGCGCAGCGCGCCCGGGCGGCGGCGGAGGCAGCAGCGGCCCGGATCGAATCGGCGGAAGCCGGGCTGACCGCGGCCGAGCGCCGGATCGCGATCGTCGCCCGGCTTCGATCGGCGCATCGTGCCCGGCTCGCCGAACGGCAGCGGCCGCTCGTTCGGCTTACCGCGGCGCTCCAGGTCATGGCCCGCCGCCCCGCTGCTCTGGCACTGGTCCAGCGCGGATCGGTCGAGGATATCGTCCGCGTCCGCGCTCTGCTCGCGGCCACGCTGCCGCAGATCAGGCGCCGAACGGCCGCCTTGCGCGCCGAGCTGGAGCGAAGCGAAAACCTGCAGCGGCAGGCCCGGATGGCGCGCGTCGAGTTGCTCGAGAGCCGCGCCGACCTGCAGCGGCGCCGGGCCGAGCTCGCCGCGTTCGAATCCGAGCAGCGGGCGCGATCGCAGGCGCTGTCGGGCCTCGCTCTGACCGAATCGGACCGCGCTCTGGTCCTTGGCGAGGAAGCCCGCGCCCTGGCGAGACGGATCGGCAATCGCGACCAGCAGGCGCGCCTGGCGGCGAGCCTCGCCGCCTTGCCGCCGCCGCTGCCGCGGCCGGGCAGCGGCAATGCGCCGCCATCGACGGAGTCGCTACCCTATCGACTTCCGGTGGACGGCCGGCTCCTGACCGGGGTCGGGGAGATCTCCGACGGCGGAGTTCATGCCCGAGGACTGACCTTCGCCACCGAAGCCGGCGCCCGGATCCTGGCCCCCGCCCGAGGACGGGTCCTTCATGCGGCGCCGTTCCGCCGCTACGATTATGTCGTCATCATCGATCATGGCGGCGGCTGGTTGACCGTGATCACCGACCTCGCGACCGCCCGCGTTTCGGCCGGCCAGATCGTCGCTCGTGACGATCTTCTCGGCTTTGCCGGCGAGGACTCGCCCCAGGTCACCGTCGAGCTTCGCCGCAACGGCCGGCCGGTTCCGCTGGCGCAGTTCGTCGCCACCTGAGGTCGTTCATCGCGGGTTGCTTTTCGCTGGCTTAAAATCGCTGTAGAAGCCGCTTCATGGATCAAGCCGGGAACCAGATGTCCAGCAACCTCATTCGCTCGCTCGGGCTCGTCGGCGCTGTCGCCTTCATTCCCGCCACCACCGCCGCCCTCGCTCAGGTCGACGTCAATTCCTATCGCGAAGTCGATCAGTTCATGAGCGTTCTCGAGCGCGTGAAGTCGGAATATGTCGACCAGGTCGACGACGCGACTTTGATCCGCGGCGCGATCGACGGCATGCTCGCGAGCCTCGATCCCCATTCCTCCTATCTCGACGCGCGCGGCTTCGAGAGCCTGATGAGCACGACCGACGGCGAATATGGCGGGCTCGGCCTCACCGTGACGCTGGAAGATGGCGCGG
The DNA here is from genome assembly GCA_966193865.1 of uncultured Sphingosinicella sp. Taxonomy (GTDB): domain Bacteria; phylum Pseudomonadota; class Alphaproteobacteria; order Sphingomonadales; family Sphingomonadaceae; genus Allosphingosinicella. The sequence goes on along the minus strand of CBIGXQ010000020.1, from coordinate 19,439 downwards.
TGAAGGTGATCGCGGCCTCGCGCGAGACGCCCGCCGACCGGGCGGGGATCAAGCCTGGCGACTTCATCACCCATATCGACGGCCAGCTTTTCTACGGCGGAACGCTCGACGAGGCGGTCGACAAGATGCGCGGCGCGCCCGGCACCAGCGTCAATATCACGATCGTCCGTCCCGGCCGCGACCGGCCGTTCGACGTCAACATCACCCGGGCGATCATCGATATTCCGGCGGTCCGCTCCGAAGTGCGCGACCGGGTCGGGATTCTCACCGTCACGACGTTCAACCGCAACACGACCGAAGCGGCGCAGCGGGCGATGGCGGACATCGAGCGTCAGCTCGGCGGTCCGCCGCTCGGTTACATCCTCGATCTCAGGTCGAATCCCGGCGGACTGCTCGACCAGGCGGTCGGCCTTTCCGACCTGTTCCTGGAGCGCGGCGAGGTCGTTTCCCAACGCGGCCGCCGGCGCTCCGATATCGAGCGTTATTATGCCCGGCCTGGCGATTCGGCCAAGGGCCGGCCGGTGATCGTGCTGGTCGACGCCGGCAGCGCCTCGGCGGCCGAGATCGTCGCCGCGGCCCTTCAGGACCATCGTCGCGCGGTGGTGATGGGCGAGCGCAGCTTCGGCAAGGGCTCGGTCCAGACCCTGATCCCGCTCGGCCGCGGCGAAACCGCGCTTCGGCTCACCACCGCTCGCTATTTCACCCCCTCGGGCCGCTCGGTCCAGGAAGGCGGAATCACGCCCGACATCGAGGTGCCGCAGCTTTCGGACCCCGATTACCGTTCCCGCACCCGAGTGCGCGAATCCGATCTTCGGCGCCACCTGGTCAACGAGGCCGCCGTCGACGACGAGGTCATCCAGGAGGATGTCGCACCCGATCCGCGCTTCGCGGCGACGGTCGAGCAGCTGGAGCAACGCGGAATCGAGGACTTCCAGCTCCATTACGCGCTCCAGACCATCTCGCGGCTGGCGCGGCTTCAGCCCGCCGGCGGCACGCCCCGCTCGGGTCGCTGATCGTCGCCATGGCGGAAGGACCGGCTGCTCCTGATCGGAGCCTCGACCCCTTACGCCTGGCCCGGCTGCTGAGCCTCATCGTCCCCGGCGCCCTGCTCGCGGGCGCCTTCGCCTTCGAATATCTCGGCGGTCTGCCGCCCTGCGAAATGTGCTGGTGGCAGCGCTGGGCGCACATGGCGGCCATCGCTTTCGCCGCCGCCGCCTTCGCCTTTCGCCGGCTTCCCGACCGCGGCCGGAGCTTCGTCTGGCTGGCGGCGCTCGCGATCCTGACCAGCGGATTCGTCGGAGCCTATCATGCGGGCGTCGAGGCCGACCTGTTCGAGGGGTTCACCCAGTGTACCGCCACCGGCAGCAGAAGCCTCGCCGACATCATGGCCACGCCCCTGGTCCGCTGCGACGAGGTGCCGTGGCAGCTGTTCGGGGTGTCGATGGCCGGCTGGAATGCGATCCTTTCTGTCCTTTCCGCGTTGTTGATCCTGTGGCTGAGCCTGAAACCCTCTCGCACCCGCAGCTGAGCGCGACCTCGCCCGGCTGGCGGCCCGGTGACGACCGGCCCGACGTGGAATCCATGCTCCGCGTCGATCAGGCGGGCGAATATGGCGCGACCCGTATCTATGCCGGCCAATTGGCGGCACTTGGCGACAGTCAGCCGGCGTCGCGGCTGATCGCGCACATGGCGTCGCAGGAGCAAAGGCACCTTCGCCATTTCGACGAGCTGCTCGCCGAACGCGGCGTCAGGCCGACCTTGCTCCAGCCCTTGTGGCGCGTCGCCGGCCACGCTCTGGGGGTCACGACCGGGCTGATCAGCCCGGCAGCGGCAATGGCCTGCACGGCCGCCGTCGAGGACGAGATCGACTTGCATTATTCGGAGCAGCTCCACGCCCTCGGCACCGATCATCCGGAGCTCGCCGCGACGATCGGCGAATTCCAGGCGGACGAGCGGGCCCATCGCGAAACGGCCATCGAAGCCGGCGCCGAGGATAGTTTCGGCTATCCGATATTATATTCGGCGATCCGCGCGGGTTGTCGTATCGCCATCGAGCTTTCGAAAAGGATCTGAGAAAATGCGCGCCCTGTTCCTTCTTCCGGCTCTTGCCTTCGCCTCCCCGGCGCTGGCCCAGCAGGCCGGAGTGCCCGCTCCCGAAGCGGCTCAGGCGGCTCCGTCACCGTCGCCGGCGACGAATGTCGATGACATCCCGGTCAATCAGCTCATCGTCTATGGCGACGACGCCTGCCCGAGCACCGAGGAGGAGATCACGATCTGCGTCCGGCTGACCGAGGATGACCGCTACCGCATTCCTGAAAATCTTCGGAACAACCCCAACGATCCGGCCAACCAGAGTTGGACCAATCGGGCGATCGAACTGAGCTATGTCGGCCGCACCGGAATCGGCAGCTGCACCCCGGTCGGCCCCGGCGGTACCGCCGGCTGCTTCAACCAGATCGTCCAGCAGGCACGGGCCGAACGGGCCGGAAGCGAGCAGGTCAACTGGAACCGCCTGATCGAAGAAGCGCGTCAGGAGCGGCTCAACGAGATCGACGCCGCCGCCCGGGCCGAGGAAGAGGCCGCGAGCGGTCCCGAATAAGCCGGCCGGGGAGGGGGCGAGGCGAGTGACATCGGGGGAAGCTTCGCTCCGCCGCGACATCGGCTTCACCGGTTCCGCTTTCCTGTCGTTCAACGGCGTCGTCGGAGCCGGCATCTTCGCCCTCCCGGAGACCCTCTACGGCCAGTTCGGCAGCTTCAGCCCGTTCGTCTTCCCGCTGTTCGGCCTTCTCGTCCTGATCGTCGCCTTGCCCTTTGCCCGGACCGCTTCGCACCATCCGGTTTCAGGCGGCCCGGTCGTCTATGCCGCCTGCTTCGGCCAGGCCGCGGCCTTTCAGGCCGGATGGCTCTATTACATCGCCCGGGCGACGGCGCTCGCCGCCAACACCAACGTGCTGGTGGCCTATCTCGCCGGCTATTGGCCGGTGCTTGGGGAGGGGCTCGGCCGGGCAGCCGTCATCATCGCCGCTTTGGGTCTGATCACGGCCGTCAACATCGTCGGCGTCCGCGGCGCGCTTCGGCTGCTCGACGTGCTCACCCTCGGCAAGGCAGGACCGCTCGTCTTCGCGGCCCTGTTCGGGCTCGTCGTCGCTGGCGCCTCGATCGAGGCGCCGTCGGGCTTTCCACCGCTCGGCGAGCTCGAAGCGGCCGCCTTGCTCGTCCTCTATGCCTTTATCGGCTTCGAGAACAGCGTTGTGCCTGCCGGCGAGACCCGCGATCCGGCCCGCAACATCCCGCGCGCGCTCATCGCCACCCTGGCGGCCACGGCCCTTCTCTATTTCCTGATCCAGCTCGCTTACGTGGCGGTGATGGCGCCGGGCGAGGGCGGCGACGCACCGCTGGCGGCCTTCGGCGAGAAATTGTGGGGACCGGCCGGGGCCCTGCTGCTGAGCGCCGCCGCGATCTTCTCTCTGCTCGGCAATATCAGCGGCGGAGTCACGGCGACGAGCCGAACCACTTACGCCCTCGGCCGCGACAATCTGCTTCCGGCCTGGTTCGGCCGAATCGAAGCCCGCCATTCCACTCCGGCCAACTCGATCGCCTTCATGGGCGCCCTCATTGCCTTGCTCGCGCTCACCGGCAGCTTCGTCTGGCTCGCCGTCATCAGCACCCTGGCGCGATTGATCGTCTATTCGATCGGAATCTTGGCTCTCCCGAAATCGGAACGGCCGGGGCCGCTCTGGTGGGGCCTGATCGCCGCCGGACTCGGAATCTGCCTGTGGGCGGCCCTTCAGTCGGCTTGGCCGAGCTGGCGGATGCTGATCATCCTCGTCGCCGCCGGAACCCTGCTCTACTTTCTCGCCCGTCGTCAGGCCGGTTCGAGCTCCGCGGCCACGGTTTCCGATATCCAGCCTCCGCCGAGCACTCGGTCGCCGTCGTAGAGGACCGCCGCCTGCCCCGGTGCGACTCCATATTCAGGACGATCGAAATGGACGCTCGCGCCTGCACCTGACCCGGATCTGGGATCGAATCGTGCCGGTACCGGCTTCGCCAGCGAACGCACCTTCACGCTCAGCCCGTCGCCTTGCGTCTCGCCGAGCCAGTTGACCCCGTCGAGCCGGGCGGACCGAACCGCCAGCGCCTGCTTCGGCCCAACCACCACCCGGCCGCTCTCCGGCTCGAGGCGAAGCACGTAGAGCGGCTCGGGCTGGCCGCCAATTTCGAGCCCTCGGCGCTGGCCGACGGTGAAGTGGATCAGGCCCCGATGCGAGCCGAGGATTCGCCCGTCACGATCGACGATTTCACCGGGCCTGGCCGAATCGGGCCGGATCTTCTCGACCAGCCCCGCATAATCGCCGTCGGGGACGAAGCAGATGTCCTGGCTGTCGGGCTTGCCCGCGACCGAAAGCGCGAGCTCGCGGGCGATCTCCCGCACCGCCGGCTTGGGCAGGTCGCCGAGCGGAAAGCGGAGAAAGTCGAGCTGGTCACGAGTGGTCGCGAACAGGAAATAGCTCTGGTCTCGGGCAGGATCCGAAGCGCGATGAAGCTCCGGCCCGTGCGGGCCGACGCGCCGCCGGACATAATGGCCAGTGGCGAGGCAGTCGGCGCCAAGGTCCCTGGCGAGGCTCAGCAGATCGGTGAACTTGACCCCCTGATTGCACGAGATGCAGGGGATCGGGGTTCGGCCGGCGACATATTCGTCGGCGAACCGTTCGATGACGCTGTCGCGAAAGCGGCTTTCATAATCGAACACATAATGGGCGATTCCGAGCCGGTCGGCGACGGTTCGGGCGTCATAGATGTCCTGGCCGGCGCAGCAGGTCCGCGATCGGCCGACACTTTCGCCATGGTCGTAGAGCTGAAGGGTCACCCCAATCACCTCCGCGCCGGAACGGGCGGCGAGCGCGGCCACGACCGAGCTGTCGACGCCGCCCGACATGGCGACGACGATCCTGGCCGTCGCCATCGGCCGGTCGAGCTGGAAGTCAGGGTTCATCAGCGCCCCTAGATAGTGAAGGCTGGCCGCCGCGCCCACCCCTGCCTTCGCCTTTACCGCCTCTTCACCCTCTTTCGCTATCGACTCGGGCGATGGACATGGTTTTTCCACTCGGCTCTCGGAGGCAGCCTGCCGATCGGCAACCCGCGACTCTCGATTTCGCGGTGCTGACGGCGGCGCTTGCGGCACAGCGCGCGATCGGCGCCGGGAGCCGCTCTCCGGCGAGTCGATCGGCCAGGCCGATGGGTGAGGAGGCTCTCGTCGAGTTGATTCTGGCAGGTCCCGGCTGGCGGCAGGCGGCCTCGATGCAGCAGGGCTGTTTCAGCCGTGCCGAGGCGGGACGGCGTGCCAATGACCTGTAAACCGGTCTCACCGGAAAATTTACCTTGGCACTTTAGGCTTCCTTCAACGCTCGGCCGTTAAAGAGGCTGGGTCAACGGCAGCGCGGCCGGCATTTTGCGCAATTTGAGGTAGGAATGATCGAGAACCAGAAAATCCGCCCCGCTCACGTGATCGGCCCCTTGGGCGAACCACTGACGGTCGAGACTCTGCCGCCCCCGGGCACCACCCGCTGGGTCGTTCGGCGCAAGGCGGAAGTCGTGTCGGCGGTCAATGGCGGCCTTCTCACGGTCGACGAGGCCTGCGAGCGTTACGGCCTCACCCTCGAGGAATTCGCCGGCTGGCAGCGCGCGGTCGATCGGTCCGGCATGCCCGGCCTCCGGGTCACCCGAATCCAGCATTATCGCTCGCTCTACGAACGCCAGCAGAAATATTGATCGCGCTCGAAGCCCGGCTCGCCCGGCTTCAACACGCTTCCGAAATGAACTAGGGCTTTCTTCCACCTGCAGCCGCCGTCCCGGTGGCAGGAACCAGAGCGTCGCTGACGCGTCTTATGGGTCGGATCGCCGCTGTAACCATTCGGTTGGTCGGCACCGAACGACAGGAGGGAAGCTATGATTAACATTCTTATATGGGTGGTGATCGGGGGCATCATCGGCTGGCTTGCCAGCATGGTCATGCGAACCGACGCTCAGCAGGGCATCCTGCTCAACATCGTGGTCGGCATCGTTGGCGCTTTCCTTGGTGGATTAGTCTTCAGCGGCGGCGATCTCGGAGCGGCGCGTCCCGATGACATCACGTCTTTCCTCGTGGCTCTCGTCGGCGCGATCGTCCTCCTGGCGATCGTCAACCTCTTCCGCCGCGGGCGAATCCGCTAGCAAGGATCTTCGTTGAATCAGGGGGTCGCCCGAAGCCGGGCGGCCCCTTTTTTTTGATCAGCGCCGGGCGATCAGGCGATAGATCACCAGGATCAGTATCGCGCCGACGATGGCGGCGAGGAAGCCGGCCCCTTCGCCGGCACTGTACCAGCCGAGCTGCTGCCCGAGAAATCCGGCGAGGACCGCTCCTGCAATGCCGATGATCATCGTCACAAGGCAACCGCCCGGGTCGCGGCCCGGAGTGACCGCCTTTGCTATCGCGCCGGCGACGAGACCGATGACGATCCATGCCAGCCAGCCATAATCTGCCATATATTCGGACAAGACCTTCTCCTTTTCCCGCCTCAAACCCACATTCACTCTTGGTAAAGGCCAAACCGTGCTTGTAAGGGCCGGTTCCCTATTGCGCAGTGGTGGCCGTGTGGCCTCGCGTAATTCGGCTTGTTCCAAGTGATGTATTCGGCTAATACAGCGGCAATCTCGCGGTCGAGTGCCGTCTTGTCTGAGTGGGGATGATGAAAGCGATGAATTTCGAGTCGACAAAGTGGCGCCGCGATGCGCTCGACGATGTGGTCGTCGATGAGGAGACCCTCTCGCGCCGCCGGCGTCGCAAGCAGATCATCATCGCTCTGGCCGTCGTCGGCCTGCTCGCGATCCTGGCTGTTCTCTTCCTCGGCGGAAGCGGCGAAAAGGCCGCGGCGCCGGCGGGCGAGGAGGGGCAGTCGCTGCCCGCGGTGACGGTCATCGTTCCTGGCCGCCAGGACGTGCCGGCGGTGATCAGCGCGACGGGATCGCTCGCCGCCCGGCGGGATCTTCCCGTCGGCGTGCCGGGCGAGGGCGGCCAGGTCGTCCGGGTGCTCGCCGAGCCGGGCCAGTGGGTTCGCGCCGGCCAGACGCTCGCGATCATCGATCGTTCGGTCCAGTCGCAGGAATCGGCTCAGCTCGCCGCCCAGATCGAGGTGAATCGGGCCGACCTCAGGCTTGCCCAGAGCGAACTGGACAGGGCCCAGGCGCTCGTCTCGCGCGGTTTCATCTCTCAGGCGGATCTCGACCGCAAGCGGGCCACCCGCGACGCGGCGGCGGCCCGGGTTCGGGTCGCTCAGGCGCAGCTTGGAGCGAGCCGGGCTCGGATCGGTCGCCTCGACGTCCGCGCCCCCGCCGCCGGCCTCGTCCTCGACCGCAACGTCGAGGCCGGCCAGGTCGTCGGCGGCGGATCGGGCCCGTTGTTCCGGATCGCCCAGGGCGGCGAGATGGAAGTGCTTGCTCGCCTTCCGCAGACGGATCTGGCGCGTCTCAGCGTCGGAGTTCCGGCGACCGTGACTCCGGTCGGGTCCGACCAGAGCTACCAGGGCCAGGTATGGCAGGTGTCGCCGATCATCGATCCGCAGACCCGTCAGGGCGAGGCCCGGGTCCTCGTTCCCTATAATCGCGAGCTGAGGCCGGGCGGCTTCGCTTCGGTGGAGATCCGTGCCGGTTCGACGACCGCCCCGCTGCTTCCGGAATCGGCGGTCCTGACCGACGATGCGGGCACCTACGTGATGATCGTCGGCCCCAACGACACGGTCGTAAGGCGGCCTGTCCGGATTGCCCGGGTCACCGATGGTGGAGTCGTCATCGGCGAAGGGTTGAGCGGCAACGAACAGGTCGTCGCGTCGGCCGGCGCCTTCCTCAATGCCGGCGAGCGAATCCGTCCCGAGCGGCGAGTCCGCCGCTAGGCGGCAAGCAGTGGAGCTGATTCAAGATGCGTAACATCTCGGCATGGGCGATCCGGAATCCCGTCATTCCGATCGTCCTGTTCACCTTCCTGCTCGCCATGGGCCTGTTCGCCTTCCGGGACATGGACATCAATCTCAACCCGGACATCACCTCGCCGGCCGCGAACGTGTCGATCAGCCAGCCGGGCGCCTCGCCGCCGGAGCTGGAGATCCAGATCACCCGCCGGGTCGAGGCCGCGGTTCGCGGGATCAACGGCGTCAACGAGATCAACTCGTCGATCCGCGAGGGCAACAGCAACACCTTCATCAGCTTCGAGATCGGCACGCCTGTCGATCGCGCCGTTTCCGACGTTCGCGACGCGATCGCCCGAATCCGTGGCGATCTGCCGGAGGGCATCCTCGAACCCCAGGTGGAGCGGGTCGACTTTACCGACGAGCCGATCGGCTATTTCTCCGCGCAGAGCACGGCGATGACCGTCGAGCAGCTCAGCTGGTTCATCGACGACACGCTCAATCGCCGGCTGATGAGCATCGAGGGCGTCGCGGTGGTGAGCCGCACCGGCGGCGTCAGCCGTGAGATCAAGGTCGAGCTCGATCCGGTTCGCATGCAGGCGCAGGGCGTCACCGCTTCCCAGATCAACCAGGCGCTGCGCCAGGTGAATTTGAACGCGGCCGGCGGCCGCGCGGAGATCGCCGGCTCCGAGCAGTCGGTGCGGGTGATGGGCAGCGCCCTCAACGCCCATGAGCTGGGCGAAAGCCAGATCAGCGTAGGCGGCCGAACGATCCGGTTGAACTCGATCGCCAATGTCCGCGATCAATGGGCCGAGCAGACCTCCTACGGAATCCAGAACGGCCGTCAGGTCGTCAGCTTCATGATCCAGAAGGCCAAGGGCTATTCGGACGTGACCGTCTATCACGACGTCCAGAAGGCGCTCGACGAGCTTCATGCCGAGGATCCCCGGGTCAGCTACACCCTGCTCTTCACCCCGGTGAAGTATATCGAGATGCAGTATGAATCCTCGATGCGGGCGCTCATCGAAGGCGCGCTGCTGGCGGTGGTCGTGGTCTTCCTGTTCCTCCGCGACTGGCGGGCGACCCTCATCTCGGCCATCGCCATCCCGCTTTCGGCGATTCCCGCTTTCTGGTTCATGGGCATGCTGGGCTTCACGCTCAACATGGTCACCCTGTTGTCGCTGAGCCTCGTCGCGGGCGTTCTCGTCGACGACGCGATCGTCGAGATCGAGAATATCGTCCGCCACATGCGGATGGGCAAATCGGCCTATCAGGCGTCGATCGACGCGGCCGACGAGATCGGTCTGCCGGTCGTCGCCACCACCTTCTCGATCGTCGCGGTGTTCCTGCCGGTGTCGATGATGAGCGGGATCATCGGCCAGTTCTTCATCAGCTTCGGCCTCACCATCGTCATCACCGTCCTCATCAGCCTTGCCGTGGCGCGGATGATCACGCCGATGATCGCGGCCTATTTCCTGAAGGCGAAGGGCCATGCCAAGCATGGCGAAGGCTGGGTGATGGACCGCTATCTCGGCCTGCTCCGCTGGACTCTTGTAAACCGCTGGAAGGCCGTGGCCATCGGCGTGGCCTGCTTCCTGCTCCAGATCGGCACCTTCATGATGTTGCCGAAGACGTTCCAGCCGGACACGGACGACGACACCGTCCAGGTGTCGGTGGAAATGCCGCCCGGAGTCACGCTCGAGCAGACCCGCGAAGTCGCCGATCGCGCGGCGGCGGTCGTTCTTCGCCAGCCGGACGTGGAATCGGCGTTCGAATCGGTTCGCGCGGGCAATTCGACGATCTACGTGTCGCTGAAGGACAAGGAAGAAGGACGCGAACGAACCAGCACGGAATTCACGCGCGAGGTTCAGCCCCTTCTCCAGGACATTCCCGACGCGCGGGTTTCCTTCCGCAACTCGCAGCGGGTCGGCGGCCGGGACGTCTCCGTCCTTCTTGCCAGCTCCGATCCGGGCAAGCTCCAGGCGGCTGCGCTCCAGCTCGTCGAGCAGATGCGTCAGCGGCCCGAGCTTCGCGCGCCGCGGATCGCCGGCGATCTGCGCCGGCCGGAAATCACGATCCGGCCGCGGCTCGATCTCATGGCCGACATGGGCGTCACGACGGCGGCGATGAGCCAGGCGATCCGGGTCGCGACCCAGGGCGAAATCGACCAGGCGAGCGCCCGATTCTCGCTCTCCGATCGCCAGGTGCCGATTCGCGTCGCACTGACCGAAAGCTCACGTCAGAATCTGTCGACGATCGAGAATCTGCCGGTTCCGACGACGAGCGGCGGCTCCGTTCCGTTGAAGGTGATCGCCGAGATCAGCTTCGGCGCAGGGCCCTCGACCATCCAGCGGATCAATCAGGAACGGCGGATCATGGTCGGCGCGGACCTTGCGCCCGGAGTCGTCGATTATGACGCGATCCTCGAGCAGCTGCCGATCCTTCAGAACCTCCCCGAGGGGGTGGAACGGGCCCGGTCCGGCCAGCAGCGCGAGGAAGCGCAGCTCATGTCCGAATTCATGGGCGCCCTCGTCTCGGGCACGTTCCTGGTCTTCGCGGTGCTGGTTCTCCTCTACAAGAGGCTGATGGCGCCGTTCGTGAACATGGGTTCGCTCCTGCTCGCCCCATTGGGCGGCTTCATCGCCCTCCTCATTTCCGGCCACGCCGTGTCGATGCCGGTCCTGATCGGGATCCTGATGCTGTTCGGGATCGTCGCCAAGAACTCGATCCTGCTGCTCGATTTCAGCATCGAGGAGATGGCCAAGGGCGTTCCGAAGGACGAGGCCATTCTCGACGCCGGCCACAAGCGCGCCCAGCCGATCGTCATGACGACGATGGCGATGGTCGCCGGCATGGTCCCGACCGCCTTGTCGCTCGAGGGCGACGCGAGCTGGCGGGCGCCGATGGCGGTGGTCGTGATCGGCGGTCTCCTCCTGTCGACATTGCTGACCCTGGTGCTTGTGCCGGCTACCTTCAGTCTCGCCGACAGCTTCGAAAAGTGGCTGACGCCGAAGTTCCGGCGAGTGCTCACCTATCGCGGCCCGCAGGACCATGGCCCTGCCGCGGCTCAGCCGGCGGAATAGGCCAGAGATTGGCGGCGAGGTTGAACCAACCTCGCCGCCGGCTATTCATCGGGCATGAGCCTCCTCGACAGGACGGGCCTTAGCCGCTTCAACCCGAGCCAGCGTGGCGTCCGCGGCATGCGCGTACTGGCGACGGCGATGCTCGCCGGAATGGCGGCCTTGTTCATCTCGGCGACCCATCTGGCCGAGCTTCATCCCGCCTGGGGCTTCGTCCGCGCCTTCGCCGAAGCGGCGATGGTCGGCGGGATCGCCGACTGGTTCGCGGTCACCGCCTTGTTCCGCCACCCGCTCGGTTTGCCGATCCCGCACACGGCGATCATTCCGCGCAACAAGGACCGGATCGGCGACGCCCTCGCCACCTTCCTTCGAGACAATTTCCTCACCCCTTCGGTGGTCGCCCGGCGGATGCGCCAGGTCGACGTCGCCGGTGCCGTAGGACGCTTCCTCGCCAGCCCGCCGAGCGAAGGGCGGCTTCGCGAAGGCGGCTCGCGGCTCCTGGCCGACATTCTCGAGGCGCTCGACGAGGAGAAGCTCGGCGGAATGGTGAAGAGCGCCGTCGCCGCCCGGATGCGGGCGATCGAGATCTCTCCCCTGCTCGGGCAGACGATGGCGGCGGCGATCACCGAGGAACGGCATGTTCCGGTGGTGGACGCCATCGTCACCTGGGCCGGCCGCACCCTCGACGCGAACGAGGACATCATCCGCAACATGGTCCACCAGCGCGCCGGCTGGATCCTCCGCCTCGCCGGCCTGGACGAGAAGCTCGCCGAGGCGATCATCGACGGACTGAGGCGGCTGACGATCGACATGGCCGTCGATCCGGCGCACCCGCTCCGGGCCAAGGCCGAGGAAGGACTCGCCCGCCTCGCTCACAATCTGCAGCATGATCCCGAGACCCGCGCCAAGGTCGAATCCTGGAAGGAAGAGATGATCGACAACGAGGCGGTCGGTAAATGGATCGGCGGCGTCTGGGAGAATAGCCGGGCCGGGCTGCTTCGCTCCGCGCGCGACCCCGATGCGGCGCTGGCCGGGAAATTCGGCGAGGCGCTCCGACAGCTCGGCGAGACGCTCCAGAAGGAGCCCCGCCTGAAGAAAGCCATCAATCAATTCGCCCGCCGGGCCGCGGGCGGGATCGTCGCCTCCTATGGCGGCAACATCGTCAAGCTCGTCTCCGAAACGGTGCGTGCCTGGGACGCCCGAACCGTCTCCGACCGCCTCGAAGGCGCAGTCGGCCGCGACCTTCAATATATCAGGATCAACGGCACCCTCGTCGGCGGGCTTGTCGGCCTCGCGATCCACACAGCCGAAGTCGCCCTCTGACGCCTTGCCTGAAAAGAGGGTTGAACTGACGCCTCGGCTGGGTTCTTGTGCGGTCCGCAACAGGGGGAAGAATCGCCATGAAGCTCGCCGTCAGGCTCGCCGCCGCTTGCGCCTTCGCGCTCGCCTCGCCCGTCACCGCATCTGCCCAGGGCCCGGCAGCGCCGGCGGCTCAGCCCGAACCGGTCACGGTGGTCCATGCCGGAACGCTGCTGGCGGTTCCCGGCGAGGCGCCGCGCCGGGAAGCGAGCATCGTCGTCCGGGGCGGCCGGATCGCCGAGATCCGCGACGGCTATGTCGACGTCCCGGGCGCCCGCGTCGTCGATCTCCGCAACAGCTACGTTCTTCCCGGGCTGATCGACATGCACGTGCACCTCGAGGGGCTCGACGATCGCCTTCAGGCTCGCCTTCAGGCGCCGTTCCGCGATTATGAGGACGAGGCCTATACGGCTCTTCTCAACGCCCGCCGGACCCTGCTCGCCGGCTTCACCACCGTTCGCGACCTCGGCGCCGATCCGCGAACGATCATGTCGCTTCGGGACGCGATCAACGCCGACCAGTTCGCCGGGCCGACGATCGTCGCGGCCGGTTCGATGATCTCGGTCTCCGGCGGCCATGGCGACGTCAACGGCCTCAACCGCGACCTCACCGGAATCTACGAGCCGCAGACGATCAATACCTGCAACGGGCCCGACGATTGCCGCCGGGCGGTCCGCGAGCAGATCTCGCGCGGCGCCGAAGTGATCAAGTTCGCCGCCACCGGCGGAGTCCTCAGCAACGTTCCTGGCGGACTCAGCCAGCAGATGATGGCGGACGAGATGCGAGCCGTCGTCGAGACCGCCCACACCTTCGGCCGAAGGGTCGCCGCCCACGCCCACGGCGTCGACGGCATCAACGCGGCCCTCGAAGCGGGCGTGAACTCGATCGAGCACGGTACCTTTACGGACGATCGTACCTTCGATCTCTACCGCCGGACCGGCGCTTATTACGTGCCCACCCTGCTCGCGCCGGCCGCGGCCCTCGCCGACGGCGAGCGCGGCGCCTTGACCCCTGCCCAGATGGAAAAGGCGCGAGAAGCGGCCGGGAATGCCGAGCGAAGCTTCGCCCGAGCGTTGCGCGAGCGGGTCAATATCGCCTTCGGCACCGACACCGGGGTCAGCCGTCACGGCGACAATGCCCAGGAATTTGCGCTGATGGTGCGCAACGGCATGTCGCCTGCCGCAGCGATCCGTTCGGCAACCGTCGGAGCCGCCACATTGCTCGGACGCGAGGACCGGATCGGGACGATCGAGCCGGGCAAGGAGGCCGACATCATCGCGGTCGTCGGTGACCCGACCGAGAATGTGCGGCTGCTCGAAAATGTCAGCTTCGTGATGCGCCGGGGCCGGGTCCACAAGCTGGGCGGCGAACGCCAGCTGACCGAGGTCGATTAGAGCCTGTCCTGCTCCAGGCCGTGGCGTCAGCCGTCGCTGACCCGTTCGATGTCGGCGCCGACCGCCTGGAGCTTCTCCTCGAGCCGCTCATAGCCACGGTCGAGATGATAGACTCGGTGGACCTGGGTTTCGCCTTCGGCCGCGAGGCCGGCGATGACCAGGCTCATCGAGGCGCGCAGGTCGGTCGCCATCACCGGCGCTCCGACGAGCTTGTCGACTCCGCGCACCACGGCGGAGCGGCCGCGGACCTCGATGTCGGCCCCCATGCGGTGAAGCTCCGGCACGTGCATGTAGCGATTCTCGAAGATCGTCTCGGTGAGCAGGCTGGTGCCGTCGGCGAGACTCAGCATCGCCATGAACTGGGCCTGCATGTCGGTCGGAAAGGCGGGGAAGGGCGCGGTCGACAGCGACAGCGGCCGGATCTTGCCGTCCGACATGATCTTCACGCTCTTCGGCTTGAACTCGACGATCGCGCCGGCGTCGGCGAGGCCGGACAGGATAGCGTGCATCGAATCGTCGCGAGCGCCCACCAGCTCGAGGCTGCCGCCGGTGATCATCGCGGCGCAGGCATAGCTGCCCGCCTCGATCCGGTCGGGCATGACCTGGTAGGTTGCCCCGTGGAGCTCCTCCTTGCCGTGGACGGTCAGCGTATCGCTCTTCAGCCCCTCGATCTCGGCGCCCATCGCGATCAGGCACTGGGCGAGATCGGTGATTTCCGGCTCGCGAGCCGCATTTTCGATCACCGTCGTGCCGTTCGCCAGAACCGCCGCCATCAGCGCATTCTCGGTCGCTCCTACTGAAACGGTCGGGAAGCTGATCTTGCCGCCGGTCAGGCCGCCCTTGGGCGCGATCGCCTTCACATAGCCGGCGGTGAGCTCGATCTCCGCTCCGAGCGCCTGGAGCGCGCGGAGGTGAAGATCGATCGGACGGGTGCCGATCGCGCAGCCGCCAGGCAGTGAAACCGTGGCTTCGCCGGTTCGCGCAAGCAACGGGCCGAGCACCAGGATCGAGGCGCGCATCTTCCGGACGATGTCGTAGGGCGCGACCGTCGACGTGATCGTCGAAGCGCGAAGGGTCATCACCCGCCCGAAATCGTCGGGTTTGGACCCTTCGATGGTGGTCGAGACGCCGAGCTGGTTCAACAGGTGGCCGAAGCTGTCGACGTCGGCGAGCCTCGGCAGGTTGCGAAGAGTCAGCGGCTCGTCGGTCAGCAGGGCGCACGGCAGAAGCGTCAGAGCCGCATTCTTCGCCCCCGAAATGACGATCTTGCCCTTCAGCGGCCGGCCGCCCCGGATGATGATCCTGTCCATCGCCCGCCCTTAGGGGGTGGGCCCGTCGCTCGCAACGGTCACGATGCCAAAGGCTCTCGGACAATGACACTCGCCCGAAAATCGAGGCGGCAAAAAAAGCGGCGGCTTCGAAGCTCTTGATTTCGATTAGCGCAGCATGGGATAATTTGGCCTAATATCAGCGCCGAGTACGAAGGCGTACCGGGGGTTCTGCGTTTGGGGGGAAGTTGTCTAGCTGAGCGGCTCGGCCGCCACATCCGGCTGTCCTCCTCCGAACGGGAGGCGCTGGATTCGCTCGAGGAGCATGATCGCTCCTTTCGGCGCGGTACCGTCGTCATCGCCGAGAACGAGAAGCCCCGAGAGCTTTTCATCGTCCGCCGCGGCTGGCTTCACAGTAGCGTCGTGCTCGGCAATGGCAGCCGCCAGATCATGCGCTTCCATTTCCAGGGCGATCTTCTCGGCCTGCCCCTGCTCGCCTTCCCGCGCGCTCCGGAGACGGTGACCGCGGTGACGGACGCCATCCTTTGCCCGTTCAGCCGGGAGCGGCTCGCGGCGCTGATCGGCGATCATCCGCGTCTTGCGTCGATGATCCTGGCGCTGACCGTCGCCGATCGGGTCTCGCTCGCCGACCGGCTGGCGTCGATCGGCCGCACCTCGGCCCGCGCTCGAGTCTCCTCCCTGCTGTGCGAGCTCTACATGCGGCTGAAGACTCTCGGCCTCGCCGAGGAGGGCAGGTTCCAGCTGCCGCTGACCCAGGAGGAAATCGGCGACGCCACCGGCCTCACCGCGGTCCACGTCAACCGAATGGTGCGAAGCCTGGTCGAGGACGGGATCATCTCGCGCAACGGCGGCGGCCATGTCCAGGTGGTGGACGAAAAGCGGCTTTGCGCCGACGCCAATTATTCGGACCGCGACCTGCTCGAAACCGGCTGGCTACCGCCGCCGCGCTAAGGCCGTTTCCATCGGCCCCGGCTACCGGAAGCCTGGAACTCAGGCTTTCTCCAGCGTGCATTGGAGCGGGTGCTGGTTCTGGCGCGCGAATTCGATCACCTGCGCCACCTTCGTCTCCGCAACCTCGTAGGGGAAGATGCCGCACACGCCGACACCGCGCTGGTGGACATGGAGCATCACCCGAGTCGCATCCTCGATGCTCATCCTGAAGAAACTCTGCAGGACGTGAACGACGAACTCCATGGGGGTATAATCGTCGTTCAGCATCAGCACCTTGTAGGGCGACGGCGTCTTGGTTCGGGTGCGCGTCTTGGTGGCGACGCCGAGGCCGGCGTCATCATCCACGCGATCGTCGTCCGACGCTCTAATCACTGACTCGATCATGCTCATATCAACGCCGAAAATAGGGCATGGTGCCCGCCTGCCGCAAGAGCGCGGAACGAGAGTGTCGAAGACCGGTGCCCATGCGGGGACGGATCGCCGGTTCGAGTGATCGAACCGCCCGGGTGGCCGATCCTATCCCGATCGAACGCAAAAAGGGCGGCCGCTCCGGGAGGGGAGGGCCGCCCTTTTCCACGGTCGGCGCGACCGACTCTCGAAAGGCTTACGCCGCGAGAGTCTTCACGCGCTCGGCCGCGACGGTATAGCGGCTGGTGATCGGCTCGGCGACGTCGCCGGCGAGCTTCAGAACCGTCTCGCTCAGGCGGGCGCTCTCGGCGACCGCATTGTCGAAGGCGGCGCGGGCATAGTCGCCCTGCAGCTTGAAGAAGTCGGTGGCCGACTTCACTTCGGCGAAGTTCTTGAGGGTGGCCGAAGCTTCCTCGAAAGCCTTGCGGCCATATTCGGCGGCGTCCTGGCTCAGCGCCTCGACGCCCTTGGCGGCGATCTTCGAGGAGGCGACGAGCGCCTCGACATTGCCGCGGGTCAGGTCGGCGAGCTCTTCGGCAACCTTGGCCGAACGCTCGGCGGCCGCCTTGGCGCGCTCGTTGACGTCGCCGAAGACGCCCTTGAACTGGTCGGCGGCGAACAGGCCGGCGTCGACCGTCTGCTTGGTCTGCTTGGTCATGATGACTACTCCTTCAGTCTTGCGGTTGGTGCCGGCGCGAGCCGGCTTCCTCGATGGGGTGGCCGGCTTGGCTGCCGGCTTCGTGTTGACGGCGACGGTCGGCTTCCTTGCCGGCTTGGCCGCCTTGATTCGCTTCGTCTTCGGCTTGCGGACCGCGCGCTTGGCCGGAGCGGAGGCTGAAGCAGCCTTCGCGACCGGGGCTTTGGCGACCGAGGCCTTGGCGACGGGGGCCTTGGCGGGCTCGGCCTTCGCCGGAGCGGCTTCGGCCTTCGGCTCCGCAACCGTCTCGGCGGCGGGCGCCTTGGCAGGCGCCTGAGCGACCGCGGCCTTGGCGGTGTCGGTCACTTCATTGGCGGTCTGATCGGCCATTGGCGCAGCTCCTCGTTTGTTGCAGTGCAGCAAATAAGCGAGGGCCGGCGCGATTTCAAGAGAAATATTGTGCAGTGCAACAATGAGCGTCCGGCTTTGGAAGAAAGCCAGTTCGTCAGCGGGCTTTCACATAGCTGCCCGGAGCGTCCTCGATCGCCTCCAGCTTGCCTTCGCCGGGCCTTCGGGCGCCAGTCGCCGGCACCTCCTTGTCCGAGATGCCGCGGATCCAGCCGATCCAGTCGGGCCACCAGCTTCCCTTCGTCTCGGTCGCGCCGGCAATGAACTGCTCGAGACTGTCGACCTTCTCCTCGTTGGTCCAATATTGGTATTTCTGGGCTTCGGGCGGGTTGACGACGCCGGCAATATGGCCGGAGCCGGCGAGGACGAAGCGCATCGGGCCGGCGAAATGATGGGTGATCTTCCAGACGCTCTGCGGCGGAGCGATATGGTCCTCCCGGCCGGCCTGGACATAGGTCGGGGTCGCTACCTTGCGCAGGTCGATCGCTGTTCCGTCGATGCTGATCGCGCCCGGCTGGACGAGCTTGTTCTCGCGATAGAGCTGTTGGAGATAGGCCTGGTGCCAGCGGGCAGGCAGGTTGGTCGTGTCCGAATTCCAGTGGAGAAGATCGAACTGGGGATAGTCCTGGCCGAGCAGGTAATTGTTGGTGACATAGTTCCAGATCAGGTCTCGACCGCGAAGCAGATTGAAGGTCGCGGCCATGTAGCGGCCGTCGAGATAGCCATGCTCGGCGCTGAGCTGCCGGATCATCTCCATCTGCTCGTCGCCGAGGAACAGCTTGAGATCGCCGGCTTCGGAAAAATCGACCTGAGCGGTGAAGAAGGTGGCGCTTGCGACCTTCCCGGCCTCGCCTCGGGCCGCGAGCAAGGCGAGGGTCGCGGCGAGATAGGTTCCGGCGACGCAATAGCCGATGGCATGGACGCTCGGGACGTCGAGGGCGTCGCGAACGGTGTCGATCGCTTCCGCCTGGGCCAGCGCATAATCGTCCATCGTCAGATCGGCGAGGCTCTCGTCCGCCGACTTCCAGGAGACGATGAAGACGGTAAGGCCCTGGTCGACCGCCCAGCGGATGAAGCTCTTCTTCGGGTTGAGATCGAGGATGTAGAAGCGATTGATCCACGGCGGGAAGATGATGAGGGGTGTCTCGAGCACCTTGTCGGTGGTCGGGCTGTATTGGATCAGCTGGTAGAGCCGGGTCTGCTTGACCACCTTGCCGGGGGTGACGGCGATGTTTCGGCCGACCTCGAACGCCTCCGGATCACTATGGGTGAGCTGGCCCTTGCCGAGATCCTTGAGCATATGGTCGAGGCCGTTGAGCAGGCTCTCGCCCTTCGTCTCGATGGCCCGTTCGAGCACCTGAGGGTTGGTCAAAGCGAAATTGCTCGGTGCCATCGCGTCGACGAAGGCCCGGGTCGAAAATCTCAGCTTCTCGCGGGTCGCCGGGTCCAGCCCTTCGATCGCGTCGACCGAGCCGAGAAGCCGCTCGGAGACGAGCAGATAGGTCTGGCGGATCGTGTCGAACAGGGGATTGTCGCGCCATTCGGGAGCGGCGAAGCGCCGGTCCTGGTCGGCCTTTTGGCGAAGCTCGTCCCTGGGCTCGGCGAATCCGAGCGCTCGCTGCCAGATCGACAGGCCCTCGGACCAGAGCTCCGCCTGCTGGCGGGCGATCGCGGCGGGATCGGCGAACAGGTTCATGCCCGGCCAGGACGCGGCCACCTTTGCCGGATCTTGCGGAATCTGCGCCGCCGAGTCGCCGATCTGGGCGGCGAGATGCTCCATCATCATCTGCTGGGCCCGTCCCATGACGAAGGTCCAGTGCTGGAGCTCCTCGAGGGTCGGGAAAGGGGCGGCCGCGGAGGCGGCCGGCTGCTTGTCGCTGTCCTGTTCGGCCATCGGCGGTTCCTTCGCTTGGGCTCTATCTAGTGAACTCCACGAAGCGGGCAAGGCGGCGAGGAAGGCGATCCTCCGGATCAGC
>CBIGXQ010000019.1:0-25306 GCA_966193865.1 uncultured Sphingosinicella sp. | reverse complement strand
ACCGAATAAGCGAGGCCCGAGCAGCCGCGGCGCGGGGTCGACAGCTTGACGCCGATCGCGCCCTCGGGCGCCTTGCCCATCAGTTCGGCGATTCGCGCCTCGGCGGCCGGAGTCAGGGTCACCGCCGCAGGGCGGGTACGGATCTTCGTCTCGGAGTTCATAGCATTCCCAGTTCGAGCTTGGCTTCGTCGCTCATCCGCTGCGGATCCCAGGGCGGGTCCCAGACCAGCTCGACTTCCGCGTCGCCGATCCCGGGCACCGCGCCGACTCGAAGCTCGACCTCGCCGGGCATCGATTCGGCGACCGGGCAGTGCGGAGTGGTCAGGGTCATCTTTACCCGGGCATGATGCTCCGGCGTGATCTCGACGTGGTAGATGAGGCCGAGATCGTAGATGTTGACCGGAATCTCGGGATCGTAAATCTCCTTGAGCGCCTCGATCACCTGTTCGTAGAGATCGCCGCCCGGATCGCCCGGAGCCGGTTCGGCCGGCCTCGGCTGCTGGGCGAGGAAGCCGTCGAGATAGTCGCGCTTGCGGGCGAAGGTCGCGGCAACGCCGTCGCCGTCGATCGCGTCGCCGACTCGCGCCTTGGGCGGAGGGGCGACGCCCTCCACTTCCTCAGTCTCGATCTTCCTCTGCTCGTTCACCAGGCCATTCCTATCCGAAAATCCGAGTCACGCGCTCGATCCCGCGCACCAGCGCCTCGACGTCCCTGCGTCCATTATAGACCCCGAAACTTGCCCGAGCCGTGGCATCGACGCCCAGCTCGGCCATCAGCGGCTGGGCGCAATGGTGGCCGGCGCGGATCGCGACCCTGCTCTCGTCCAATATGGTGCCGACATCGTGCGGATGCACCCCCTCGACGGCGAAGCTGACGATGCCGGCGCTGTCCTCGGGTCCGAACAGCCGGACGCTGTTCAGCGACGACAGCGCCTCGCGCGTCTCGCGGACCAGAGCCGCCTCGTGGGCGGCGATGCGATCGAGGCCGATCCCGTCGACATAGTCGATCGCGGCATGAAGGCCGATCACGCCGACGACGTGAGGCGTTCCGGCCTCGAACCGCGCCGGCGGCGGCGCGTAGGTCGTTCGATCGAAGCTGACCTTGTCGATCATCGCTCCGCCGCCCTGCCAGGGCGGCATCGCTTCGAGGATATCGAGGCGCGACCAGAGCACGCCGATCCCGGTCGGTCCGTACAGCTTGTGGCCGGAAAAGAGGTAGAAATCGCAATCCAGCTCGGCGACGTCGACTGCCATTCGCGGCACCGCCTGGCAGCCGTCGAGAAGGAGCAAAGCGCCGGCCCGATGGGCCAGATCGGCGGCGCGCTTGGCGTCGAGCACCGAGCCGAGGACGTTCGAGATATGGGCGAGCGCCACCAATTTGTGACGATCGGTCAGCATCGCCGCCATCTGGTCGAGATCGATCCGGTGATCGGCGGTGAGCGGCGCGACGTCGATCGCGGCGCCGGTGCGATCGGCGATCATCTGCCAGGGCACGATATTGCTGTGATGCTCCAGCGTCGACAGCATGATCCGATCGCCGGGCTTCAAATTCGCTCCGCCCCAGCTCTGGGCGACGAGGTTGATCCCTTCGGTGGCGCCGCGGACGAAGACGATCTCCTCCGCCGATGCGGCGCCGATGAACCGGGCGCTACGCTCGCGGCTCGCCTCGAACGCCAGGGTCATCTCCGCCGATCGCTGATAGACGCCGCGATGGACGGTGGCATAGGTCTCGGCATAGGCGCGGCCGATCGCCTCGATCACCGGCCGCGGCTTCTGCGCGGTGGCGGCGCTGTCGAGATAGGCCCAGCCTTCCGGGATCGCCGGGAAATCGGCGAGCCAGTCGAGCGGACGGGTGGTCGAAGCGACGTCCATCAGTCCTTCCTGTCTCCACCGAACCAGTCTTCCGCGTCGGCATAGAAATGGGCCTTCACCTCCTCCTCGCCGATCCGGTCGAGAGCGTCGGCGACGAAGGCACGGGTCAGCAGCGCCTTGGCCTCGTCGGGAGCGACTCCCCGGCTTTCCAGGTAGAAGAGCGAATTTCGATCGAGCTCGCCGACGGTCGCGCCATGGGCGCATTTGACATCGTCGGCGAAGATTTCGAGCTCCGGCTTGGCGTTGATCGTGGCGCCGCGCGAAAGCAGGATTCCCTTCAGCGACTGCTCGCCGTCGGTCTTCTGGGCGTCGCGCGCGACTTCGACCCGGGCGGCGACCGAGCAGGCGGCCTTGTCGTCGGCGACTGAGCGCCAGACCTGCCGGCTCATGCCGTTCGGCTGCTCGTGGCGAAGCACGAGATTGGCGTCATGACGCTGGCGGCCGCGGGCGAGAAGCGCTCCGGCCGCTTCGGCATAGGCCTCCTCGCCGATAAGGGTGATCGCGGCGTCGAGGCGCGTGTCGCGCCCGCCCGCGCCGAGAATGACGGAGACGAAGCTGGCGCCCTCGCCAACTTCGGCGCGGTCGGTGAGGCTGACGAAGCCGGTTTCACCAAGTGCGCGCCGGTTGAGCATGAGCCGTGCGCCCTTGCCCAAGCGGGTCGAGGAGAGGCGATTGGTCCAGCCGGTGCCGATGAACGTCTCCACCACCGAGGCCTGAGCCCCGTCGTCGAGGGCGATCTCGGCGCCGAGGTGATCGGCGGCGCCGGTCGTCACATGGACGATCTGGACCGGATCGGCGGTGGCGTGATCGCGGCCGAGCTCCAGCCTCCACCCGCGACGGCCGGCCTGACGGCCAAGCGGGTGATCGGCGGCCTCGACGTCGACTTCGCCGAGTCCGACGGGACCAGGCGTGCTTCGGCCCTCGTCGAGCCGGCCGTCGACGAACAGCAGGCGCGGGCCGGGAATGTCGATCCAGGGGAGGGTGCCGGGGATCAGGCCCGTCGGCACCTGCTCGGCCAGTAGCGGCAGAGCCGAAAGATCGCTCCACCGCCAGCCTTCGCTTCGGTTCGACGGCAGCTGAAGGGCGGATATCGCGTTCAAGCCAATATCTCCGCCATCGCGCCATAGCCTTCCCGCTCGAGCTCGACCGCCAGTTCCGGGCCGCCGGAACGAACGATCCGGCCGCCGGCGAGGACGTGGACGAAATCCGGCTCCACCAGGTCGAGAAGCCGCTGGTAGTGGGTGATCAGAAGCACCGCCTTGTCGGGCCTTCGCATGATCCGGTTGATTCCGGTGCCGACCACTCGAAGGGCGTCGATGTCGAGGCCGGAATCGGTCTCGTCGAGCACCGCCAGCCTGGGGTCGATGATCCCCATCTGGACCATCTCGTTGCGCTTCTTCTCGCCGCCGGAGAAGCCGACGTTCACGCCGCGCTTCATCATGTCCATGTCGAAGCCGAGCGCTCCGGCCTGCTCGCGGGCGATCCGGAGGAACTCGCCGGCCGAGAGCTCGGCCTCGCCGCGTGCCTTGCGCTGGGCATTCAAGGCGGTGCGAAGGAACTGGACGTTGGAGACGCCGGGAATCTCGACCGGATATTGGAAGCCGAGAAACAGGCCCTTGGCCGCCCGTTCGTGCGGTTCGAGCTCGAGCAGATCCTCGCCGTCGAGCGACACCGATCCCTCGGTCACCTCATAGCCGGGCCGGCCGGCGAGGACGTAGGACAGGGTCGACTTGCCCGATCCGTTGGGCCCCATGATCGCGTGGATCTCGCCGGGATTCAGCTCGAGCGAGATGCCCTTGAGGATCGGCTTGCCGTCGACGACGGCGTGAAGATTATCGATTTTCAGCATTGGAAATCCTGCATTGCGGCGATTGCGCCTCTTGGCCGACGGCCAGATCGTTCGAACGGGCGGCGGCCTGCAAAAAGAGGTCCGCCTTTTCGAATTCGTTCGCGACGAACGCCCGCCGGACATGGTCGACCGGAATCTCGTTCTCCAACTGCAATTCGGACCGATCTATCGCCTGGAGCCGGAGCCGATCGCAAGAACCCGGATCGCCGCCTCGAATGGACGCGGACTCGCCGTTCAGCTGGGTCGTGAAATGTCCGTCGCGTCCCTGGAGAAGGCCGCAGACGAGATAGGCCCGCATCTGGTCGGCGATCTCTGCCGGTGGCCGATATTCCGCGAGCGTGCATCGCTCCTGGGCCGGGGCAGAAGCTGCGCCGAACCCGGCGAGCAACGGCAACATGGCACGAAGGAGCCTCATCCGACGCTTCCCTCGAGACTGATGCCGAGCAGCTTCTGCGCCTCGACGGCGAACTCCATCGGCAGCTGCTGAAGGACCTCGCGGGCGAAGCCGTTGACGATCAGGGCCACCGAATCCTCGGCGTTGAGGCCTCTCGACATCGCGTAGAAGAGCTGGTCGTCGCTGATCTTCGAGGTCGTCGCCTCATGCTCGATCTGAGCGGTCGGATTTCGGACCTCGATATAGGGGACGGTGTGGGCGCCGCATTTGTCGCCGAGCAGCAGGCTGTCGCACTGGGTGAAGTTGCGGACATTTTCGGCGCCATTATTGACCCGGACGAGGCCGCGATAAGTGTTGTTCGACCGGCCGGCGCTGATCCCCTTGGAGACGATCGTCGAGCGGCTGTTGGCGCCGATATGGACCATCTTGGTGCCGGTATCGGCCTGCTGGCGATTATTGGTCAGGGCGACCGAATAGAATTCGCCGACGCTGCTCTCGCCCTTGAGGATGCAGGACGGATATTTCCAGGTGATCGCCGAGCCCGTCTCGACCTGGGTCCAGCTCACCTTGGAGCGGGCTCCGGCGCACATCGCCCGCTTGGTGACGAAATTATAGATCCCGCCCTTCCCCTCGGCATCGCCCGGATACCAGTTCTGGACGGTGGAATATTTGATCTCGGCATCGTCATGGGCGTAGAGCTCGACGACCGCCGCGTGGAGCTGGTTCTCGTCCCTCATCGGCGCCGTGCAGCCCTCGAGATAGGAGACGTAGCTGCCCTTGTCGGCGACGATCAGGGTGCGCTCGAACTGGCCGGTATTGGCGGCGTTGATACGGAAATAGGTGGACAGCTCCATCGGGCAGCGGACGCCCTCCGGAACATAGACGAAGGTACCGTCGGAGAAGACGGCGCTGTTCAGGCAGGCGAAGTAATTGTCGCGCTGCGGGACCACCGAGCCGAGATATTTGCGGACGAGATCGGGATATTCGCGGATCGCCTCGGAGATGGAGAGGAAGATGACCCCCGCCTTCTTGAGCTCCTCGCGGAACGTGGTGGCGACGGAGACGCTGTCGAACACGGCGTCGACCGCGACCTTCCGCGCGCCCTCGACCCCGGCGAGCACCTTCTGCTCCTCGATCGGGATTCCGAGCTTCTCATAGGTCCGGCGGATCTCCGGATCGAGCTCGTCGAGCGACTTCAGTGTCGGCTTCTGCTTCGGCTCGGCGTAATAATAAGCGTCCTGAAAATCGATCGTCGGAATGTCGAGCTTGGCCCAGCTCACCTCCTCCATCGTCAACCAGACGCGATAGGCCTTGAGCCGCCATTCAAGCATCCATTCCGGCTCATTCTTCTTGGCCGAGATGTAGCGGATCGTGTCCTCGTTCAGGCCCTTGGGCGCGAACTCCTGCTCGATGTCGGAAGTGAAGCCCCATTCGTAGGTCGAGGCGCGGTCGACCGCCTCCTGGGCTTCGCGGTTGCGGACGCCGGTGTCTTCGCTGCTCATCGGCGCACCTCCGCCGCGAGGCTCTGGAGCGAGACCGAGGCGAGCGCGCCCCTGATCGCCCCGTTGACGACGCCCATGTGCGGCCGGACCTGGCAGGCGCCCTCGAGCGCGCAATCGTGCCGCTCCGTGTCGACGCAGCTGGTCATGACGATCGGGCCCTCGACCGCCTCGACGATGTCGGCGAGGCTGATCTCGGGCGCGGCTCGAGCAAGTCGGAAGCCACCGCCAGTGCCGCGCGCGGTCTCGAGCAGGCCGGCGGCGGCGAGCCGTCCCGTCAGCTTCTGGGCGGTCGGCAGCGGCACTCCGGTTTCCTCGGCGAGCAAGGTCGCGCTGAGCCGTACCCCGGCCGGGTGGCGGGCCGCGGCGGCCATCATCACGACGGCATAATCGGCAAGGGAAGTCAGGCGCATAAGCTCTCTTCTGTCGCGATCCGGGCGGATATCACCACCATCGCGCTAATAAGATCGATTCGTTCCGATTGGCATTTGGTCTTTCGGAAGGCTGGAATCAACCTCGGTTGCGGCCGAAACCGTCGCCGAGCGGCTCGTCATTGCCGGCACGCTCCAAACTGGATGCTGAAACCCGTGCGGCATGAGGCTATGGCCCGGCCATGGCGCTTTATCCCCTTCTTCGCCCCTTCGCCTTCGCGCTCGACGCGGAGCGTGCGCACCGACTGACGATCCGGGCGCTGAAGCTGGTTCCGGCAGGGCTCCCTCCGGCGCGCGACCCAATGCTGGCGGTGGACCTGGCCGGACTTCTCTTCCCCAATCCGGTCGGCCTCGCGGCCGGCTTCGACAAGGACGCCGAGGTCTGGCGCCAGATGCTGGGCTTCGGATTCGGCTTCGTCGAGGTGGGAACGCTGACTCCCAGACCGCAGCAGGGCAATCCCAAGCCGCGCCTGTTCCGGCTCGTCGAGGATCGGGCGGTGATCAACCGGATGGGCTTCAACAATCGCGGACAGGCCGAAGCGATCCGCCGGCTTCGGCGGGGCGGGCCGGCGCCGGTCGGCGCCAATATCGGCGCCAACAAGGACAGCACCGACCGGATCAAGGATTATGTCGCCGGAGTCGGGGCGATGCGCGACCATGCCGACTATCTCACCGTCAACATCTCGTCGCCCAACACGCCCGGTCTTCGGGCGCTCCAGGACAGAGCGGCGCTGGACGAGCTTCTCGCTGCCGTGATGGAGGCCCGCGACACGAGCCGAACGCCGATCTTCCTCAAGGTCGCACCCGATCTCGATTCCGCCGAAATCGACGCGGTCGCCTCGGTCGCGATCGACCGCAAGGTTGACGCCCTGATCGTCGGCAACACGACGATCAGCCGGCCGCCGCTCCAGTCGGCCCATCGCGGCGAAGCGGGCGGCCTTTCCGGGCTGCCGCTAAAGGCGCTCGCGCTCGAACGGCTTCGCGACTTTCGCCGGGCAACCGGCGGGGCGCTTCCGCTGATCGCCGCCGGCGGAATCGACAATGGCGTCGATGCCTTCGATCGGATCCGGGCCGGCGCCAGCCTGGTCCAGCTCTACACGGTCCTGGTCTATGAAGGTCCCGGCATCGCCGGCCGGATCAACGCCGAGCTGAAGCGCCTTCTGAAGCTGCACGGCTACGGGTCGATTGCCGAAGCGGTGGCAGCCGCTCAAGCCTGACGACGCCTTCGCGCCGCCGATCGGCGCCGCCGTCGAGTCGGCTGTCGCGAAGGATCACGCCGTGGAGGCCACTATCCTCGCCCTGACCGGGGCGGACCTCGATTCCGCGCTGGCGAAGGCCCGCGATCACCCCCGGCGCAAAGCTGTCGACCTCGCCATAATAAGCGTCTCCGCGGGCGATGAGGTTGGGAAGATCGATGCTGTCCTGCATCGACAGATTCCAGTCGATCGCGCCCACCAGGGCCTTGCCGACATAAGCGAGAATGGCATTGCCTCCCGGTGATCCGACCGCTCCGACCCAGCGGCGCTCGCCGTCGAGAATCACCGCCGGAACCATCGACGAGCGCGGCCGCTTGCCGGCCGCGACCGCATTGGCCGCCGGCCGGCCCGAGGAGTCTCTCGGCGCGAAGGAGAAATCGGTCATCTCGTTGTTGAGGAAGAAGCCGTCGACCATCCGGCCGGAGCCGAACAAAGATTCCACGGTCGCCGTCATCGACACGACATTGCCGTCGGAATCGCCGACGATGAAGTGGGTGGTGCCGGCCGGCTCGAGAGTCGAATCCGGCGCCATCGCGAGGGCGCCGGGCGGAGTCCCCGCCACGCGCGGAACGCCGCCGCGATCGCCGATCGAGGCGGCCCGGGCGGCCACATAAGCGGGATCGAGAAGGCCCTGGACGGGAACCCGGACGAAGGCGGGATCGCCGACATAAAGGTCGCGGTCGGCATACATGAGCCGGCTCGCCTCGGCGAACAGGAACCAGGCCTGGGGGTCGGCCGGACCCCGCTCCGCAATGTCGGTCCGTTCGAGCATCAGCATCAGCTGAAGAAGGCCGACTCCGCTCGACGGCGGCGGCGGAACGCAGATCAGGTGGATTCGATAGGTTCGGCAAAGCGGCTCGCGCTTCTCGACCCGGTAATTGGCGAGATCGGCGAGGGTCATCGTTCCGGGGAGCGGGCCGGCGCGGGTTCGGGCGATGATCCGATCGGCGGTCGCGCCGCGATAGAGCGCGTCAGGGCCGACGGCGGCGAGGCGACCGAGAAATTCCGCATAAGCGGGATTGCGCAGGCGATCGCCAGTATCGAGCAGGGTGCCGTCGCCCTCGGCGAAATAGGCGCGGACGTCGGGAGCGCTGTTCTGCGGGCTTCTGCCGGCGATGAGCCTTCCCAGCCTCGGACTGATGATGAAGCCTTCGCGCGCCGTTCCCTCGGCATCGGCGAACAAGCCGTTCCAGGCGATCCGGCCATGCTCGCGATGGGCGAGCTCGAGCATCCGGACGACCCCGGGAACGCCGGTGGCGCGCCCGCTCAGGACCGCGGTGGCGAAGGACAGGGGTTCGCCACCATCGTCGAGGAACATGTCGGCGGTGGCCCCGGCAGGCGCGGTCTCGCGCCCGTCATAGACGCTCACGCTTCGGTCCGAGGCGTCATAATAGGTCATGAAGGCGCCTCCGCCGAGGCCGGAGCTTTGCGGCTCGACCAGCGACAGCATCGCCTGGACCGCGATCGCGGCGTCGACGGCGCTGCCGCCGCGGCGCAG
This sequence comes from uncultured Sphingosinicella sp., assembly GCA_966193865.1. GTDB lineage: Bacteria > Pseudomonadota > Alphaproteobacteria > Sphingomonadales > Sphingomonadaceae > Allosphingosinicella. The sequence continues at coordinate 16,508 of CBIGXQ010000019.1, read as the reverse complement.
GACGTTCATCCCGGCGTCGGCGGCGAGGGGATTGGCGGCGATGACGAAGCTTGAGCGTGGCTCGGCGACGGAAGAATCGGGGGCCGGGCTCGTAGTCGAGGCCGCGCAGCCGGCCAGCGACAGGAGAGCGGCCATCCAGAACAGACGCAAATAGACAAGCATGCCGGGCCCTTCACAGCTTTTGGTCGAACCGGACCTAGTCAACCGGCGGCGCCCCGTCCACGAGAGATGAAAACGTGGCGTGGCGCGGCGCCGACGAAGGAGCTAGGAAGGCGCGACCGACGCGGCAAAGCCGTGCGGCCATTCGGAGGGGTGATGCGCCAGCTCGAGCATTTTCCAAACCTGGTGACGATGTTCTTCACCCGCGCCGCCGAGAAGGGCGATTCGCCCTTTCTGTGGGCGAAGCAGAAGGGCGAGTGGCGATCGATCAGCTGGGCCGAGGCGGCGAGGCAGGTGGCTCGGCTGTCGACGTCGATCAGGGCGCTCGGACTGAGGAAAGGCGACCGGGTCATGCTGGTCTCGGAGAACCGGCCGGAATGGCTGATCTCCGATCTGGCGATCATGGCGTCGGGCTGCATCACCGTCCCCACCTACACGACCAATACCGAGCGCGATCACCAGCACATCATGGACGACAGCGGCGCCCGCGCCGTCATCGTTTCGACCCAGAAGCTGGCCCGCGCCTTGCTCCCGGCAGCGGTACGGAGCTCGGTCTGCGAGCATGTGATCGGCCTCGAGAAACTGCCTTCAGGGCAGGAGGGGAACGTCAGATATCACGACTGGTCCGACCTCGCGGCGGCCGGCCCGGCCGATGTCGAGGGCTGCGCGGCCGGCGCCGGCTTCAGCCGCGAGGAGCTGGCCTGCATCATCTACACCTCGGGCACCGGCGGCGCCCCGCGCGGAGTGATGCTTCATCACGGCGCCCTGCTCCACAATGTCGAGGGCTGCACGGCCGTCATCTCGGAGGATTTCGGCTGGGGCGACGAGGTGTTCCTGTCCTTCCTTCCCGCCAGCCATGCCTATGAACATAGCGGTGGCCAGCTCTTCCCGATCGGGCTCGGCGCCCAGATCTATTATTCGGAAGGGCTGGAGAAGCTCGCCTCGAACATCGAGGAGGTGAAGCCGACCATCATGGTCGTCGTCCCGCGCCTGTTCGAGGTGCTTCGGCAGCGAATCCTGAAGCAGGTCGAGAAGCAGGGACGGCTCACCAATTATCTTCTGTCGCGCGCTCTCGCGATCGGCACCAAGGCCTATGGCGGGTCGATTCCGCTCTGGGACCGGCCGATGGACCTGTTCCTCGCCAAAACCCTTCGGCCGAAGATCGCCGCCCGCTTCGGCGGCCGGATCAAGGCGATGGTGTCGGGCGGAGCACCGCTCAATCCGGAAGTCGGCATCTTCTTCCATTCGCTCGGCCTTACTCTGCTCCAGGGCTATGGCCAGACCGAGGCGGCTCCGGTGATCAGCTGCAACCGCCCGAGCGCCGGGATCAAGATGGACACGGTCGGCCCGCCGCTGAAGAATACCGAGGTGAGGATCGCCGAGGACGGCGAGATCCTCGTCCAGGGCGAGCTCGTCATGCAGGGCTATTGGCGAAACGAGGCCCAGACCGCGCGGACCCTGATCGACGGCTGGCTCCACACCGGCGACGTCGGCCATATCGACGCGAAGGGCCGGATCGTCATCACCGACCGCAAGAAGGACATCATCATCCTCGACAAGGGCGACAATGTCGCTCCCGCCAAGGTCGAGGGGATGCTCACGCTCCAGCCCGAGATCGTCCAGGCGATGGTCGTCGGCGACAAGAGACCCTATCTGGTCGGCCTGATCGTCCCCGATCCCGAATGGTCCGCCGAATGGTGCGCCGCCAACCGCCGCAACTGCAATTTCGAGCATATGAAGACGGATCCCGACTTCATCCGGGCGCTCGGAGCGGCGGTCGACCGGGTCAATGCCGAGCTTTCGGTGATCGAGAAGGTAAGGCGCTTCATCGTCGCCGACGAGCCGTTCACGGTCGAGAACGAGCAATTGACGCCGTCGGTCAAGATCCGACGCCACGTCATCAAGAGCGTCTACGGCGATCGGCTCGACGCGCTCTACAAGAAGTAGAGGCCTGCGCGTCCGCCTCCTCTCGCCCGGCGCGAAGGCCGCTCCTCAGCGGACCCGTCGGTAGGGCGTGAAATCGCCGAGGGCGCAGCCGCCATATTCGATCCCGGTGGTCGGTTCGAACACCGTCGCGATGTCGCCCGAGCAGAGCTGGGTCGAGGTCGTCCTGAATCGGAGCGCCCGGCCGAACTCGAGGCTCGGGCAGGAGCCGCGCGTATGGTTGACCCACTTGCGCCCAGCCGAGCCGAAGAAGATGATCGCGTCAGGTCCGATCGATCGATTGCCCTGAAGGTCCGGCGAGCGAACGCAGCTCACCGCCGGGCCGTCGGGGACATAGCCTTCGAGCTCCGCCGCCAGCCGGCTTTCCGCCTCGGCCGAAAGCCTCGGCTCCTCGTCCATCATGCAGCCCGCCAGCAGCATCGCCGCGCCTGAGGCCGCGAGCAGAATGGTCGATTTCATTCCGCTTCTCCTTCCCTTTGCCGCTCAACCTCGAAAAGCGTCCTTCGCCTTCCTTCGTTCCGCAAATTGATCGACCGATCGGGCCCTGACGAACGGATTAGTCGCCAACTCCAGCGCGATCGTCGTCGGCACCGTCGGCTCGCCCGCCGCGCGCGCCGCCTCGACCTTCTTCATCCGCTCTTTCAAGGCCTCGTTGTCCGGCTCCGCGACGAGGGCGTAGCGGCCGTTCGCCAGGCTATATTCGTGGGCGCAATAGACGAGGGTTTCGGGCGGAAGCGAGGCGAGCCGCTGAAGATTGGAATGCATCTGCTCCGCCGTGCCTTCGAACAGCCGGCCGCAGCCCATCGCGAACATCGTGTCGCCGACGAAGATCAGGCCCTCGGAAGGAAGGTGATAGGCGATGTGGCCGGCGGTGTGGGCCGGCACCTCGAGGATCGTCGCCGTCACGGCGCCGAGCTTGACCCTGTCCCCCTCCGCGACTCCGCGGTCCATCGTTGGGATCCTTTCGGCCTCGGCCGAGGGCGCGGTCACGACGGCGCCGGTGGCGCGCTTGATCGCCTCGTTGCCGCCGGTGTGATCGGGATGCCAGTGGGTGTTCCAGATCTGGCTGATCCGCCAGCCGCGCCGGTCGGCTTCGGCCAGCACCGGTTCCGCCACCGCAGGATCGACGACCGCTGTGTCGCCGGATTCGGGATCGTGCGCCAGCCAGACATAATTGTCCGAAAGGACGGCAATTCGGGCGATCTCGATCATCACCAATGTCCCGAATTGGGCATCGACGCCCAGGGCTCCTGAGGCGGCAGCGGCTCGCCCTGCTGGAGCAACTCGATCGAGATGTCGTCGGGAGTCCGGACGAAGGCCATGTGGCCGTCGCGGGGAGGCCGGTTGATCGTGACGCCATGATCCAGCAGGCGCTGGCACGTCTCGTAGATATTCTCGACCCGATAGGCGATGTGGCCGAAATTGCGGCCCTCGCCATAGCCGCTTTCGTCCCAATTGTGGGTGAGCTCGATTTGAGCCTCCTCGTCGCCCGGCGCGGCGAGGAAGATGAGCGTGAACCGGCCCTTCTCGTTGCTCATTCGCCGAAGCTCGCGAAGCCCGAGCAGGTCGAAGAAGCCCAAGGTCGCGTCGGGATCGGACACCCTGATCATCGTGTGCAGATATTTCATCGAAGCTCTTTCAATTCGTCGCTATAAATGCACGGTTCATCGACGCAGGCGCAGGGATGGCACTGCCGATGCGCAAATCGCGCGAGTCGGCAGGCCGGGAGCAATAGCATGTCCGAAGGCTCGCTGATCAACCGCAACCTCACCCTCGCCGCCGCCTTGATCCTGTCGCTGGGCATCGTCATCGGCGGCTATCTGCTCGGCGACGGTCTTCGCCGAGCGCGAATGGCCGATCGTTCGGTGACCGTGCGCGGTCTCGCCGAGCGCAACGTCAATGCCGATCTGGCGACCTGGAACATCAGCTTCGCCGCCCAGGGGACCGAGCTCGGCCCGGTTCAGGCCGAGATCGATCGCGATGCCCGGGCGATCGCCGCTTTCTTCGGGGCGGCCGGCTTTCCCGCCGACTCGGTGACCGACGCCGGCGGATCGGTGAATCAATATTTCGACAGCAATCGCGGCGTGAACAACGTCACCATCAACCGCCGGGTGCAGCTTCGAACCACCGACGTCATGCGCGCCCGCCGCACCTATGCCCGCCAGTTCGAGCTGATCCGCAACGGAGTCGCGATCCAGGAAGGGTCGGGGATGCAATATGTCTTCACCCGGCTCAACACGATCAAGCCGGAGATGATCGCCGAGGCGACCCGCGACGCCCGCAACGGCGCCGAGCGCTTCGCCAGCGATTCCGGCACCGAGGTGGGCGGCATCCGATCCGCGACCCAGGGCTATTTCTCGATCGGCCCGCGCGACGGCGACGATGCCGAGGAAACCTATGGCGGCCGCGACTCGCCCTTTCAGAAGGTGCGGGTGGTGACGACGATCGAATTCTACCTGGATTGACGCAAGTGGCCGGCAAGCCGCTAGCGGGGCGACGCCGCCTGTTCGGGCGGTTGCGGCGCGGCGGCCGGGGCCGCCGGCGCTTCGACCTCGCGAAGGGTCGCCAGGCTGGCACGGGCGGCTTGCTTCGCCTCGCCTTCGGGCGCGTTCTCGGCGACCCGGCGATAGAGCCGCTCGGCCTCCTGTAGGTCGCCGGCGAGGCCAGCGAGAGTTCCGGCGAGAAGCTGCATGTCCGGATGATCCGGAGTGATTTCGAGCGCTTGGCGGATATCGCTCCGGGCGCGGCTGAGATTGCCCTCGCGCTTCGCCAGCGCCGCGGAGAGATACCAGGCGAACGGATCGGAGGGGACGAGCTGGACAGCGCGATCGAGATCCTGACGGGCGCCTGCGGCATCGTCGAGCGCGACCAGCGCCCTGGCACGGTCGAGATGGACCTCGCCGCGAAGCTCATCGGTAAGGCCCGAAGCCGTCAGAGCCCGATCGAGGGCGAGGATGGCGCGGGTTGGCTGCCCGGCGGCGATCCAGGCGTTGCCGGCCTGGACGAACAGATCGGCGCGAAGCGCGTCCTGGGCCGGAGGCACTTCATTTCCCGCCTGTTCGTAGACCGCCGCCGCCGAGTCCCAGCGTTGGAGCGCGACATAAGCGAGGCCGAGACATTGGCGGGCATAGAGGCTGCCGCCCTGGACGAGCCAGGCATTGGCGGCATCGACCGCCGAAGCGGGAGCGGTCCGGACCTGCTCGGCGCAGCGGCGATAGCGGGTCTCCGGCGGCTCCTGCGGGCCGACCGGCGCCGGCGCCTGGACGGCGGCAAAAGCGATCAGGGGAAGCAAAGGGTTCAAGGGTTCAGACGCTCCAGCAGCATTTTGACGGTGGCGGTCAGAAGCGCGAGATCGGAGTCCCGCGACAGGCGATGATCGCCGTCCTTGACGAGGCTCAACTGCACGTCGGCTGAACGCAGCCGCTTGAGGATCTCGAGCGACCATTCCCAGGGGACGTCGGAATCGGCCTGGCCGTGGAGAAGCCGGACCGGGCAATCCAGGTCGAGCGGGCCGAACATCAGTCTGAGCGCCTCGGCGCTTTCCCAGAAGGCGCGGGTGGTGACGTAAGGCTGATCGCCATAAGGGCTCGGCTCTTCCAGCCGCCCCTCGGCGAGGATCATTTGCTTCTGCTCGGCGCTAAATCCCCAGCTGGTGAAGTCCGGCGCCGCGGCGATCCCGACCAGTCCGGCCACCCGCTCCGGCCGGGCAAGGGCGATGAGCAGCATCAGCCAGCCGCCCATCGACGATCCGACCAGCACCACAGGGCCCTCGACCACTTCGTCGATCATCGCCAGCGCGTCGCCGCGCCAGCCATGAAGGGTCTGGACCTCGAATTCACCGCTGCTGAGCCCGCAGCCGGCATAGTCGAAGCGAAGCATCGCCCGGCCTTCGGACTCGGCCCAGGAGTCGAGCGCGGTCGCCTTGCCGCCGTCCATGTCGGACATGTAGCCGGGCAGGAAGACGATCGTCGGGCCGCGGCCCTCGCGGTGACGATAAGCGAGGCGCAGATTCTCGCCGATTTCGAGATATCGAATGTCCATGGCGCGCCTTTAGCAGGCGAGGCCCGGCCGGCAACGGTCCGGGGCCCCCTCGACGCGCCGAGTTGACCGGGCGCCGCCGGATCGGCGGCGCCCGACCGGCTCAGTTGGGCATGTCCTCCTCGTCGTCGCCGAAGCAATCGGTGATGACGAAGCAGATCAAAGCTCCGGCGGCGACGGCGCCGAGGATGAATCCGGTGCCGCCGATTCCGCCGCCGGTGAGGTTGAGTCTCCGGTCGCGGTCGAGATTGGCGAGATCGAAGCTCGCGACTCGGGCGCTTTTCAGGCGGTCGCCGGAGAATCGGAGGTCGGCGAGGCCGACGAAGCGGCTCGTCGTCCTCCCGTCGAGGGACCTTGGGCCGATTTCCTGGCCATAGCCGAAGGTGAAGCCGTAGCTGGCCCGCTGCGCATGCTCGCGCCCCATCGGCACCCTGAGATTGACGGTGGCGGTCGCCCCGCGCGGCGCGTCGAAGCCGCTGAAGCGATATTCCTGCGCCGCGGCCGGCGCCGCGGACAGCAGGCAGAGGGCGGCCGAGACGGTCGCGCTGACGAACTCCCTCACCATGACATCCCCTTTTTCTCGCCGCTCCGGAAACGGACGCGGACCGGGCTTTCATAGCATGGGGCGGGTCGATTCGCGGCGCGTAAATGGCGGTGGCAGGTCCGCCGCGGCAAGGCGGGTCGGACCGGCCTCTTCCGTTTGCTTGCCGGGCTTCGCCGCTTATATGGCGCTGACCCGTCAAGCAGAGCGCCAGCCCCTTATGTCCGAGATGATCAAGATCCGACTCCCCGATGGTTCCTCCCGCGAGGTTCCGAGCGGGACCACGCCGGCGGACGTCGCCGCGGCGATCGGGCCGGGCCTGCTCAAGGCGGCGCTGGCGGCGCGAGTCGACGGCGAGGTGCGCGATCTCGACCGGCCCATCGAGCGCGATTCCGACCTTGCCATCATCACCGCCCGCGACGAGGCCGACGCTCTCGAGCTGGTCCGCCACGATTACGCCCACGTCCTCGCCGAAGCGGTGCAGAACCTGTTTCCCGGCACGCAGATCACGTTCGGCCCGTCGACGGACGACGGTTTCTATTATGATTTCGCGCCCGATCCCGAGCGGGGCCCGTTCACCGAGGAGGATCTCCCGGTCATCGAGGAGGAGATGCGCCGGATCATCGCCCGCGACGAGAAGCTCGTCCGCGAGGTCTGGACCCGCGACCAGCTGATCGACCATTTCAAGGCGCATGGCGAAAGCTTCAAGGCGGAATGGGCCGGCGAGCTTCCCGAAGACGAGGAACTCACCGTCTACCGGGCCGGCGACTGGCTCGACATGTGCCGCGGCCCCCATCTTCAATCGACCGGCAGGCTCGATCCCCAGGCGTTCAAGCTGACCCGTGTGTCGGGCGCCTATTGGCGCGGCGACCAGAAGAACGCGATGCTTTCGCGGATCTACGGCACCGGCTGGCTCAACCGGAAACAGCTCGAAGCCCATCTCGTCCGCTTGGAGGAAGCCGCCAAGCGCGACCATCGCAAGATCGGCCAGGAAATGGACCTGTTCCATCTCCAGTCGGAAGCGCACGGCTCCGTCTTCTGGCATCCCAAGGGCTATGTCGTCTGGCTTCAGCTCGAAGCCTATATGCGCCGCCGGCTCGACGCCGCCGGTTATCGCGAGGTGAAGACCCCGCAGCTGATGGACGCGAAGCAGTGGGAGCAATCGGGCCACTGGGGCAAATATCGCGAGAACATGTTCATCGTTCCCGACGAGATCCCTTCGACGGAGGAGGATTCGCCGATCCTGACCGGCCAGGCCGATCTGATGGCGATGAAGCCGATGAACTGCCCGGCCCATGTGCTGATCTTCCGCCAGGGGATCAAATCCTATCGCGACCTGCCGATCCGGCTCGCCGAGATGGGCGTCTGCCACCGCAACGAGCCGCACGGCGCGCTTCACGGCATCCTTCGGGTGCGCCAGTTCACCCAGGACGACGCCCATATCTTCTGCCGCGAGGATCAGCTGGTCGAGGAGGTCCGGATATTTTGCGACCTGCTCGACACCGTCTATCGGGATCTCGGCTTCCCCGATTATGCGATCAAGCTCGCGCTTCGGCCCGAGAAGCGCTTCGGAAGCGACGAGATGTGGGACTGGGCCGAGCAGAGCCTTCGCGACGCCGTCCGGGCGACCGGGCGGGACACGGCGCAATATGGCTGGGAAGAGGTTCCTGGCGAAGGCGCCTTCTACGCGCCGAAGCTCGAATTCCACCTGACCGACGCGATCGGCCGGACCTGGCAGGTCGGCACGCTCCAGACCGACACCGTGCTCCCGGAGCGGCTCGACGCGACCTACGTCGCCGAGGACGGACAGCGTCACCGGCCCGTCATGCTCCACCGCGCCATCCTCGGCTCGTTCGAGCGATTCATCGGAATCCTCATCGAGCATCATGCCGGCCGCTTTCCGCTCTGGCTGGCGCCGGTCCAGGCCGTGGTCGCGACGATCGTATCCGAAGCCGACGATTATGCCCGCCAGGTCGTGGAGGCGCTCCAGTCGGCGGGGCTCCGCGCCGAGGCGGACCTTCGCAACGAGAAGATCAACTACAAGGTCCGCGAGCACAGCCTCGCCAAGGTGCCCTATCTGCTCGTCGTCGGCCGAAGGGAGGCCGAGGAAGGCAATGTCGCGCTCCGCCCGCTCGGCGCCGACGCCCGCCAGGAGGTGGTGGCGCTCGACTCGCTGGTGGAGCGGCTGACGGCGCAAGCCATGCCTCCGGACCTCAGGGCCTGATCGCGCGTTAACCGTCCCGGCGGCGTTGAGACTTTCGCGTCACGAGCGGCAACAATCTGCATCCACGTCCGCCCGGTACCTTTTCTTCGCGCCGGCAATTCACTAGGTGGATGACCTTTCGACCTCAGGAGACTTCAACATACGCGCCCCAATGATCCGGCGACCCGCCGCGCCGCCGCTGAGCGGCCCCCGCTTCAACGAGTTCATCTCCGTGCCGAAAGTGCGCGTGATCGATGAGAATGGCGAGAATATCGGCGTGATGCTGACCGCCGAAGCGATCGAGCAGGCCGCCTCCGTCGGCCTCGACCTGGTCGAGGTCTCCCCCAATGCCGATCCGCCCGTCTGCAAGTTCCTCGACGTCGGCAAGTACAAATATGAGGCCCAGAAGAAGGCCAATCTCGCGCGCAAGTCGCAAAAGACGCAGGAGATCAAGGAGATCAAGATGCGTCCGAACATCGACGACCATGATTATGGCGTGAAGATGCGCAAGATCCACGAGTTCATCGAAGAGGGTGACAAGGTGAAGGTCACCCTGCGCTTCCGCGGCCGCGAGCTTGCCCACGGCCAGCTCGGAATGCAGCTTCTCCAGCGGGTTCAGGGCGACGTCGCCGAGATCGCCAAGGTCGAGCAGCATCCGCGGATGGAAGGCCGGCAGATGCTGATGGTGCTCGCGCCCAAATAGCGTCACCCGGCGCGCCGACGGGCCGCCGCTGCGCGAACCTCAGCTTTCCGTAGCGGCACCCGTTTCGCGTCCGTTTCAACTCGCAACCAATCTGTTGCGGAAAAGCAATAAACCCGCTGAAAGCTACGGGAAACTGCGGTTTTTAAGCTGGCGGTAAAGCCACATTCGCGATAGCCCTTGCCCAAACAAGACAATTTGGGAGGGGATCATGAAGAAGAGCTTTTGGCTGCTGTCCGCCGGCATCGTCGCTTTTACCGGCCCGGCCTTCGCGCAGGACACCGCCGCCCCCAATCCGGCGACGACCAACCAGACCGGCACGGAGCAGGCCGCCGTCGACGAAAATGCCGACGACGACGCCATCGTCATCACCGCCCAGGGCCGTAACCAGCTTCTCCAGGACGTGCCGCTCGCGGTCCAGGCGGTCGGCGCCGAGCAGCTCCAGAACAGCGGCGCTTCGGACATCCGCGCGCTCAACCAGCTCGCCCCCTCGCTGCTCGTCTCCTCGACCGGCACCGAGGCGAACGGTTCGGCCCGAATCCGCGGCATCGGCACCGTCGGCGACAATCCCGGCCTTGAAAGCTCGGTCGCCGTCTTCGTCGACGGAGTCTATCGCTCCCGCTCCGGAATCGGCCTCAACGAGATGGGCGAGATCGAGCGTGTCGAGGTTCTTCGCGGACCGCAGGGCACCTTGTTCGGCCGCAACGCTTCGGCCGGCCTGATCCACATCATCAGCCGCCGTCCCAATCTCAACGAGTTCGAAGGCTTCGGCGCCCTTACCTACGGCAATTACGATCACATCCGCGCCGAGGGCGCGGTTTCGGGACCGATCGGCGACAGCGGCTTCGGCTATCGGGTCGACGGCGTCTACGTCCGCCGCGACGGCTTCTATAACGACGTCAACAACGACACCGACGTCAACGACCGCGACCGCTATTTCGTCCGCGGCCAGCTTCTGTGGGAGCCGAACGACGCCCTCTCGCTTCGCCTGATCGGCGACTATACGAAGCGCGACGAAGCCTGTTGCGCCGCCGTCTATCTCGATCGCGACTTCAACCCGCTGATCGGCAACCTCAATGAGCCGGCGGTCCCGCTCAACAGCCCCACCGGCAACAACATCATCAACGTTCTACGCGATCTCGGCACGCCGATGATCGCGTTCAACGATCCGTTCAGCCGCGACATCTACGTCAATGCCGGCCGAAGCTATGGCGGCGAGACCGAGGACATGGGCGTCTCGCTCCAGGCCGACTGGGACCTGGGCGGCGCCACCTTGACCTCGATCACCGCCTTCCGCGACTATGACAGCGACCAGGGCGGCGACATCGATTATGGCCCGGTCGACATCCTCTACCGTGACGCGGACGGCAATTCGGCGCGTCAATTCCAGACGTTCAGCCAGGAACTGAGGCTCCAGGGCACAGCCTTCGACGGCATGCTCGACTGGCTGGTCGGCGGCTATTTCGCCGACGAGGACCTCACCGTCACCGACAATCTGCGCTTCGGCAACCAATATGGCCGCTTCGCCACCTGCCGAATCGTTTCAGGTTCAGCGCTGGCGCCGCTCTACTCGCCGGGGTCGCCGGGATGTCTCGCGGCCCGGCCCGCTTTGTTCGGCGCCGCGTCTCCACTCGTTTACGCGGCCTTTGACCGGCTGGACTCGGTCAACGATCGCGGAAGCACCCTCGACCGCTACAACCAGAACAGCCGCAACTGGGCGCTGTTCACTCACAATATCGTCCATATCACGGACGAGCTCGCGCTCACTTTGGGGGCCCGTTACACCAACGAGCGCAAGCGTCTGGATGTCACCTTTGGCAACGACAACGTCGCCTGCCCCGCGCAACAGGCTGCGCTAGTGCCGTTCCTCACCAATCCGGGCCTGGCCGCGATTGCGGGCGGCCTGATCGGCCTTACCTGCCAGGGCAACAGCACCGCCGAGTTGAACGGGGTGTCGATCAACGATCGTCGGAGCGAGAGCGAGTGGACCGGCACCGGAGTCCTCTCCTACCAGCCGACCAGCGACTGGCTTTTCTATGCGAGCTATTCGCGCGGCTACAAGGCGGGCGGCTTCAACCTGGACCGTTCGGCCCTGAAATCGCCGATCCTGCCCTTCGCACTGACCCCGGGCGGGGCCCAGGCGCTGGTCGGCAATCTCCAGTTCGATCCCGAGATCAACAATGCCTATGAGCTTGGAGCCAAATATTCGCGCGGCCCGATCACGCTCAACGCCGTCCTGTTCCGCCAGGAGTTCCGCAACTTCCAGCTGAACACCTTCAACGGCACCGTCTTCATCGTCCAGACGATCAACGGCTGCGAGAATGATCTGGGCGGCGCGGACCGCGATCTCAGCCTCGCCACCGGCGCCTGCGATCCCGACGCCGTCGGCTGGGGCGTCCGTTCCGAGGGCGTCGAGCTCGAGGCGGCGTTCCGGGTCGAGCGTGACATCAACCTGACGGCGGGCCTGACTCTCGCCGACACCGAATATCGCGAGAATCTCGTCGGCAACCGGTTCGGCGCCCCGCTCGATCCGGCGCTCCGGCAGCTCCCGGGCGACAATCTTTCGAATGCGCCGAAGCTGGTCTTCACCGGATCGTTCGCCTGGACGCCGCCGATCGGCAATAGCGGGCTGTCAGGGCTGTTCTACGTCGATACCCGAGTCACGGACGACTATAATACCGGTTCCGATCTGTTCCCGCAGAAGGAACAGGACAGCTACGCCATCGTCAATGCGAGGATCGGCATTCGCGGGCCGGAAGAGCGCTGGTCGCTCGAAGCCTGGGCTCAGAACCTGTTCGACGTCGATTATACCCAGGTCGCCTTCAATTCGCCCTTCCAGGCGGGGGCTTCGGCGGCACCGTTCGTCGATCCGGCATTCCCGGGCGGCCGCCAGATCTTCTCGGCCTTCCTCGCCGAACCGCGGACCTACGGGGTCACCGGCCGCTTCCGCTTCTGATCCCGATCATCTTTCCGAAATGGGCCTCCGCCAGCAATGGCGGGGGCCTTTTTCGTGGCGGTGAAATTCCCGTGGCGGCCGCTCGGACCGTGACGAGCTCGCTTCGCCCTAAGCCGCCCGGCGTCCGGCCGCGACCTCGCCCGAAGCCGCCTTCAGCAGCCGGGCCTGGAGGCTTTTCAGCCTGGTCGCGGATTCGATCTTCTGGCCGTGAAGGTCGGTCAGGTAGAAGACGTCGACGGCGCGCTCGCCATAGGTCGCGATATGGGCACTGTGGATCGTCGCCCGCGCTTCGGTGATCGCCCGCGCCAGTTCGCACAGCAAGGCTGCCCGGTCCCGGGCGTTGATCTCGACGACGGTGTAGCGGCTCGATGCCTTGTTATCGACGAAGATGGCGGGCTGGATCGAGAAGGCCTCGGCCCGGCGAAGCGGGAGCGCCCGTGCGGCAAGGCGTTCGAGCTCCGGCTCCTCGCCGGCGACCGCCTGAAGAAGCGCCGCTTCGAGCCGCTCGAGCTGGTGCCTGTCGCCGAAAGCGGCGCCGGAGACATCCTGGATGAGCAGATTGTCGAGCGCCATGCCGTCGTTGGTGGTGTGGATCCGGGCATCGATGATGTTGCCGCCGACCAGGCTGATCGCGCCTGCGACCCGGTAGAAGAGACCAGGCTGGTCCGGCGCGTAGATCGTCGCCAGGGTCGCGGCCCGATCCTCGAGGACGTGAAGCTCCACCGGCTTCGTCGCCTTGGGGCTCTGGTCGGAGGCAAGGATGAAGCGGGCGTTGAGCTCGAGCACCTCGATCGGTTCGGCAAGCCAGTAGCTGTCGGGAAGCCGCCACGTGAGGCGGGCGAATCGGCTCTGCTCCCAGCCAAGACGGTCGCCAAGCTCGGCATGGATGGCGGCGATCCGTTCGCGCCGGCCCTTCTGCTTGTGACCGAGCCGGAGCAGCTCCTCCGCGCTTTCGAACAGGGTCCGGAGCAGCTGGGCCTTCCAGCTGTTCCAGGTGCCCGGGCCGACGGCGCGGATGTCGACCACGGTCAGGAGGAAGAGCAGCCGAAGCCGTTCGAGGCTCTTCACCCGGTCGACGAAATCCTGGATCGTCTTGGGATCGGCGAGGTCTCGCTTGAAGGCGGTCGCGGACATCAGCAGGTGCCAGCGGACCAGCCAGGCGACGGTCTCGGTCTCGGCATCGGTCAATCCGAGCCGCGGGCACAGCGCCTTGGCGACCTCCGCCCCGAGCTGGCTGTGGTCGCCGCCGCGTCCCTTGGCGATGTCGTGCAGAAGCACCGCCACGTAGAGCACCCGGCGGGAGGCGATCCGGCCGATCAGGCTGGTGGCGAGCGGGTGGTCGGCCTTGAGCTCCCCTTTCTCGATCCTGGACACGAGGCCGATCGCCCGGATCGAATGCTCGTCGACGGTATAATGGTGGTACATGTCGAACTGCATCTGGGCGACGACCCGGCCGAAATCGGGAATGAAGCGGCCGAACACCCCGGCCTCGTTCATCCAGCGAAGCAAGGTCTCCGGATCGCGCCGGCTGGTGAGGACATCGAGGAACAAGGCGTTCGCCGGGGCGCTCGCCCGGACCGAGGAATCGATCAGCTTGGCATGGCGGGCGGCCGACCGCATCGCGAGCGGATGGATCTCGAGCTCGTGCTGGTCGGCGAGAGCGAACATGTGGAGCAGCCGGATCGGATCCTCGGCGAGGAAATCCTCGCTCGGAACCGCCAGCCGGCCACGGTCGAGCATGAAGCCCTGAAGCCGGCTCGGGCGCCGCCGAAGCGTCGGCAGCTCGATCATCCGCCGGCCGCGCCGGGCGAACTTCTCGTCAAGATGGGCGAGAAAGACCCCGGTGAGGTCGCCGACCGTCTTCGCGTGGAGGAAATAATGGCGCATGAACCGCTCGACCGGCGATCGGCCTGGCCGATCGGCATAATTGAGCCGGTCGGCGATCTCGCGCTGATAGTCGAAGGTGAGCCGTTCCTCGGCCCGGCCGGCGACGATGTGAAGATGGCAGCGGACCGCCCACAGGAAGCGCTCCGCGCGCTCGAACTGGCGAAGCTCCGCCGGCGACAGGAGGCCGGCGTCGACGAGCTCCGGGACCGAATGGAGCCGGTAGGCGAACTTGCCGATCCAGAACAAGGCATGGAGGTCGCGAAGGCCGCCCTTGCCCTCCTTGATGTTGGGCTCGACGACATAGCGGCTGTCGCCCATCCGCCGATGGCGCTCGTCGCGCTCGTCGAGCTTGTCCTTGACGAAGGTTCGGACGTTGCCGGCGACCACTTCCTTCCAGAAGCGCACCTGGACCTCGTCGAAGAGCGGCTCGTCGCCCCAGACGTAGCGCGATTCGAGAAGCGCGGTCCGAACCGTGTGATCGCCCTGGGCGATATGGATCAGCTCGTCGACGGTGCGGACCGATTGCCCCACTTTGAGGCCGAGGTCCCAGAGCAGATAGAGGATCGATTCGACGACATTCTCGATCCAGGGGATCGCCTTCCACGGCGTGACGAAGGCGATGTCGACATCCGAATGGAGCGCCATCTCGCCTCGGCCATAGCCGCCGACCGCGAGCAGAAGCAGCCGTTCGGACGCGGTCGGATTGGCGAGCGGATGGACCCGATCGACGACATAATCGTGGGCGAGGCGGACGACCTGGTCGGTGAGGAAGGCGTAAGCGGCCGCCGCCTCGGTTCCGGCGGACGGCTTCTCTGCAAGCCTTCGAGCGATCTCCGACCGTCCGTCGGCCAGAGCGGCCTTGAGCCGCTTTGCCACGGCCTTGCGGTCGAGGCCTGAAAGCTCGGCGCTGAGCGAGCGGCGGTCGATGATCCGGCGCCGGGCCGGGAGAGCATCGAAGCGGGCCGGCATCAGCCGCTTTCGGCCTGGAGCCGCTTCAGCCGATAGACCAGCTCGAGCGCTTCGCGCGGCGAGAGCGAGTCCGGCTCGACCTCGGCGAGTGCCGCCTGGAGCGGGTCAGGCCGCACTTCCTCCTGGGCCGCGGCAGCGAACAGAGGCAGATCGTCGAGCCCGGCCGCGATCCCGCCGGTGGCCGCCCGGCCCTCCTCCAGCTTCGCGAGAACCGATCTGGCCCTTGCAAGCACTGGTGCCGGAAGCCCGGCGAGCTTGGCCACCGCAATGCCGTAGCTTCGGTCGGCCGGACCTGCACCGACCTCGTGGAGAAGGACGAGATCGCCTTTCCATTCGCGCGCCCGGACATGATGGAGCGACAGCGAATCGAGCCGCTCCGCGAGCCGGGTCAGCTCGTGATAATGGGTCGCGAACAGGCAGCGGCAACGGTTGCGGTCGTGGATCGCCTCGACCACGGCCCAGGCGATGGCGAGGCCGTCATAGGTCGAGGTGCCGCGGCCGACCTCGTCGAGGATCACCAGGCTCCGCTCGGTCGCCTGGGCGAGGATGGCGGCGGTCTCGACCATCTCGACCATGAAGGTCGATCGACCGCGGGCGAGATTGTCGGCGGCGCCGACCCGGCTGAACAGCCGGTCGACGAGACCCATCATGACCCGGCTCGCCGGGACGAAGCCGCCGGCCTGGGCGAGGATGGCGATCAGCGCGTTCTGGCGAAGGAAGGTGGACTTGCCGCCCATGTTCGGGCCGGTCACGAGCCACAAGCGGCGCTCCTCCGACAGGAAGCAGTCATTGGCGACAAACGGCTGGCCGGCCGATTTCAGCGCCTCCTCGACCACCGGATGCCGGCCGCCCTCGACCTCGAACATTTCGGCGTCGACGAAGACCGGCCGGCACCAGCCGCCTTCGGCGGCGCGTTCGGCGAGCGCGGAAGCGACGTCGAGCCGGGCGAGCGCGTCGGCGGCAGCGGCGATCGGCTCGGCACGATCGAGCGCTTCGCCGATGAGCCGTTCGAGATGGGCGGCCTCTGCGGCAAGCGCATGGGCGCCGGCCTGGCCTACCCTTTGCGCCTGCTCGTGAAGATCGGGCGCGTTGAACCGGACGACGCCGGCAA
>CBIGXQ010000018.1:0-25504 GCA_966193865.1 uncultured Sphingosinicella sp. | reverse complement strand
GCAACTCGGCCCGGACGCTGCGGATCGAGGCCAATGCGGTCAGCGACAATCCCCTGCTGTTCGGCGACGACGCCTTGTCGGGCGGCAATTTCCATGCCCAGCCGGTCGCCTTCGCGGCCGACATCATGGCGCTGGCCTTGTGCGAGATCGGCTCGATCTCCGAGCGCCGGCTGGCGGTGCTCATCGATCCCAAGATGAGCGGGCTGCCGCCTTTCCTGGTCGAGGATAGCGGCGTCAATTCGGGTTTCATGATCGCTCAGGTCACGGCCGCGGCCCTCGTGTCCGAGAATAAGAGCCTGGCCTTCCCGGCCAGCGTCGACACAATCCCGACCTCGGCCGGACAGGAGGACCATGTCTCGATGGCGACGCACGGGGCGCTCAAGGCGCGACGGATCGCCCGCAACGCGGCCGGAGTGATCGGCGTCGAGCTTCTTGCCGCGGCGCAGGGGATCGACTTCCACAAGCCGCTGAAGACGTCGCCCTCGCTTCAATCGGCGATGGAAGCGATCCGCGCGACCGTGCCCTTCTATGCGTCAGACCGCTATCTGAGCCATGATCTGGAATGGGCAAAGGCCGCCGTGCTGGATGGCGGCCTTTCCCACGGCATCGAAGCTGGATTGATCGCCGATTAGCGCAGGCCGGGACCGCTGATGGTGCCGAGACCGCCGAACATGCTGACGGTCAGCTGGGCGACGATCATTCCGACGATGAACCAGAGCACGATGGCGGCGACGATCACGACGACCGTGTAGCCGACCGCCTTGTCCTCGGACACGCGCATCAGCCTCGGCAGCCCCAGATAGAGCAAATAGAGGCTGTAAAGGCCGAGGATGCCGAGAATGGCGAGCGCCGGGATGATCCCGAAAATGCCCGCGATCCAGGCCGCCGTCATCGAATAAGCCGCGGCCTTGAAGGCCTGGACCTGGTTCTTGGTGCCGTTGAAGGTCGGCGCCAAAGCATCGATGATGAGGGCGAGAACGTAGACGCTGACGAGCGAGAGCACATAGCTGAGCACCGCCATCGCGATCGAGCTGCCGAGCGGAGGCCGGTAGGTGAAACCGAGCGCCGAATAGCCGAAGAGCTGGGCCCCGATGAGGCCGGCGATCGGGCCGATCGCGGCGAGGATCATGATGTAGCCGGTATAGAGACCGCCGATCGTGGCGGGCTCGCCGTCGATCACCGCCCATTCCTCCTTGGGCTTCATGAGGATGTCCTTGGCGCGATCGACGAGACCCTTAGATCCCTTCGCGGTCGGCGGCGCCGCGGGTGCCGGATCGACGTTCGGCGTGCTCGTGTTGGGCGTTTCTTCCATCGCGCATCCCCCTGTTTGGATGAGGGAGTGAAGCATGTCCGGAAATAAATCTCAAGCAAGTCGGCGGCTGGGCCGGATCGCGCATTGCGAAGCCCAATGGCGCTGCTAGATGGTCCGATGTCCCTGAGGTCCTTCGGCAAGGGGTTGAACGATTTCGCCGCCGAACGAATCGGCGCGAAGCTCGTTCGGACCCAGACCCTCTATCCCTGGCAAAGGCAGCCGGCGAAGCCAGGCACCTTCCAGGCCGACACCGTTCCGGACTCCGCGCGGGATTATCTTCGGCATGACAATCCCCGACTTGCCGAGCTGAAGAGGCGCTATTCGGCCGTTGATCGGCGAGTCACGACGCCCGCTTCGTGGGTCGAGAACAAGCTTCATGCCCATGATCTGCTCTATTTCCGAGGCGACAATGCGTTCGTGTGGCAAATACGCGACCGAAACCACAACGAACTATCCTATGCGCTCGTCTATTATGCGCTGAAGTCCGGGCCCTGCGGCGCGTTGCTCGACCGTCTTGGCGAAGATCCATTGTTCGGAGTCAATCTGTTCGAGGTCGACGGCGTCCCTGTCTCGCGGGACCTGCTGGATTCGGCGCGCGAGATCGGCTTCCTGCAGGACCATGTCGGCCTGGGGAGCCGGCCGCTCAACCTGCTCGACATCGGTGCCGGTTACGGGCGCCTGGCCTATCGCCTGAGCCAGCTCGGGCTCGATGACCTGCAGGTCTTTGCGACTGATGCCTACGCCAAGTCGACGTTCATCTCGGAATATCATCTCCGCTTTCGAAGCGCCCGCGGATCGGCCGTGGTCCCCCTCGACGAAGTCGACGATCTGCTCGAACGCACGGCGATCGACGTCGCAATCAACGTCCACAGTTTCTCGGAATGCACGCCCAAGGCGGTCAGCTGGTGGGTCGAGAAACTCGCGGCGCATGACGTCAAATTCCTGATGGTAGTTCCAAATGGCGGGCGCAGCGGGGGCGCCCGTTGCGAAACGGGCTCGGGTTTCGACCTGGAGTCGATCTTTTCCAGCTTCGGCTATCGGATCGCCGTGCGCGAACCGCGCTACCAAGACCCATTGGTCCAGGAATACGGCATCGACCCGGTCTTCCTGCACCTGTTCGAGCGCACGTGACCGGAAGGAAGGAGACCCCAGCCGGTCGATTCGGCGCGCTTCGCGACTATCTCTTCGGAAAAGCGGCGTATCGCTGGCTTGCGGATCGACGTGACCATCAGCTCGAACTCTACCCCCAGCTCGTCGCTCCCGCCTTCGACCACAGTTCGGTCGCGCTCGCCGTCCATGGGCGACTGGACGCCGAAGCCCTCGACTGGGCGCTGACCCGGCTGCGCCCGCACATCGAGGGAAAGACCGTCATCGACGTCGGTGCCAACATCGGCAATCATGCCATCGCCTTCGCTCAGATGGCCGATGAAGTCGTCGCGCTGGAGCCCCATCCCCGCACATTCCAGGTGCTGGCGCTGAACGCCCAGCTCGCCGCCAACGTCGTCGCCGTGCCCGTCGGCGCATCCGACCGGAGCGGTAAAGCCCTTCTCGCGACCGAACCTGCGAGGCATGGCTGTTCCAGGATCACGACTTCGCCCGACACGAATGAGCAGGTGAACGAGGTCATTGTCGTGCCGCTCGACGAGATGGAATCGGTCGAAGGCAGGGAGATCGGCCTGATCAAGATCGACGTCGAAGGTCACGAAGAGGCCGTTCTTCGCGGAGCGGAGCGCCTGTTGCGCCGGCATCGGCCGATCATCCTGTTCGAACAGCATCCGGACGTGATCGAGCAGGGAACTTCGCCGGCGGCGGAATTCCTTCGCAAGCTCGGATATCGCCATTTCTATACGCTGGAGACCCATCCGCGATGGCGGTCTTCCGACCGACTGCCTCGATTCCTGCGCGTGCCGGTCCGCTGCGTAGAGGCGCTCCTGTTCGGTCCGCCGCGGACTCAGGCAAGTTGCCGTGCCGTTCAGCGGCTCGAGTCCAGGAGCTACCCGATGCTGATCGCGGCGTCGGCCCCGATCGAGGCAGAGGGTTAGGCCATGCCGGCGGCGGACCAGGCACGATTATGGGTTGGCCACGCCGCCAACCTCGCTCTGGCGATGAGGCCAGGATTCGTCATCATGGCGGTTCCCCGATCGGGTACCACCTATGCCGCCCGCTATCTCACCCAGATCGGCGTCAGATGCTCCCACGAAGGCTATTTCACGCCCGAGGGACCAAAGCTCCTGAACAGGGATCGCCGCTTCGGATCAGTCGGGGACGCGTCGTGGATGTCCGTGCCGTTCGCTCCCCGAATGCGGTTGAAGCGGCTTCATCAGACTCGCCACCCGTGGGCGGTGATTTCGTCACTTTACCGTCTCGGACTGTTCGACCCTCGCCTGCGTCAAATCTACGGTCGCTACCGCGATTTCATCGACGACCATTTCCAGGTCGGCGACTGCCCGATCGACTCCTGCCTCAGATTCTATCTGGAATGGAATGGCCGGTGCGAAGACGAAGCCGAGCTTCGCTATCGTGTCGAGGATTTCGAGGCTGCCGTTCCGCGCATCCTTGCGGTCATTGGCGCCGCCGCCGCCAGGCCTCGTGGCAATGTGGCGAAGGACACCAACAGCCGAAAATCGGCGATCGGCGATGACTGGCAAAGCCGCCTGAGCGAAGGCCTTCGCAATCACGCCCGTTTCGGCGAGCTGGAAGCGATGGCGGTGCGCTACGGTTACGACTCATGGGTCGAAGCACCCTGGGCGGCCGAGGCGAGGCCCCGCAATGTTTAGCGTCGTCATTCCGCTCTACAACAAGGAGAATATGGTCGAGCGGACCGTGGCCAGCGCTCTCTCCCAATCTTATTCCGATTTCGAGCTGATCGTGGTCGACGACGGCTCGACCGACGACAGCGCGTCGATTGTCGCCGCGATCGACGATCCTCGGCTGAGAGTCATCTCCCAGCCCAATTGCGGACCGGGGCCGGCTCGGAACAGAGGCGTGGAAGCGAGCCGAAGCGAATGGATCGCCTTCCTCGACGCCGACGACATCTGGCTCGCCGATCACCTCCTGGAGCTGGACGCCATCCGCCGAGCCCACCCGGAAGCAGGGTTGATCGGAACCGCTTTCGCGAGGGCGAGAGCGGATTCAGTCCCGGAAAACTTGCCGGTTCGATCCGGTGCGATCGGCCTTGTTCCCTATTTCGACGCGGTCGGGCGGGGAGACGACGTCCTGATTACCAGCACGGCCGCGGCCCGGAAGCAGGCGTGGCGGAGCGTGGGCGGTTTTCCCGATCATCCGAGCGGGGAGGATAGCGAGCTGTGGGTCCGGCTTGCTCTGCGCTGGCCGGTGGCGGCATCGACGACGGTCACCGCAATCTATCTGAGCGGCACCGGAGGAATCAGCGATCGGCAGAAGACTCGCTGGCTCGGCAAACCGCTCCGCGAGATCAGCGATCTGTCTCCTGCCGCCGCCTTCCTCGTCCGCGAAGGCGCCGCGACGCCGGACGGCCCCAACGGTTCTCCGGCGAATTATATCGAGAGGTGCCTCTATTGGTGCCTTCACGGTTCCGCCCGCGCCGGCGATGTCCGGACATTGCGGGCGTTGAGACATTTGTATCGCCATCCACCGTCGATCGCGGACAAGGCGATATTGGCGGCGTCGGTCCTCCCTGCGACCCTGGCGAGGGCAGCGCATCGGGCGATCTTCGTCGTTCAGGCCCTTAGCCGGCGTGTCCTGAAATAGGGCCGGAGAACCACGCCCCCGCCGGAAACGCTGTTGACGATCTGCCGCGCCTTGCCTTGAGCCGGCAGAGCCGTTCATATGCTCCGGGAATGGCGCAAGAATGAACCTCCGTCACATCGAAATCTTCCACGCCGTCTACGTCAACGGCTCGGTCAGCGCAGCCGCGCGGGCTCTGAACGTCTCTCAGCCTTCGGTGTCGAAAATGCTTCGACACGCCGAGAGCCTGCTCGGATTCCCGCTTTTCCATCGCGCCAATGGCGGCCTCGTGCCGACCGAGGATGCCCACAGCCTGTTCGCCGACGTCCGCGAAATCCAGGACCGGGTCATGGCCCTTCGCGAGGCGAGCCGGAACATCCGCCGCGGCGCCGGCACCCTGCGCCTGCTGGCGCTGCCGTCGCTCGCCCTCGAAGCCATTCCGACGGCCGTGTCGCAATTCCTTCGTCACCATCCCGACGTGAGGTTCGACCTTCAGACCGTCCACCACGACGATCTGCTGCGCAAGCTCCATGAGCGGGAAACGGACATCGCCATCGCCTGTCAGCTTCCGCCCTCGGCGCCGATCAGCCAGCTCTGGCTCGGCGAGGGCGAGCTGGTCGTGCTCTACCGTGAGGAGGACATGCCCGACGCGCCGCCGAGCCTGGAGCTCAGCCGCCTTCGCGGGCAGCGTTTCATCAGTCTGGCGGCAAGCGGTCCGCTCGGCCAGCTCTTCACCGACGAGCTCGAGCAGCGCGGCGTGGAGCTCGACGAAGTCGTCTCGGTGCGCACCTTCTACATGGCCGGAGCGCTCGTCCGGCAGGGCGTCGGGATGACCGTCGTCGACAGCTTCACCGCCCAGTCCTGCATGGCGCCGGGGCTGTCGATGCGGCCGCTGCGGCCGCGGATCACCTTCGACATCTATGCCATGTACCTCATCAATCGGCCCCCGGGCGCGCTCGCGGACGATTTCCTGAAGACCCTGAAGGGGGTGCTGGACGCTCCATAGCGGCTGGCTATGGCGGGCCGCTGTCTCACTATGCCTCAGCCTTTCCGCAGGCGGTTAGGTTCGACGCCGATGATCCCTTCGCCCTATCTCCTTTATCTCGGACACAGCAGCGACCCGCTGTCGGTCAAGACGTCGCGCGGAGTCGCCGCCTTCCGCGGCCAGGACTGCGTCGGCGAATTCCGGCACGACGATTGTCCGCTCACCCTCGGCCTTCCCAGGATGGCCATGGCGGAGGCGGCATCGGCGGGCGCGCGGACGCTCATCCTCGGTATTGCCGGAGCGGGCGGAAAGGTCGGCGCCGACCTGATCGAGGATGCGGCGGCGGCGCTGGAAGCGGGGCTGAACGTCGCCTCCGGCCTTCATGAACGGCTTCGCGATCAGCCGCGCCTTGCCGAGCTCGCCGCCGCCCGGGGCCTAGAGCTGTTCGACGTCCGCGATCCCCCTGCCGGCCTGAGCGTCGGCAAGGGCTATCCCCGGCCGGGCCGCCGGCTGCTGACGGTGGGCACCGATTGCTCGGTCGGCAAGATGTACGCCACTCTCGCTCTGACCGAGGCCCTTCGCCAACGCGGCGTCGCCGCCGATTTCAGGGCCACCGGCCAGACCGGAATCCTCATCGCCGGCGAAGGCGTTGCCGTCGACGCGGTCGTCGCCGATTTCATCTCCGGAGCGATCGAGCAGCTGGCCCCGGGCCGCGACGACGATGGCTGGGACCTGATCGAAGGCCAGGGCTCGCTCTTCCACCCCTCCTTCGCCGGCGTTTCGCTCGGCCTCCTTCACGGCGCCCAGGCCGAAGCGCTTGTGCTCTGCCACGAGCCGGGACGGGCGCACATGCGCGGCATTCCCGGGCGGCCGGTCCCGGAGCTCGCCGACTGTCTCGAGCGCAACCTCGAGGCGGCCCGGCTGACCAGCCCTGACGTCCGAGCGGCGGGCATCTGTCTCAACACGTCCGCCATGGACGCCGAGACCGCGCAGCGCCTCTGCTCCGTCATCGAGGTTCAGATGGGGCTGCCCTGCACCGACCCCGTCCGCTTCGGGGTGGAATCCATCATCGATCAGATCCTATGTCCCGCACCCTCCACTCTGAGCACGAACGTTTCCCGCTGAACGCGCCGTTCCGGATCGCCCGCGGGGTGAAGACGGCGGCGGATGTCGTCACCGTCACTCTCTCCGAAGGCGCTTCGGTCGGCCGAGGCGAGGCCGTGCCTTATCCCCGTTACGGCGAGAGCGTCGAAAGCGCGCTGGCGGCGATCGAATCGGCCCGCTCGCTGATCGAGGAGGGGGGAGACCGCCAGGCCCTGCTCCAGGCCCTTCCTGCCGGAGCCGCGCGAAACGCTCTGGATTGCGCGCTGTGGGATCTCGAGGCCCGGCTCGCCGGCCGCGACGTCGCGGAAATGATCGGCGGCCAGCCGATCGCGCCGATCGTGACGGCGCTGACCATCGGCATCGACACGCCCGCGGCGATGGCCGCCGCCGCCCGGGCGGCGGGCGACGTGCCGCTGCTCAAGGTCAAGGTCGATGCCGAGGATCCCGAGGCCCGGATCCGTGCCGTTCGCGCTGCCGCGCCCGGCGCCGCCCTCATCGTCGACCCGAACGAGAGCTGGGATCGGGCGCTTGTCGAAGCGATGCAGGACGTGCTCGTCGCGACGAATGTCGCCCTGCTCGAGCAGCCGGTGCCGGCCGGCGATGATGAATGGCTGGACGGCTATTCTCCGGCGGTGCCGATCTGCGCCGACGAGGCGGTCCATGTCGCCGCCGACCTCGACGTCGTCGCTCGCCGCTACCAGGCGGTCAACGTGAAGCTGGACAAATCGGGCGGCCTGACGGCGGCGCTCGACGTCGCCCGGGAGGCGCGGGCGATGGACCTCGGCCTGATGACCGGCTGCATGATCTGCTCGTCGCTGTCCATCGCTCCCGCGCTTCATCTCGCCGCCATGTCGGACTTCGCCGACCTTGACGGCCCGCTCTGGCTCCAAGAGGATCGGCCGGGCGGGATCAGGCAGGAAGGCGGATTGATCCATCCGCCGGCAAAGGGCTTCTGGGGGACGCGATGAGATTCTGGTGGATCGCGCTCCTGCTGGTCTCGACCGCGACCGCCGCTTCGGCCGCCGAGCGGGTCGATCTCATCATCCGCGGCGGGACCATCTATACCGGATCCGACGCACCGTTCGTCGGCGACGTGGCGGTCTCGGGCGATCGCATCCGTGCGGTGGGGCGCCGGCTTCGCCACCGCGCGGCGCGGGTGATCGACGCGCGCGGGATGATCGTCGCTCCCGGCTTCATCGATCCCCACACCCATCTCGGTCCACACCTCGCGTCCGACGACGCTTATGCGCGGCTGATCCCGGGCTTCCTGATGCAGGGCGTGACGACGGCTTTCATCGGCAATGACGGCGGCGGCGCCGCCGACGTCGCCGCCGTGCTCGAGCGCGCCCGGACCGCGCCGGTCGGGATCAATTATGCCGCTTATGTCGGCCTCGATCCGGTGCGGCAGGCGGTGATCGGCAATACGGACCGCGCACCGACGCCAGCGGAGCTGGCGCGCATGCGAACCATGGTCGCGGAGGCGATGTGCCAGGGGGCCCTCGGCTTCTCGACCGGTCTGTTCTACGCGCCGCAGACGTTTGCGACGACCGAGGAGGTGGTCGCCCTCGCTCGCGAGGCAGGGCTTCGCGGCGGAGTCTATGACAGCCACATTCGCGATGAATCCTCTTATTCGATCGGTCTTGCGGCGGCGGTGGACGAAGCGATTTCGGTCGGACGCGAAGCCGGGATCCCGGTCAACATCTCCCACATCAAGGCGCTCGGAGTCGACGTCCATGGCCAGGCCCCGGCGATCGTCGCCCGGATCGAGGCGGCGCGCGCGGCGGGCCAGTCGATCACCGCCGATCAATATCCCTGGTCCGCTTCGGGAACGACCCTGGTCGCCGCTTTGGTGCCGCGATGGGCCCAGGACGGCGGGAGGCCCGAGCTTCTTCGGCGTCTCGACGATCCTTCGATCGCGAGCCGGCTTCGAACCGAGATGGCCGACAACCTGCGACGACGCGGAGGCGCGGAGGCGCTGCTCATCACCCAGGGCGACCACCGGGGCGATAACCTCGCCGAGATCGCCGGGACCTCGGACCCGGTCGAGGCGGCGATCGGAATCATCCGCGAAGCAGACGTCAGGGTGGCCTCCTTCAATCAGACCGAGGCCGACATCGAGACCTATATGCGCCAGCCCTGGGTGATGACCGGGTCAGACGCTTCGGACGGCCATCCCCGCGCCTTTGGCAGCTTCGCCCGCCTTTATGCGGAATATGTGGTGAAGCGCCGGGTCCTGGATCTCCGCGCCTTCATCGAACGCAGCTCGGCTCGGACCGCGGACCGGTTCGGGATCGTCGACCGGGGCCGGCTCCGGCCCGGCGCCTTCGCCGACATCCTCGTCTTCGATCCGCGCAGCTACGAGGCCCGGTCCACCTACGAGCTGCCGACCCTTCTCGCCGCCGGCGTCGAGGCGGTGTTCGTCAACGGCGTCGCGGCGGTGGAGGACGGAGCGCTGACCGGCGCGGCGGCAGGACGGGGACTGGCGCGGGCGCCGAGAGAGGGGAGCTGCCCGTGAGCCTGCTTCGCGCCTGGTTCGCGATCCCGCTCTGGAAACGCGTGCTGGCGGCGCTGGCGCTCGGCCTGCTGTTCGCCGCCTTGTGGCCCGAGGCCACGCCTTACGTCCAGTTCATCGGCGACCTGTTCGTCCGGGCGATCCGGATGCTGGTCGTGCCGATCGTCCTGGTAACGATCGCCGCGGGTATCACGATGCTCGGCGACCCGAAGCGGATCGGCGGGATCGGCGGCAAGACAATCGGCCTGTTCGCCTTCACCACCGCGATCGCGGTGTCGATCGGAATGACGGTGGCGACCCTGATCCGGCCCGGCGAGGGCGCGCCCCTCGGCACCGCCGCGCCCCACGGAATAGGCACTCCGCCGACGCCCTATGAGCAGCTTGTCGGGATCGTTCCCGTCAATATCTTCGAGGCTCTCGCCAAGGGAGACATGCTGGCGATCATCTTCGTCGCCATCCTGCTCGGAATCGGCACCCTGGTGGCCGGCGAAGCGGGACGCCCGTTCGCGGCCCTGCTCCAGTCGGCCACGGCCATCTTGCTGAAGATCGTCGGGATCGTGATGGAAGCGACTCCGTTCGGAGTCTTCGCCCTGATCGCCAATGCCGTCGCCGCCAACGGCGCTGCGGTGTTCGTCAACGTCGGCTGGCTCGCGCTCGCCGTGGTGCTCGGCTCGGCGATCCAGATATTGCTGGTCCACAGCCTGCTTCTTCGGTTCGCCGCCCGGGTTCCGGTCGCGCGTTTCTTCCGAGGCATTTTCGACGCTCTTGCGGTCGCCTTCTCCACGGCATCGAGCTCGGCGACTCTGCCCGTCGCGATGCGGGTGGCGGAGCAGAATATCGGCGTCGGCCGTCCCATCTATTCGACGGTCCTGCCGCTTGGAGCGAGCATCGGCAAGGACGGCACCGCCATGTATGTCGGCCTTCTCAGCCTGTTCAGCCTTCAGGCGCTCGGGGTGGACATGAGTCCGGCCACCTACGGGCTGGTGCTTCTGACCGGCGCCCTCGCCGCCTTCGGCACGGCGCCGGTGCCGTCCGCGTCGCTGTTCATGCTTGCGGCGGTGCTTTCGTCGGTCGGCGTGCCGGCCGAGCAGACGGCTCTGGTGGTCGGTTTCGTCCTGCCCTTCGACCGGCTCCTCGACATGACCCGGACGGTGCCGAGCGCCTCCGCCAACCTCACCGTCGCGACGACCGTCGCCCGCTGGGAAGGCGAGCTCGACGACAGGCTTCGGACGCAAGCCGATGTCCGTGATTGACCCCATCGCCTGGAGCCGCGACGGCTACGCGATTGTCAGAGGCTTCTTCGCGCGCGATGAAATTGCCGAGATCGGCGACGAGATCGACCGGGTCCATGAAGAAGGGATCGCTCACGGCCGCAGCTTCCGTCACGGCAACCTCTTCTACAAGATCGCTCGAGGCGAGCAGGGGCCCGTGGTTCAGATGGTGCAATGGCCATCCTATCATCGGCCCCGGCTCGACGCCGTTCGCCTCGACAGGCGCTTCGCCGCCATGCTCGAGCCGCTGATCGGGCGCGACATCAAGCAGATCATCAACCAGATCCACTGGAAGGCGCCCGGAGCCGTCGGCGATTTCGCCTGGCACCAGGATTCACGATTCCGCCAGCCTTCGGAATGTTACCGCAACCTGGCGACATCCTATGTCCAGACCGGCCTCGCCATCGACCCGCACCGGCCGGAATCCGGCGGCATGGCCTTCGTTCCGCGAAGCCATCTTCACGGCGATCTCGATCTCGACACGTCGGCCGAAGTCCTTGGCCGGGCGATGCAGGACGCGGCGCTGGAACGGGTCGGGCTCTCCGCCGCCAACGCCATCCAGCTCGAGCTCGAACCCGGCGATCTGGCGCTCTGGAACCCTTATCTGGTGCACGGATCCGGGATCAATCGATCGGATCATCAGCGCCGGCTCTACATCAACGGCTATGTCCGGGCGGCGGATTGCGACCGCGGCGAATGGGCCTTCCGCGACGGCGAGCCGGTGCCGCTCGGGCCAGAGCCGGCGATGGTGCATTACGAAGGGCTGCGAGAGCGGAGTGAACCCCATTATGAATGACCGAAGCCGCTCCGCCTTGCTGAATCCCTTCGCCCGCGCCGCCGTGCTGGCGATCGCCCTCGCCGCTGCCTCGCCGGCGTCGGCGTGGCAGCAGCACCTTCAGGATGTCGTCGCCGAGCAGCTGGCGGAAGCCCCCCGGGGCACGCGTTTCGGTCTGGTGGTCATCGACCCGGACGGCCGCGAGCTGGTCGCGATCAATCCGGATTCGCGCTTCATCCCGGCCTCGAACACCAAATTGTTCACGACCGCGGCCGCTTTCGCCAACCTGCCCGGGCTGGACCAGCCCGATACGGCCGGCGGCGCCGCGGTCCGCCTCGTCGAAGCCCGGCGCGGAGTCCGCGACGTCGTCCTGGTCGGTCATGGCGACGCTCGCCTTTCCAGCGCGGCCGATTGCGTGACGAACTGCCTCGCCACTCTCGCCGATGCCGTCGCCGCGCGGACCCAGCGAGTCCGCGACGTGATCGGCGACGACACCCTCTTCCCGGACCAGCGCTGGAGCCCGGGAATGAGCTGGAACAACATCGTCACCGCCTACGGCACCGGGGTCTCGGCCCTCACCGTCGACGACAACGAGCTCCGGCTGAAGGTCACGCCCGGCGCGGTTGGGCAGCCGCCGTCGCTCGATCCGCTTCCTTATTACCGGGTCGTCAACAATGCCGTCACCGTGGCGGACGGCGAAAGCGACCTTCGCTTCACCCGAATGCCGGGAAGCCGCGAGGTCCATCTGGCCGGTCGGATCGTCGCCGGCGCCGAGCCCAGGAACCTTCGGCTCGGGATCGACGATCCGGCTTATTACGCCGCGGCTCGACTCCGCTCGATGCTCGAGGAGCGCGGGGTCCGGGTGACCGGACAGGTCCGGGTCCGTCACCGGCCGGCCGAGGGCGGTGAGGGCGAGGAGCCGACCGCCAACGCTCCGCCGCCCCTTTCGTCCGAACCGGTGCTCGCTCGGACCCTTCCCCCGCCGCTCGCCGAGGACCTCGTCCGGATCAACAAGGAAAGCCAGAATCTCCACTCGGAGCTGATGGTGAGGCGGCTCGGGATCCTGAGGGGGTCCGGATCGATCCAGGACGGCGTCGCCACGATCGAGGCGATGATGGAGCAGGCCGGCGTGGCCCGGACCGGCTGGGACCTGTCCGACGGGTCCGGAATGTCGGTCTACAACCGGATGGCGCCGCGCGCCGTCGCCAGCCTGCTGCGCTGGGCGGCGACCCAGCCATGGGGCGCCGCCTGGCGGGAGACCTTCCCGGTCGCCGGCGTCGACGGCACCCTTGCCAGCCGTTTCCGGGGATCGCCGCTCGAACGGCGCCTGTTCGCGAAGACCGGGACGCTGAACGCGACCAACGCCTTGTCCGGCTACATGATGGCTCGAAGCGGGAAGATCCTCACCTTCTCCTTCTTCGCCAACGACGTGCCGCGCGGCGGCGGTGCGACGGCGGTGATGGACAGGGTATTGGCGTCGATCGCCGAGGCGAATTAGGCGAGTTAGGCCGGGCTAACTGAAGGCCTCGATGACCGCGTCGCCTGTCGCCCGCCGAAGCTCGAGGATGCCCGTGTCACGATGACGGGTCGGATGGACCCGGTTGGTGAGCAGGGTCCAGGCCAGGCCGCGATCGAAATCGACCCAGAGGCCGGTGCCGGTGAAGCCGGTATGACCGATCGTCTCGGCTGAACAGGCATCGCCGCCATGCCAGCCGGCGAAGCGCCTTTCCCAGCCGCAGGTCCGGTCGAGATGGACGGGCGTTCGGATCGCCTCGAGCAGGAAGGGCGACGAATCCCCGCCGATCAGTCCGAGCGCATAGTTCATCACCCCTTCCATCGTGCCGAACAGCCCGGCATGGCCGGCGGCGCCGCCGAGCGCCCAGGCATTTTCGTCATGGACTTCGCCCTTCATCACCCGGCCGCGCCAGCTGCAGGCCTCGGTCGCCACCGCAGGTCCGGGAGGCGGGCCGAAAGCGAGGCCAGGCGGGAGCGGCCAGTCCGCCAGCGTCTGACCGGTGATCCGCTCGATCGCAATTCCGAGAAGGATGAAGTTGATGTCGGAATAACAGGGCTCGCCTTGCCGCCACTCCCGCTGGAGCACGAAGGCCCGGAGCCGGTCGGGATCGCCGCCATAGGTGTAGATCGGCTCGACCGCCGGGAGGAAGGTGCGGTGAGCGAGGCAGTCCCGGAATGTCAGCCGGCGTTCGGCGGCGTTGGCGACGTCATATTGGCGAAGATCGGGAATGGCATCGGTCAACGGGCGATCCAGGTCGATCCGGCCCGATTCCGCAAGCGTCAGGATCATCGTCGTCGTGGCGATGACCTTGGAAACCGAGGCGAGATCGAACCAGTGCGCCTCGGTCAGCGGCTCCGGCTCCGGCTCGAGGGAGGCGTTGCCGGCGAGCCGGCTGACTCTCAGCCCGTCGGCGGTGACGATCCCGATCGCCGCTCCCGGGACTCGTCCCTCGGCGACCGCGGCGAGCGCCGGCGCGAAGGCGCGATCGACCGCCTCGCTCATGCCTGCGCCTCATCGTCCCGGGGCCGCGGCCGGGCGCGGCCGATCAGCGGCAGAAAGAGGATCGCCGCCAGGCTGACGATACCGGACAGGAGGAAGAAGAGATCGAAGCCATTATAGCCGGCCGCTTCGAAGCTCTCGACCATGGCTCCGCCGGAGCCCGACAGGAGCCGCGGCAGAAGAAAGGCGAAGCCGGAAAGGAATGCATATTGCGCCCCGGGATGGCGCGGATCGACGAGCAGCGAGAGATAGACGACGAAGATGGTGCCCGCCATGCCGTTGCCGAACTGGTCCATCGCGGTGGCGATGTAGAGAGTCGCCTCGGCGGGTGGCTGGTGAGCCAGCCAGACGAAGCCGAAATTGCCGATCGCGGCGAAGAAGGCGCCGGCAGCGAGGGCCCAGGTCTGACGCCAGCGCGCCGCCATCCAGCCGCCCAGGGCCACTCCGGTCATGCTCGCCAGCAAGGCGACATAGGAATCGGCGCGGCCGATCTCGCTCAGCGAATAACCAAGGTCGCGGATCATCGGCTTGGACAGGTTGAGCGCCAGGACGTCGCCCATCCGGTAGATCGAGACGAACGCCATCAGCGCCAGCGCCATGAAGCCGTAGCGCCAGAAGAAATCGACATAGGGGCCGATCGCCACCGAGCGCCGGGCCGGCGACGAAGGCGGCAGGTGGCGGATCTTCGGCACCGCCGCGGCCATGATCAGGAACGGCACCATGCACAGGCCGAGCACATAGGGGGTGACGTTGGTCTGGTCGCCCATGCCCATGCCGGACGCGCTTTCGAGCAGAAGCCAGCCGATCGCCGCGGTCGCGATCGCCAGCGCGGGGAGGATCACCAGGCTGGCGCCAAGCCCGGCGGCCAAAGCGGCGGCCCGGCTTCCCTGCCGGCCCGGGTCCGGCCGCATTCCAACGAGCAAGGGAAAGGGCAGGAAAGCGACGGTGGCGATCGCGAGATAGGCGCCGGTCCAGCCCCAGGCCGGCTGATCGGCGACGAGGAGCGCGCCGCTACCGGCGGCGACCATCGCCGTCCGATAGCCCCAGAGATTGGCGGCGGCGACCGGTCCCTGCTCCTCCTGGGTCGGCGCCAGTTCGATCCGCCAGGCGTCCGCGGCCACTTCGAGAGTGGTCGTCCAGAAGGCGAGCAGGACCGCGAACAAGGCGGTCAGCGCAAGGGAATCGCCCGGCGAGACGAAGGCCATCGCCGCCATCGACGTGAAGATTCCGAGCTGGGCGAGCATGATCCAGCCGCGCCTCTTGCCCCAGAAGCGGCAGAAGCCCGGAACCTGGTAGCGATCGAGCAGGGGCGCCCAAAGGAACTTGAATGTCGGCAGCAGCTGGACCCAGGCGAAGAAGCCGATCACGACCAGCCCGATCTCGTGCGCCTGAAGCCTCAGGGTGAGGACGGTCGAGAACATGTAGAAGGGGAGGCCGGCCGAAAAGCCGAGCATCAGGTAGAGCGCCTGCCGGCTCAGCCCTCTTGGAACGACCGCGGCGGGGGAGACCGGGCTGCTGATTGCCGTTGACGCCATCCCTTAGCCCCTCCCGAGCATCGTCGCCGATAAGTGGGTATCAGGCCCGCGGCACCGAATTGGCAAGATGACGAGAGGTTATGGAACGGCCAACAGAAACTATGGTGAGCCGTCTCATTCTTGTTCCTTAATGCCCCTTGGCCGCTGTCCAAGGGGGATTCAAGATGCGCGCTTCCAAGTCATTCAAAGCCATCCTTTTTTCTGGGATCGGTTTTTCCGCGCTGGCGATGGCCAGCACCGTCTCTGCGCAAACCACGTCGCAGACTCAAGCCGAAGCCACTGCCGAGGACGATGATGACGAGACCATCCTCATCACCGGCACCCGCGTCGCTCGCGACGGCTATCAGGCGCCGACGCCGCTGACGGTGCTCACCCGCGAGGAGATCGAGAACACCTCGCCGACCAACAATATCGCCGATTTCGTCAATCAGCAGCCGGCGCTCGCCGGCTCGACCCGGCCGTCCAATTCGCGTCTCAACATCAGCAGCGGTCAGGCGGGTATCAACGCCCTCAACCTGCGCAATTTCGGCGAGACCCGAACCCTCATCCTGCTCAATGGGCGGCGATCGGTCGCCTCGACGATCACCGGCGTGGTCGACGTCAACACGATCCCGCAGATGCTCGTCGAGCGGGTCGACATCGTCACCGGCGGCGCTTCGGCGTCCTACGGCTCCGACGCGGTCGCGGGCGTCGTCAACTTCATCCTCGACAATGATTTCGAGGGCGTTCGGGTCGAGGGCGACACCGGAATTACCTCGCGCGGCGACGGCTTCAACTATTCGTTCGGCGGGGCAGCAGGGATCAGCTTCGCTGACAATCGCGGCCATCTGATGGTCAGCGGCGAGATCAACCATCGCGACGGCATCTTCGACACCAACGGCCGCGCTTGGAACCATACCGGCTTCGTCCGCTTCGAGGATCCGAACTGGACGGCCGCCAGCCTCAACCCCCGCTTCATCACCACCCTGCGCCAGGTCGGCGCGGCGAACTCCACGCCCGGTGGCCTCGTCACCGGCTCGGCCGGCGGAACCGCTAATCGGCTGCGCGGCCTCTATTTCGGCGCGGGCGGAGAGGTGCTCCAATTTCAATATGGCGCGAACACCTTCCCCAGACCCACCGGAACCGCAGCGCCGACCCTGACCCAGGGCGGCGACTGGCAGGTCAACGATTCCGGCCGGCGCATCGGCCTCGATCCCGAGGACGACCGCCGAAGCGTTTTCGGGCGCGCCAGCTTCGAGGTCGCTGACGGGGTGACCGTATTCGCGGAAGGCTCGTACAACTGGCAGGAAGTGCTCTTCAATGCCGGTCCGAACCTGTCGACCGGACAGAATCTGAACGCGACGGGCTGCAGCACAGCGACGCCGACCAACGCCCCGATCACCTGCAACGCGTTTCTCTATAATACGCTCGGCCCCGATCGGCTGGCGGGCATTACCAGCGTGACTTTCGCCACGACCGCCCAGGACCTTCCGTTCCGGGCGATCAACAACCGGCGCGAGGTTCAGCGCTACGTGCTCGGCGCCGAAGGCGATTTCGAGATGTTCGGCAATACGGCGCGCTGGGACGTGTTCGGCCAATATGGCCGCGCCGACCTTCACGAGCAGCTCCGAGGCATCATGCACACCGCGAAGCTGGCCAACGCCACCAATGCGGTCTTCGCACAGGCAGGCAATCCCCTCGGCGTCGCTCCAGGCACGATCGTCTGCGCGATCAACGTCGACACCAATCCGAGCAATAACGATCCGGCCTGCGTGCCACTGAACCGGCTCGGGCTCGGCGTCGCCGATCCGGCCGCGATCGATTATGTTCTCGGCGATCCCTTCCGCGACCAGGTCGTCGAGCAGAGGGTCTATGGCGCCAATCTGTCCTTCACGCCCTTCGCGACCTGGGCCGGCGACGTCAGCGTCGCCGTCGGCGCCGAATATCGCAAGGAGTCGATCACGGGTTTCGTGCCCGCCGAGTTCCAGCCGGTCATCACGCCCACCGGCACGACGAATCTCTGGTCGGTCGGCAATTACCTGCCGAGCGAGGGCTCGTTCGATGTCAAGGAAGCCTATCTCGAGGCGGTCGTTCCGCTGGGCTTCGGTGCGGAGTTCAACGGCGCTGTTCGAGCGACCGATTACTCGACTTCGGGCTACGTCACGACGTGGCGCGCCGGCCTCACCTGGCAGCCGATCGACGATATCAGGCTTCGGGTGACGCGGTCGCGCGACATCCGGGCGCCCAATCTCAACGAGCTGTTCGCAGCCGGCACGGCGAACACCGATTCGGTCAGCAATCCCTTCTTCAACTCGTCGACCGGCACCGCCACGCCGTTGAACGGCGTGGTCTACAACACCGCGAGCATCGGCTATTCGGGACTCGCCTCGGGCAATCCGAACCTGGGGCCGGAAAAGGCCGATTCCTGGAATATCGGCGGTGTCATCTCGCCCCGCTTCCTTCCGGGCTTCAGCGCGTCGGTCGATTATTTCCGGGTCGACCTGGAGGGGGCGATCGACAGCCTCAGCGCGCAGAACATCATCAATTTCTGCTTCCAGGGGCGGGATACGTGCGACGCGATCACCCAGGATCCGTCCAATCCGGCCCGGATCCTGATCCGCACCCAGCCCTTCAACTTCCAGCGCAGGCTGGTCCGCGGGATCGATTTCGAGGCGTCCTATCGCACGCCCCTGGACCGGTTCTTCGGCGGCAGCGAAGGCAGCCTGTTCTTCCGTGGCCTGGCCACCCATTACCTCGAGAACATCGTCGACACCGGCATCGCCGGGGCCGCGGTTCTCGACTCCACCGGCGTGAACGGCGGCCAGTCGACCACACCGAGCTGGATCTACCGGGTCAGCGCCACCTACGACATGCCGCAAGGATCGATCACCGCGGTCGGCCGCGGGGTCAGCTCCGGCCGCTATGTCGCCAACGGCATCGAATGCCAGGCCGGCGCCTGCCCGGCCGGGCGGACTCCGGCGGAGGCCTCGGCCTTCCCGACCTATGACGACAATACGGTTTCGGGCGCCTTCTACGTCGATCTCAACACGACGCTGAAGTTCAACACGTTCGGGGACCGCGACGGGGAGTTCTTCGTCAACGTCACGAACGTGTTCGATTCCAACCCGATCCTGCTTCCGGAAACCGGTCTGGCGGCAAACACCACCTATAGCGACCTGCTCGGGCGGACCTTCCGGGTCGGAGTCCGCCTGCAGCTTCGCTAGGACTGGACGACAGACGCGAAACCGCGGCCCGGCGGGCCGCGGTTTTTGCGTTGGGCCGCGATCGGCGTATCGGGTCGCGGGATCGGAGCTGAGATGAGTCGTTTCCACCTTCGTGACGGCGTCACGCACTGCGAGGACGTGCCGCTCCCCGAAATCGCCGCCGCCGTCGGCACGCCACTATTCGTTTATTCCGCCGGAGCGATGCGAGACCAGGCGCGCGCCCTCAAGTCCGCGCTCTCGCCGCTTGACGACCCGCTCGTCGCTTATGCCGTCAAGGCCAATCCCAACGGCGCCGTTCTTCGCACCCTCGCTTCCGAGGGACTCGGCGCCGACGTCGTCTCCGGGGGCGAATATCGCCGCGCCCGGGCGGCCGGGATAGCCGCCGATCGGATCGTCTTTTCGGGCGTCGGCAAGACCGAGGCGGAGATGCGGTTCGCGCTCGAGGGCGGTCTCCAGCAGTTCAACCTGGAATCGCTGCCCGAAGCCGAGCTTCTCTCTCAGGTCGCGCTGTCGATGGGGCGGATCGCCCCGGTCGCCTTCAGGATCAATCCCGACGTCGAGGCCGGCTCTCACGCCAAGATCTCGACCGGCGCGGCGCACAACAAGTTCGGGATACCGATCGACCAGGCACCTTCCGCCTGTGCCCGGATCGCCGATCTGCCTGGCCTTCGCCTCAACGGCCTGGCCGTCCATATCGGAAGCCAGCTCACCAGCCTGGTGCCGCTCGAGACCGCCTATCGCAAGCTCGGCGCGATTATTGCCGAGCTTCGCTCGCTCGGCCACGACATAAGTAGCGCCGATCTCGGCGGCGGCCTCGGCATCAGCTATGACCCGGCCCAGCCGGCGCTGCCGACGATCGAGGAATATGGCGCCCTCGTCGCCGAGGTGACCCGGGGATGGGACGTTCGGCTGATCTTCGAGCCGGGCCGGCTGATCGTGGGCGAGGCCGGCGCGCTCGTGACCGAGGTGATCCGGGTCAAGGCGGGAACCGCCAATCCGTTCATCGTCCTCGATTCAGCGATGAACGACCTGATCCGGCCGACCCTGTACGACGCCTGGCACGGGATCGAGGCGGTCAGCCCGAGCGGCGGGCATATGGTGGCCGACGTCGTCGGCCCGGTCTGCGAGACCGGCGACACGTTCGCGGTCGCCCGAAAGCTCGACGAGGTCGAGGCCGGCGACCTGATGATCATCCGGACCGCGGGCGCCTATGCCGCGACCATGGGAAGCACCTACAATTCGCGCCCGCTTGCGCCGGAAGTGCTCGTCGACGGTGATCGATGGGCGGTGGTCCGGCCACGGCGCGACATCGAGGACTTTCTCGGCGACGAGCGCCTTCCGGACTGGCTTTAGTCCAGCCCCAGGCGGCGAAAGGGCTGATTCTGCGGAAGCGCGCCCGCGATCATCCAAAGGCCGCCGAAATCACGGGGCGACGGCTTCGGCGCCAGGCCGCCTCGGATCGGCCGCGCCGAGAAACAGGCCGTTTTCGATCATGATCGACTGGGCGCTGCCCATCGTCTCGTCGGAGGTGATCCGGTGGCCCCGGGCGGCCAGAGCGGCGACCGTGTCAGGATTGAAATTAGGCTCTACGCGCAGGCTCGCCGTGGTGCCCTGATAGATCCTCGGCTGATGGGTGGCTTCTTCGACGTTGAGGCCGAAATCGACGATGTTGACGAGGATCTGCAACACCGTGTCGATGATCGTGCTCCCGCCGGGCGTTCCGGTGATCAGCCACGGCCGACCTTCCTTGAAGACGATGGTCGGCATCATCGTCGACAGCATTCGCTTGCCCGGCTGGAGAGCATTCAAGGGAGCCGGACGCCCTTCCCGGCGCGCGCGCCATGCCTCCTCGTGACTGAAATTGTTCATCTGGTTGTTGAGCAGGATTCCGGTGCCTTCGATCATCACTCCGGATCCGAAATCGGAGCCCAGAGTATAGGTCGTGCTGACGGCATTGCCTTCGGAATCGGCGATCGAAAAATGGGTCGTCTGAGGGCTCTCGTAGCGCCACGGATCGCCCGCTCCCATCTCGTCGGCCGGACGGGCGCGATCAGGCGAGATGAGCCGGGCGCGCTCGGCCGCATAGGCTTTCGAGATGAAGCCGGACACGGGGGCCCGGACGAAGCCGGTATCGCCGAGGAAGCGGTAGCGATCGGAATAGCCGAGCTTCATGGCTTCAGCCATCAGATGAAGCGACGCCGCCGAACCCGCACCGAGCGGCCGAAGCTCGAACCGTTCGAGGATATTGAGCATGTTGAGCAGGGTCGCGCCACCCGCGCTCGCCGGCGGAGTCGTATAGATGGTCACGCCTCGATAGTTGCCGACGAGAGGTTCGCGCTCGATCGGGCGATAAGCGGCAAGATCCTCGAGCGTGATCAGGCCGCCGTGCCGGGCCATGTCGTCGGCGATGCGCCGGGCGATCGGGCCGCGGTAGAAGGCGTCGGCGCCTCCCCGAGCGATCAGCCGGAGGCTTTGGGCAAGCTCCGGCTGGCGCAATGTTTCACCAGCGACGTAGAGCCCGCCGTCGGGCTTGAAGAAGGTGCGTCGGGCCGCTTCGCTGACCGAGAGACGTTCCCTGCCCCAGCTGAAGACGAAAGCCTCGTCGGCGCTGAGGACCACGCCCCGGCTGGCGAGCCTGATCGCCGGCTCGAGCAATCGGCGCCAGGGCAGACGTCCATAGCGGCTATGGGCCAGGTAAAGCCCGGCGACCGTTCCGGGCACTGCGGGGGCGATATAGCTCTGGCTTGCCTCGGCAATCTCGCTCCCCTGCGCATCGACGAAAAGCTCGGGCACGGCTCGCGCCGGTGCGACGCCCCTGAAATCGATGACCTGAACCCGGTTGCTGCGGGCGTCGTAGATCGTCATGAACCCGTCGCCGCCGAGATTGCCCGCTCTCGGCAGAGTCACGGCAAGAGCGAAGGCCGTGGCGATCGCGGCGTCGACGGCATTGCCGCCGCTCCTCAATATCTCCGCGCCGACGCCGCTTGCGGTCGCGTTTTGCGACACCACCATGCCGCGCGTGCCGATGGTCGGGGAATGGATGCTCGGATATTCGAGCAGCTGGCGACGCTGCGCGTGCACCGGCGTGGCGAGGCTCAGCAGCAGCAGAGCGAGGAGCGCCGGCAGGTGGCGGACTATGTTCATTCGTCTTTTCCCTCGCCGTCGGCACGGCCTCGGATCAGGTCGGAGGCACTCCCCCGGAAGCTCGGCTCAGCGGCGAAACCGCCCCTCAGCCGGACTCAGAAGCGCTTCCGGGCGGACACGTAGAAGGACCGGCCGCGATTGCTGTAGAGATCGCCGATATAGCCAAAGGAAGTATCGGCGATCGGAGCGAGGGTGTCGAAGATGTTGCGCACCCCGGCGCGAACCCGAAGGCCATCGAGCAGGCCGTCACCGACCGTATATTGAAGATAGAGATTGTGGACCATGTGGTCGTCCACGGCGAAGGGCGTCCCGTCGGCGAGGGTCGCACCGGTATCGATGACGCTTCCGACATAGGAGGTGTAATAGCCGGCCCCGAAATTGCCGGCCCGCCACGTCACCGTCGCCGAGGCGCGCCATTTGGGGCGGCCATTTTCGCGGATCAGATCCTCCGCGCCCGCAATATTGATCGTCGGATCGATCGTGCCTGCCGCCTGGGCCGCGATCAGCGACGCCTGCAGCTCGCCCGGCACCTGGAAGAATTCATAAAGTCGAGCGGCGTTGAGCTTGATGTCGAAATCGCCCAGCGGCGTGTCGTTCACCTCGTAATAGACGGCGACGTCGAGGCCCCTCACTGTCCGCGGCGAAAGGTTGCGATAATTGTCGATCACCTGGATGACCCGGCCGACCGGTTCGAGGCCGGTGCCGGCGAAATCCTCGATCTCGTCCTCGGTCGGCGCCGCCCGCTGGACGAGCGGGTTCGAGCTGCCCTGCACCCGAAGGAGATAATCGAGCGTCAGCGCATTGGCGTCGCCGAAGATGCCGATCAGGTTGCGCTGCCTGATTTCCCAATAATCGGCGGTCAAGGTGAGTCGGCCCAGGCGCTGCGGAATCGGCGGCTGCATCGTCAGTCCGACGGTGAGGTTCTCCGACTCCTCCGGCTGCAGCTCCTGACTTCCGGAGCGGTTGCTGACGATGCTGAAGGTTCGTCCGCAATCATCGAAATTGTCGATCCGGCCCGCCCGCAGATCCGCTTCGCACCTGACCCAATCGGTTCGCGTGTTCGACCGCTGGATGCCGCTCTCGAAGAGCTGCGGCAGGCCGGGCGCGCGGAAACCTTGCGACCAGGCGCCGCGGAACTGGAGCCAGCTGACCGGATAATAAGACAAAGCCACCCTCGGTTTCGCGACGTCACCGAAGGTGGTGTAATGTTCGTATCGGCCCGCAATCTGCAGATCGATGGAATGGACGAGCGGGATTTCCATGTCGGGCGAGACGACGGGGACCGCGAGCTCGAGGAAAGCCGAAATCACGTCGCGATCGCCGGCCGAATCCGGAGTCGGGCTGGCCCCCAGCACGTCGCTGCCGTTCGACGAACCGTCGAGGGCAACGAAGGCGATCGTGCCGTCGAGACGGCCGTCGCGATCGTCCTCGAATGTCTCGTGACGATATTCGGCACCCGCTGCCATGCCGACATTGCCGGCCGGAAGCTGGAAGAGATCGTTGCGGGAGACTCGCAGATCGGCGAGCGACAGGCTCGTCTCGTTGATCCGGGAAACGTCGACCAGCATCGCTTCGGTCACCGAAAGCGGGTTGGGTGTCGAATCCGCCCGGCTCGGATCCGCGGGATCGCCGCCGTCGAAGGGATTGTAGGCGCTGGAATCGGTCCTCGACAGCGCCTCCTGAAACAGGGTCGCGCTGATGGTGCGCATGGTGTCGTTGCTTCGCGCCCGCGAGTAGAGCGCTCCGGCCTCCCAGTCGAAGGCGCCGATCTCGCCGCGCAGTCCGCCGAGGAAGCGGGTCGTGACATTGTCGACGTTGAATCGAAGCGGTCCGACGTCCACCGGCCGATAATCGATCAGCTCCAGATTGAGGCCCGAATTGGGAACGCCGGTAAGCCCGGGCAAGCGCCCCGGGCTGCCGACCGCGCCCAGCGGATTATAAGGGTTGGTGGCTGGGACGATGAGCCGCTGATTGGCCAGCGAAGTCTCGGTCTCACGGACTGAATCATAGTCGGAATGGTAATATCCGACCTCGCCGAAGAATTCGAACGTGTCGCTGAACTCATGGTTCACGAACCCGAACAGGTTCTGGCGGTCGGTTTCGCCCATGATCGTCCGCTCGGTGTTGATGTCGTAGCGGAGGTTGCGATCGGTGCTGACGGTCGAAAGACTGGAATTGTCATAGCAGATTCCGGTCCCGGCGGGGGCGATGCAGCCTTCGTTGGTGTCCGGCTGAACGTGGAAGATGCCGCTCGAGGTGAGGGAGGCGCCGTTGTAGCGAACAAGGGTGGTCGACCTCGAAAAGTCCGTGTTCAGGCGCTGGAATTCCCCGAAGATCGAGTCCGTTGACCGATTGTCGAAATCGGTATCCTCCTCGAACGGCGTGCCTTCAAGAAGAGGCCGAAGATCGGACGAACGGGAATTCCGCCGCTCTCTCGCGAAGAGCGGATCGCGATGGCTGAAGGAGCCGAACAAGGAGATGTTCGTGCGGCCCTGGTTGAACGTGTGGCCGGCCTCGACCCCGATTTCATATTCCTCCTGGTCGGAATGATCGGTGATGCCGAACTCGCCCTGGACGGTAAGCCCGTCGAACCGGTCCTTGAGGACGGTGTTGACGACGCCGGCGACGGCGTCGGTGCCATAGATCGCCGCCGCGCCGTCGCGGAGCACCTCGATCCGCTGGATTCCGAGAACCGGTATCGCGTTGGTATTGACGCTCTGGACCGGCACGAGGTTTTCGGACTGAGTGCCGGGGTGGAGGACCATTCGGCGGCCGTTCAGGAGCACGAGCGTGTTGCCCGTGCCGAGCGCCCTGAGGTTGATCGAGGCAGTATCACCACGCGCATCGTTGATCCCGCCGGCGTCCCTGCTTTCGTTGAAGGCGACGTCGCCGGCCTGAGGGATGGATCTGAACAATTCGTCGCCGCTGGTGGCCGCGGTCGCGTCGATATCGTCGATCTCCAGAACCGTCACCGGAAGGACGTCTGTGACGTCGGCGCCCTGGATATGGGTTCCGACGATGAGGATCTCGTCCTCGGACTCCTCGGCCGCGGAAACTTCCTCGTTGGGCGAGGCCGGGGAGCCCGGAGCCGTTGTCCGGGTGATCGGCGATGATTCCTGAAGGTCGGGCTGGCCCGGGGGCGGCGCTGCATCCTGCGCGGCGGCGGTCGAGGCGGCGAGCGCGGACACGCCGGCAAGCAAAGCGCGGACAGTAAGAGATTTCTTCATTTTGCAGTCCCCCAGTCGGTCGCACGGCGCGCGCGTTCGTCACCGAAGCCGCGAAGAAGGGACATGGTATCAGCAGGAGCGGTTATTCCAAATGCGGCCGTGAAATCCATTGGAGCGTCGACCATAACCCTCGGCTATGGTGGGGCCGGAGCCTGAGGGCACAAAAAAGCCGCCGAGGCTGAAGCCTTCGGCGGTTCTTGACCGGACCAGGTCCGG
>CBIGXQ010000017.1:0-25756 GCA_966193865.1 uncultured Sphingosinicella sp. | reverse complement strand
CCGGAATTCTCGACCGATTATGCCGAGGCCCTGATCGAATGCCGGCGCGACCGGCTTCCCGACGCGGAGCGCGCCATCGCCTCCCTCTCGCGGCCCAACGACAATGAGCGGATCGGCGGCTGGATCAGGAATTTCCTGACGCGTTAGCGGCCTCCTCTCCGGCCTGTTCGGTGCAGCGTTCGGCCGGGATCGGCGCGGGATCCCGATCCTCTTCGATGAGATAGAGCAACGGCCGGTCCATATCGATCACGGCGCGATGCTCGTTGAGCACGTCCTGGCCGATCAGGCCGTGAACGGTGCCGCCGGCGAGCGGGGTCAAGGCGTTCATCAGCTGCCCGAGATCGGCAATGGCGATCCGGCTCTGGCGGATGCGGACGCCGTCGAGGGCTAGACCGTCGATGGCGACCTGGCGGGCGGCGACGTTGCCGGCATGGGCGATCGCCGGGCCGCGCACCAGGCTGCCCTCGCCGAGCCCGAACAGATCGACATGATCGTCCTCGACGACGCTGACATTGGCGCCGGTATCGAGGACGAAGAGGCCGGGCCGGCCGTTCAGGGTCGCTTCGACGAGATGATGACCTGTCGCCGCGGTCCGTGCGAGCGGCACCGCGGTGAAGCCGAGGAGGCACAAGGCGTGATCGACCGTGCCCGACTCCTCGGGCCGATAGTCGGACGTGACCGGCCCTTCCGGCGCCAGGTCCTCGCAGCCGGCAAGCCAGAGGAGAAGAGCAGCAAAAACGGCGCGCATGAAAGGCAAAAGCGAGTCGGGGCGGCTGGTTCCCTCTCGCGGCTCAGGCGCTATAGGCGACGAACCAGGAAGCCGAGGGAGATGTCATGAAGACCCGAGCCGCCGTCGCGTTCGAGGCCAAGAAGCCGCTCGAGATCGTCGAGCTCGACCTGGAGGGGCCGAAGGCCGGCGAAGTGCTGGTCGAGATCAAGGCGACCGGAATCTGCCATACCGACGCCTACACGCTCGACGGCCTGGATTCGGAAGGAATCTTCCCGTCGATCCTGGGCCATGAAGGCGCCGGGATCGTCCGCGAGGTCGGCGCCGGGGTGACGAGCGTCGCCGCCGGCGACCATGTCATCCCGCTTTACACGCCCGAATGCCGCCAGTGTAAGTCCTGCCTGTCGCAGAAGACCAATTTGTGCACCGCGATCCGGGCGACCCAGGGCAAGGGGCTGATGCCGGACGGCACCAGCCGGTTCAGCTACAAGGGCCGCACGATCCACCATTATATGGGCTGCTCCACCTTCTCGAATTTCACCGTCCTGCCCGAAATCGCGGTCGCGAAGATCCGCGACGACGCCCCGTTCCAGTCGGCCTGCTATATCGGCTGCGGAGTGACGACCGGGGTCGGCGCGGTGGTCAATACGGCGAAGGTGGAGCCCGGAGCGAACGTCATCGTCTTCGGGCTCGGCGGGATCGGGCTCAACGTCATCCAGGGCGCGAAGATGGCCGGCGCCGACCGGATCGTCGGAGTCGACGTCAACCCGGACAAGGCGGAATGGGGCAGCCGCTTCGGGATGACCCATTTCGTCAATCCGCGCGAAGTCGAAGGCGATCTCGTCCAGCACCTCGTCGCCCTGACCGACGGCGGCGCCGATTATACGTTCGACTGCACCGGCAATACCGACGTCATGCGGACCGCGCTCGAAGCCTGTCATCGCGGCTGGGGCGAATCGATCATCATCGGAGTCGCCGAGGCCGGCCGCGAAATCGCCACCCGGCCATTCCAGCTCGTCACCGGACGGGTGTGGAAAGGGACCGCCTTCGGCGGCGCCCGCGGCCGAACCGACGTACCGAAGATCGTCGACTGGTACATGAACGGCAAGATCGCGATCGACCCGATGATCACCCACGTCCTCAGCCTCGACGAGATCAACAAGGGGTTCGACCTGATGCACGCCGGCGAGAGCATCAGAAGCGTCGTCGTCTACTGAGGTCTTGCGCCTTCGGGCCCGACCCAACGGAGTAGCCAATGAACCTCGACACCGTCTCCGTCACCCGCGCCCATGGCGGCACCCAGCACGTCGTCAGCCACCGCAGCCGATCGACCGGCACCGACATGACTTTTTCGGTGTTCGTCCCGCCGCAGGCCGACGACGGCAGGCTGTGCCCAGTCATCTGGTATCTGTCCGGCCTTACCTGCAGCCATGCCAACGTCACCGAGAAAGGCGAGTATCGCCGCGCCTGCGCCGAGCTCGGCCTGATCTTCGTCGCGCCGGACACCAGCCCGCGCGGCGAAGGCGTTCCCGACGATCCCGCCGGCGCCTATGATTTCGGCCTCGGCGCAGGCTTCTATGTCGACGCCACAGAGGCGCCGTTCGCCACCCACTACAAGATGTATTCCTATGTGACGGACGAGCTTCCCGACTCGGTCGC
This sequence comes from uncultured Sphingosinicella sp., assembly GCA_966193865.1. Taxonomy (GTDB): domain Bacteria; phylum Pseudomonadota; class Alphaproteobacteria; order Sphingomonadales; family Sphingomonadaceae; genus Allosphingosinicella. Next base: position 23,370 of record CBIGXQ010000017.1, on the reverse strand, counting down.
TTCGGCCTTTCCGGTCGATCTCGAAAGGCAGGGAATCACCGGCCATTCCATGGGAGGCCATGGCGCGCTGACGATCGCCTTGGCATATCCTCGCCGCTACCGGAGCGTCTCCGCCTTCGCGCCGATCGTCGCCCCGAGCCGGGTCCCTTGGGGAGAGAAGGCACTGACCGGATATCTTGGGCCGGACCGCGAAGCCTGGCGCCGCCACGACGCCGTCGCCCTGATCGAGGACGGGGCGCGATTGCCGGAGCTCCTCGTCGACCAGGGCGAAGCCGACAATTTCCTGGAGGAGCAGCTCCGCCCGGAGCTCCTCGAACAGGCCTGCCGCGACGCCGGGATCCCGCTGACGCTTCGGCGCCATCCCGGCTACGACCACAGCTATTTTTTCATCTCCACCTTCATGGCCGACCATCTGCGCTGGCACGCGCTGAGGCTGGTGGGCGATTAAATGATCGCTAGGCCCCCTACCCTACCCCCGCCTCCAGCTTTGACCTAAGGCCCGGAAATCATGCTGAAGAATCTCGCCAGTTTCGCGGCCTTCTTCCTTGCCCTCGCAATGCCTGCAAATATGGTGCGGGCCGAGGAGCGAGGCGACGTCATCGTCCGCCACGTGAACGTCGTCGATGTCGCCGGGGAACGGATCGCCGGCGACCAGGCGGTCGTCACCCGGGGCGACGACATCGTCGCGGTCGGCCCCGACGCCGCCATCGCCTCGCAATGGCAGGCGGGACGATCGATCGACGGGAGCGGGAAATATCTCATCCCAGGCCTCTGGGACATGCACGTCCATTTCGGCGGCGGGCCCGAGCTGATCGAGGAGAACAAGGCGCTCCTGCCGCTCTACATCGCCCATGGCATCACCACGATCCGCGACGCGTCGGGCGATCTGCCCGATCAGGTCCTGTCCTGGCGCGAAGAGATTGCGAACGGATCCCTGTTCGGTCCGACCCTCTATACGTCGGGACCCAAGATCGAGGGCCTGAACCCGATCTGGAAAGGCACGATCGAGGCCGGCAGCCGGGAAGGGATCGACGCCGCTCTGGCTCGCCTGCAGGCGCTTCGGGTCGACTTCGTCAAGATCACCGACAGCACGCTCCAGCCGGAGCTCTTCCTCTACGCCCTGTCGCGGGCCCGCGACCTGGGGCTTCGGACCTCGGGTCACATCCCCATGGCGCTCACCGTCGGCCAGGCGATCGACGCCGGCCTGAGCTCCATCGAGCATCTCGATTATGCCTTCAAGGCCGGGGCGCCGAACGAAGCGGAGATCGCCGCCGCCTTCGCGGCCGGCACGATCGACCGGGCCGAGGCGAACCGGCGCCTCGACGCCGCCTTCGACGAAGCGACCGCCATGGCGGCCTATCGCCGCTTCGCGGCCGAAGGGGTCTTCGTGACCCCGACCCTCAACGGCAGCCGGATCATCGCCTGGCTCGATCAGGACGATCATTCGGACGATCCCTATCTCGCCTTGATCGGCCCGAGGCTGAGGGCGACCTATGCCTGGCGGGTGGAGCGCGCCGCCGGCGCCGATGTCGCGGCGATCGAGGCGCGTCACGCCCATTTCGATCGCGTGGCCTCGGTGCTGCCGATGCTCCAGCGCGCCGGAGTGACGATCATGGCGGGGACCGATGCCGGGTTCCTCAACTCGTTCAACTATCCCGGAATCGGCCTCCATGACGAGCTGGCGCTTTTCGTCGACCGAGGCCTGACTCCGGCGCAGGCCCTCGCCTCCGCCACCCGCGCCGGTCCGGCCTGGTTCGGCACGCTCGACCGGTTCGGCTCCGTCGCCCCGGGCATGGCCGCCGACCTCGTCCTGCTCTCGCGCAACCCGCTCGAGGATATCGGCGCAACCCGCGAGATCGACACCGTCCTTCTTCGAGGCGAGGTGTTCGATCGGACCGCGCTTGACCGGATGCTGGCGGAAACCCGGGCCAGGGTGGCGCAATGGAATGCCGAGGCCGCCGACGGGCCGGCCGAATAGGCCCCAACCGGGCCAGGTCCGGCACCGAACCAGCTTCATCTCCAGAATCGAAAAAGCCCGCCAACCGATTGGGTTAGCGGGCTTTTAATGGTGGGCGTGGCAAGGATTGAACTTGCGACCCCTGCGATGTCAACACAGTGCTCTACCACTGAGCTACACGCCCACGAGGCGGCTATCTAGTGAAGGGTAAGGCACCGCGCAAGCTGCGCGACGCTACAATCTGCCGTGCTGGTCCTCGGACTGAAACATGCGCTCGACCTCAGCCACCAGATCCTTGAGATGGAAGGGCTTGGACAGGACCTTGGCGTCCGGCGCCTTGCGGCCCGCCTTGAGGGCCACAGCGGCGAATCCGGTGATGAACATGACCCGGATGTCGGGCGCGATCTGGGCCGCCTTCTGGGCGAGCTCGATACCGTCCATCTCGGGCATGACGATGTCGGTCAGCAACAGGTCGAACGAATCGCTCTCGAGCAGCGGCACGGCCGCGGTGCCGCGATCGACCGCGACCACCTGATAGCCGACGCGCTCGAGCGCGCGGGTCAGATAGACCCGCATCGAATCGTCGTCTTCAGCGAGAAGAATCCTCAGCATTCGTGCTCCCACGCCAACGATGCCGAAGCACCGTCCGCACCCTCTTTATGCGCGAAGGCTTTAATTTTTTCCAGCCAAGGGCACAAAAAGCTGACCCGCCCCGCGCCTTTCGCGGTCCCGTTTCGGGGCGACGGGAACAGGCGATCCGGTCATTGCGGGAAAGCCGGTCTGCGCCTAGATTCGCGCCAGATGACGGATAACCGAGCCGCTTCGCCCTTCATCCGAATCGGACCGGAGCAGCCACTCTCGCCCGTCATCCTTTCCGTGCCCCATGCCGGACGCGCTTATTCGCCGGAGCTTCTGAAATCCTCGCGGCTGCCCCGGATGACTCTGGAAACACTGGAGGATCGACTCGTCGACCAGCTCGTGTGGCGCGCCACCGCCGCCGGCACGACCGCCTTCGTCGCGCTCACGCCGCGAGCCGAGATCGACCTCAACCGGGACGAGCGCGAGATCGATCCGGTGCTGGTGGCACCGCCGCTTCCGGCGAGCCAGATCGTCCAGTCGGCCCGCGCCCGCGGCGGAATCGGACTGATACCGTCGAGGATCGCCGGCGCCGGCGCGATCTGGCGGCAACGTATCTCGCGCGGCGAGCTGGACCGGCGGATCGGGGAGATCCACCGACCCTATCACGAAGCGCTCGGAGCGGCGCTGATCGCGGCCCGGGAGCGCTTCGGCGCCGCAATCCTGCTCGACTGCCATTCCATGCCGCCGCGGGGCGCCCAGGCGGCGGCCACGGGGGAGCAAGCCGCCTCGGTCGTGTTCGGCGATCGCCACGGGACGACGATATCCCCGGACCTCCTCGCCGCGGCGGTGGCCGGAGCGCAGGCGCTGGGCTACCGCACCGCCTGCAACGCGCCTTATGCCGGCGGCTATGTCGCCAGCCGCCACGGCCGGCCGCAGGAGGATATCCACTCTCTTCAGATCGAGCTCGACCGGTCGATCTACCTCGACGTCGAGCTTCGCGATCCCGGTCCCGGCTTCGATCTCGCCTGCCGGCTGATCCTTGCGGTGGTAAAGGCGCTGGAAGCGCAATTGCTGGCGCCGGAACAGGCGATCGCCGCCGAATAGATCCTGCCCCAGACAAAAATGACCGCCTCACGAGATCGTGAGGCGGCCAGGTTCAGGGAGGAGCGCCCCGCTACGGAAGGGGGCGCCTCGCGCGTCGTAAAAGGGGGCTACGACGACGCCTCATCAAAATGGGAAATAGCCCCGTCTTTTCAAGGGTGGGGCGGGTGAAATTTCACCCGCCCTAACCCCCGGTCAAGCGTCGGCGGTGGCCGGAAGCGGCTGCGGCGCCGCCACCTTGCCGAGCTGCATCTGCTTGCCGAAGATCTCGCGGACCAGCGACAGCGAAAAGAGATGGGCGGTGATCAGCGCCAGGATGCCGTTCTGGTTGATCTTGCGAAGCTCGTCGCCGCGCATGTCGCGAAGCTTTTCCTCGGAGACCATCTTGAATCCGCGATAGATGAAGGGCTGCTCGGCGCCCTCGGGCTGGATCGTGACTTCGCCGTCGATCAGCAGCTCCATCGCCTCCAGTTCCTTGACGAAGGCGGCCGTCCGCTGCGCCGAAACCTCGAACTCCTCGCAGAATTTGAGGATGGCGTTCAGCTGCTCGGACGGCTTCTCGCCGTCGAACAAGGGCGCGCCGTCCTCGAAATCGCCGACCAGGCCGCTTTCGGGATCGAAGCAGAGCGAGAGCTCCTGGGCGTCGGGCTTCAGCCGGGCGAGCATGTAGGGATAACGGCGGACATAGGCCGGGATATAGAAGGGGTTGTAGGGCTTGCCTTCGTCGTCGACGAAGACGTTCACGCCCTCGTTGAGGCCGAGCAGGCCGAGCGGCACCGGATTCTCGCCGGTCGAGAACACGATCGGGAAAAAGCGCTGGGCGTGGGCGAACTCGTCGATCGTCAGCGGAATGGCGTGATTATTGGCGAGATAGGGCGCCTTGTCGCTGGTCCGCGACTTGAACTTGCTGTGCAGGCTGCTCGAGAGCGGCTGCAGGTTCTTGTAGAAAATCGGCAAAGTGGCCTGCGGCTGGCTCGCCATAGGGAATCTCCATCCAGGGGTTCGGGAGCGGCCAGCGCAGAGCGACCGCGGATTTCAGCGCAAACGTCTATTTTCCGACGACGCTTTAGGCAAGGGGCACAAGCTTGCCCGGGTTCATTATTCCCTTCGGATCAAGCCCCTGCTTGATCGCCCGAAGCGCGGCGAGCCGAGCCGGCTCGCCGAGCCGGGCCAGTTCGGCAAGCTTCATCTGGCCGATGCCATGTTCGGCCGAGATCGAGCCGCCGGCGGCGGTCACGAGATCGTAGACGAACCGGCTCACCGCCTCGCCTTCCTCCTCGACCCAGGCAGGGCCCGAGCCGGCCGGAGCCCGGACGTTGAAATGGACGTTGCCGTCGCCAAGGTGGCCGAAAGCATTGACCCGGCAACCGGGAAAACGCCGCTCCACCTCCCGGGTTGCCTCGACCATGAAGTCCGGCATGTCCGCGACGGCGACCGAGATGTCGTGCTTGGTCGCAGCGCCGTCCTTCTTCTCTGCCTCGGAGATCGAATCGCGGAGCCGCCACATCGCCTCTGCCTGGGCCTCGCTCGAAGCGATGGTGGCGTCGACGATCAGGCCAAGCTCGAGCGCGGACCGAAGGCCGTCGTAAAGCGCTTTTTCCGGGCTTGCCGCTGCCATCGGCGCGACCGCCTCGACCAGCACGTTCCACGGATGCGGATCGGCGAGCGGAGCGCGCGTGTCGGGAACATGAGCGAGGACCAGATCCAGCGCGCTTGCCGGCACCAGCTCGAAGCTCTCGATCGAATCGCCGGCGACGATCTCCAGGTGGCGGAGGAGCTTCAGCGCCGCCTGCGGGGTCTCGCAGCCGGCCCAGGCGACCACTCGGTCGCCGATCGCCGGCACCAGACGAAGGCTGGCGGCGGTGACGATCCCGAGAGTCCCTTCGGCGCCGACGAGAAGCTGGGTCAGGCTGTAGCCGCGATTATCCTTCACGAGCGGCGCCAGCCCTTCGAACAGCGACCCGTCGGGAAGAACCGCCTCGATCCCCTGAACCAGCCCGCGCATCGTTCCGAAGCGCAGCACCTGGGTTCCGCCGGCATTGGTCGAGACGAGACCGCCGATCGTCGCCGACCCCTTGGCACCCAGAGTGAGCGGGAATCGCCGCCCGACGGCGAGGGCGGCCTGATGAAGCTCGGCGAGGATCACCCCCGCCTCGCACACCGCCAGATTGGCTTCCGGATCGAGTGAGCGGATCCGGTTCATCCGCCTCAGGCTCAGGAGCAGGGCGCCGCCTTCGGCCGGCGGAGTGGCGCCGCCGACCATCGACGTGTTGCCGCCCTGAGGCACGAGCGGGACCCCTTCCGCCGAGCACAAGGCGACGATTCCCGTCACCTCTTCCCGGCTGCTCGGCGACAACATCGCCGCGGCCTCGCCGCGATAGCGGCCGCGCCAGTCGGTCAGCCAGGGCTCGATCAGCGCGGGGTCGGTGCTATAGCCTTTCGGGCCGAGCAGATCGGCCAGCTTGTCGAGCAGACCGGGGGAAGGATAGAGCATCAGCCGGCTGATAGTCCGCGTCCGCCCGGGGGGCAATTAATCACATGTTCAAGCGTAAACGGGGATTTGCGGACCATATGGAGAGCGAAGGATGATCCTGGCGGGAGCGGCCGCATTGATGGCTTATGCCTTTGCCGGGGCCGAAGCCCAGCCGAATCCACCCGAGCGGCCTTCGGTCAGCATTCGCCAGCAACTCATCATCCGGGTCCAGCGCGGGCCGCGGCCGCCGGTACCGCGCGGCGCGGCGCCAATCATTTGGCAGGAGAGAAGCGGGCCACGCTGCGTTGCCGCCTCGCGGATCGCCGGCGCGACCCTCCTCGGCCAGAACAGCGTCGATCTCATCCTTCGCGACAGCAGCCGGATCCGGGCCCGTCTCGAGCAAAGATGCCCGGCCCTGGATTATTATTACGGCTTCTACGTCAACGCGACCGAGGACGGGCGGATCTGCGCCGACCGCGACGTCATCCGATCGCGGGTCGGAGGCGAGTGCCGGATCGACCAGTTCCGAGTGCTGACGCCGGCCGGGGACTGAGCGCTGCTTGACAAGGCAGGCGCCTTGGCACAAGCGGCTGAGCGAAGCGGCTCGGCAATGACAAGACCGCAACCCCCGGAACATACATGACCTTTGCCGATCTCGGCCTCTCCGACGAATTGCTCCGAGCCGTTGAGGAATCGGGCTATAGCGACCCGACCCCGATCCAGCGCCAGGCGATCCCCTCCGTCCTGATGGGACGGGACATCATCGGCATCGCCCAGACCGGAACCGGCAAGACCGCGGGATTCGTCCTGCCGATGATCGACATCCTCTCCCAGGGTCGGAGCCGCGCTCGCATGCCGCGCTCGCTCATCCTCGAGCCGACCCGCGAGCTGGCGATGCAGGTCGCCGAGAATTTCGAGAAATACGGCAAATATCACAAGCTCAACATGGCGCTGCTGATCGGCGGCACCAACATGGGCGACCAGATCAAGCTGCTCGAGAAGGGCGTCGACGTCCTCATCGCGACGCCGGGGCGGCTGATGGACCTGTTCGGCCGCGGCAAGATCCTCCTGACCGGCTGCAACCTTCTCGTCATCGACGAGGCGGACCGGATGCTCGACATGGGCTTCATCCCGGACATCGAGGAGATCTGCACCAAGCTCCCGGCCAACCGGCAGACACTGCTCTTCTCGGCGACGATGCCGGCGCCGATCAAGAAGCTCGCCGACCGCTTCCTCAGCAATCCGAAGACGATCGAGGTTTCCCGGCCCGCATCGGCCAACCTGCTCATCGACCAGAGGATGCTGAAGGTCGATTCGCGGCGCAAGCGCGACGCTTTGGCCAACCTGCTTCGAAGCGACGACGTCAGGACGGCGATCGTCTTCTGCAATCGCAAGACGACGGTTCGCGAGCTCACCACCAGCCTCAAGCGCGGCGGCCTCAGCGTCGGCCAGATCCATGGCGACATGGAGCAATCCGAGCGGATCCGCGAGCTCGAGCGGTTCAAGGCCGACGAGATCAACATCCTGATCGCCTCCGACGTCGCCGCCCGCGGCCTCGACATCAAGGGCGTCAGCCACGTCTTCAACTATGACGTGCCCTGGCATCCGGACGATTATGTCCACCGGATCGGCCGAACCGGCCGCGCCGGCAAGACCGGCATCGCCATCACCCTGGTCACGCCCGCCGACGCCGAAGCGATCGACAATATCCAGAAGCTGACCTCGACGAAGCTGGCCGAGCTGGGCGAGTCTTCGGGTCGGGCCGAGCCGGCGGCGGAGGCAAAAGAGCCGGAGACGAAGAAGCCGCCGAGGGAGCGGTCGCCGCGCGGCGGCAAAGGCCGCCGCCCGAAGGCCGAGGCCTCGGACGAGGAAGCGGCGCCCGCGCCACGGCCGCGCTCCGAGCCCAAGCCGAGCGGCGAAGCCAGGCCGGCCGCGGAGCCCAGGCCCCGGCCACGTCCGGCTCGCGAAGAGGTGGAAGCGGATTCGTCAGACGAGGGCTGGAACGGGCCCGTTCCCGATTTCCTCGGCCAGGGTTTCGGCCGCTAGCTCAGCGGCCGATCACGTGCCGGCGGGCTGAAGTGCCGGCGCCTGCCCTCCCGAGGCATAGCGGCGACGGAAGCGGTCGGCGAAATCGCCGAGCTCGCCTTTGGAAATGGCCTCGCGAAGGGCCTTCATCAGCGCCTGGTAGAAACCGAGATTGTGCTCGGTCATCAGCATCGCCCCCAATATCTCGCCCGACCGGACGAGATGATGGACATAGGCCCTGCTCCAGGTCGCGCAGACCGGGCACCCGCACGAAGAGTCGATCGGGCCCCGATCCTCGGCGAAACGCGCATTCTTGATGTTGATCGGGCCGTCCCAGGTGAAAGCCTGGCCGGTCCGTCCGGACCGGGTCGGAAGGACGCAATCGAACATGTCGATGCCGCGTTCGACCGCACCGACGATGTCGTCCGGCTTGCCGACTCCCATCAGATAGCGCGGCCTGTCCCGGGGCAGCTGCTCAGGCGCGAAATCGAGGCATTCGAACATCGCCTCCTGCCCCTCGCCGACGGCCAGCCCGCCAACCGCATAGCCATCGAAGCCGATGTCGATGAGGGCGTCGGCAGACACCCGGCGAAGGGACTCGTCGAGTCCGCCCTGCTGGATCCCGAACAGGGCGCCGGAATTGCCGAGCCGGTCGAAGGCCTCCCTCGAGCGCCGCGCCCAGCGCATCGACCGCTCCATCGCCGCCACCTGCTCCTCGGGCGACGATGTCGTCGGGACCAGCTGATCGAAGGCCATGACGATGTCGGACGCGAGCAGGGTCTGGATCTCCATCGATCGCTCCGGGCTCAGCATGTGCCGGCTTCCGTCGAGATGGCTGGCGAAGGCGACCCCTTCCTCGCTCACCTTGCCGAGCTCCGACAGGCTCATCACCTGGTAGCCGCCGCTGTCGGTCAGGATCGGCCGGTCCCAGCCCATGAAGGCGTGGAGCCCCCCCAGGCGGGCGACCCGCTCGGCGCTCGGCCGGAGCATGAGGTGGTAGGTATTGCCGAGGATGATGTCGGCGCCGGCGGCGCGGACGTCGGCCGGCTTCATCGCCTTCACCGTCGCCGCCGTTCCCACGGGCATGAAGGCCGGCGTACGGATCTCGCCACGGCGCATAGAGATGGTACCGGTTCGGGCGCGGCCGTCGGTGGCCGAGATTGCGAAGGCGAAACGGGGCGCGTCGGTCATGGCGGCTCCTAGCGCGTAGAGCCTGATCGTTTGAAGGGGAAGCGATACGCGCTTCCGCTGAAAGCGTGAATCAGGCTCTATTCCAATAGTAGAGACCTAGATTCACGTTTCAGGCTGAATCAGCCTGAAACGATCAAGGTCTCGGGCCTGTCCTGCTCAAGCTGGGAGAAGCAGGCTCGAGTCGCCATAGGAGTAGAAGCGATAGCCTTGGGCGATGGCGTGGGCATAAGCTTCGCGCATCGCATCCAGCCCCATCAGCGCCGAGACGAGCATGAACAGGGTCGAGCGCGGGAGATGGAAATTGGTGACGAGCCCGTCGACGGCGCGGAAGCGGTAGCCGGGAGTGATGAAGATCGCCGTGTCGCCCTCGAACGACCTCACCCTCCCCTTTTCGTCAGCCGCGCTTTCGAGCAGCCGAAGCGAGGTGGTTCCAATCGCGATGATCCGGCCGCCGGCGGCCCGGACGGCGTTCAGCCGGTCGGCGGTCTCCGACGGAATCCGCCCCCACTCGCTGTGCATCCGGTGCTCGGCCGTGTCCTCGACCTTGACCGGCAGGAAGGTTCCGGCGCCGACGTGAAGGGTCAGAGTCTCGTGGCCGATTCCGGCGTCCGCCAGCGCCGACATCAGCCGCGGCGTGAAATGAAGAGCCGCGGTCGGCGCCGCGACGGCGCCCTCGTCGCGGGCGAACATCGTCTGATAATCATCGGCGTCGCGCGCGTCGGCTGGACGCCGACCGGCAATGTAGGGCGGCAACGGCATTCGGCCGGCGCGCTCGAGCAGGAGCTCCACCGGCTCCTCGCCATGAAAGTGAAGCAGGGCCGAACCGTCGGCGGACTTGTCGCTCGCACTGGCGGCGACTCCGGCGCCGAACTCGATCCGGTCGCCCTCGCGAACGCGCTTCGCGTTGCGCAGAAAGGCGCGCCACGTGCGCGGCCCCTCTCTCTTGTGGAGAGTCGCGCCGATGATGGCGTCGCCCCTTCGCCCCTCGAGCTGGGCGGGAATCACCTTGGTGTCGTTGAAGACGAGGATGTCGCCGGCGCGGAGCAGCTTCGGAAGTTCGAGGACGACATGATCCGACAGGGAAGATCCGCGGACGACCAGGAGCTTCGCCGAATCGCGGGGGCTCGCCGGCCGAAGCGCGATCCGGTCTTTCGGCAGCTCGAAATCGAACAGGTCGACCCGCATCGCGGGGTCCGGCCTATTGAGCGGGCGCTGTCGGCGCCGCTTCCGGCAAGGTCAGGGTCGCGTTTGCGGCCGGGACCTGGACCCGCGGCCGACCGGCGGCGATCAACTCCTCCGCAGGGAGTGGCGCGACATTGTCCGAACCGATCGACGCTCGGACGATCAGGCTGGGATTGGCGGGCGGCTCACCGCGTTCGATCGCGTCGATGAAGTTCATGCCCTGAATCACCCGGCCGAACACGGTGTAGGACCGGTCCATGTAGAGCCGCGAGCCGAACATGATGTAAAATTGGCTGTTGCCGCTTTCCTCGGCCTCGGTCCGGGCCATCGCGACCGCTCCACGCAAGTGCGGCAGGCCGCGCTCGGCGACCAGGCTGGGAAGCTCGGATCCGCCGGCGCCGGTACCAGTCGGATCGCCGCCCTGGGCCATGAACCCGTCGATGACCCGGTGAAAGGCGAGGCCGTTATAGAAACCCTGGCGGGTGAGCGTCTTGATCCGCTCGACATGGGCCGGGGCCGCGTCGGGGCGAAGCTGGATCGCCACCCGCCCTCCGGTCGAAAGATCGAGGTACCAGATATTCTCGGGCTCCGCCGGCGGGACGGGGCGAGCGGCCACCGGAATCGCGGCCGGCGTCTGCGCGGCGACCACGCCGGGAAGAGCCAAAGCCGTCAGAGCAGCAAGAATCGACATCAGACGCATATGAATTTTCCCGAATTTGACGGCTGCGCAAAGTCTAGAGCCAAGTATCCCGCCTCTCAAGCGGATCAACTTCCCTTGCGCCCGATTTCCTGAACCCGACGTGACACCTGATCGGCGACGGCGGGCGAGACGAAGGGGCCTATATCGCCCCCATACAAGGCGATTTCCTTCACCAGCCGGGAGGCAATCGGCTGAAGCGACACGTCCGCCATCAGGAAGACGGTTTCGATCTCGGCGTTGAGCTGCTGGTTCATCCCCGCCATCTGATATTCATATTCGAAGTCGGCGACGGCGCGAAGGCCGCGGATGATCAAGGAGGCGCCTTCGCGAACCGCGAAATCCATCAGCAGCGAATCGAACGAGACGACGCTGATCTCCCCGGGCAGTTCAGCCGTTTCGCGCCGGACCATCGCGAGCCGTTCGTCGATCGAGAACATCGGCGACTTGGAAGGATTGGTGGTCACCCCGATGACGAGCCGGTCGACGAGATGGGCGGCGCGCCGAATGATGTCCATGTGGCCGCGGGTGATCGGATCGAACGTACCCGGATAGACGCCTGTCCTCATCTTCACCCCCTCTGGACCGGGATCGTGGAATGTCCCCGAGCCGTCAATGGTCCCGTTCCACCGCGAAGCGCGCCACCGCCCGAAGCAGATCGGCTTCCTCGCCATAGCTTCGAAGATGATCGACCGCCTGGTCGAGCAGGGCCGCCGCCTGCTGGCGCGCCCGCTCCGGGCCGAGCAGCGAGACGAAGGTCTCCTTTCCGGCCGCCTCGTCCTTGCCGACCCTCTTGCCCGCTTTCTCCTGCATGCCTTCATGGTCGATCAGATCGTCGGCAATCTGGAAAGCGAGACCGATGTCGCGGGCATAGCCGCGAAGCGCGGTCCGGCCTTCGGCGGGCACCCGGGCCATGATCGCGGCCGCTTCGAGGCACCAGCCGATCAGAGCCCCGGTCTTCAGTTGCTGGAGCCGAGTGACGGCGGCGAGATCGAGCTTCGTCTCGGCCGCCATCAGGTCCATCATCTGCCCGCCCGCCATTCCTGCCGGCCCAGCCGCCCTGGCAAGCTCGCAAACGAGCTCGGAACGGACGAACGGATCTTCGTGAGTGGCCTCGTCGGCGAGCAATTCGAAGGCGAGGGCGTGGAGCGAGTCGCCGGCCAGGATGGCCGTTGATTCGTCGAAGGCGCGGTGAACGGTCGCCTTTCCTCGGCGCAGATCGTCGTCGTCCATGCAGGGAAGATCGTCATGGATCAGCGAGTAGACATGGACGCATTCGACGGCGAGGGCGACCCTGATCGCCCGCTCGCGGGCGACGTTGAAGAGATCGCAGGCGGCGACGACGAGCACCGGACGGATCCGCTTGCCGCCGCCGATCGCGGCATAACGCATCGCCTCGTAGAGCCGGCCCCGGGCGTCTGCGGGAACGGTCAGCAAGGCTTCGAAGGCGCGATCGATCTCGGCGCCGACCTCGGCGAGCGCCGGTTCGAGGACGGCCGATTCCCAGGCCACCTTTCGCTTATTCGCCGTCGAAAGGCACGGTGCCGGACGGCGCTCCGTCGCGCCCGAACTGGATCTTCTCGATCCTGGCCTGGGCCGCCTGGAGACGAGCCTCGCATTGCTGCTTGAGTCGATCGCCTTCGCTGTACAGCTCGATCGCTTCGTCCAGCGAGGCTTCGCCGCTTTCCAGCTTGCGCACGATCTCCTCGAGCCGCTTCAGAGCGGCCTCGAAACTAAGCTCGGAAACGTCCTGCGGCTGTTCGGGCATGGCGGCAGCATTGGCCCCGCACGCTCTCACGGTCAAGCCGACGGCGAGCGGGAGAACCAGGCGACTCCGTCGCGGACCTCGCGAACCGCCTTGCCGGCCGTCTCGAGCCAGCGAAGGTGCGCCAACGCCTCGCCGGTGGCGAGTCCGTAGACGCCGTCGTCGATCCGGCGAGCGAACAGGATCGAGAAGCAGTCGACCGCCCGGCGCGGCTCGGCGAGATGATCGTGAAGCGCGTCGAGCCGCCCCAGATGGCCTTCGGCGAGCGCGTCGAGCCTCGCATGAAGGCCGGTGAAGGGCTCGCCATGGGCGGGCAGGACGAGAAGGTCGGACGGGAGCGTGCGGAGCTTCGCGATCGACTCGAGCCAGTCGCGGAGCGGATCGGCCTCGGGCTCGCTGAGGCTCAGCGAGACGTTGGACGTGATCCTCGGCAGCACCTGGTCGCCGGCGATTAGCAAGCCGCCGGCTTCGTCATACAGGCAGGCATGTTCAGGCGAATGGCCATTGCCCATCACGACCCGCCATTCCCGATCGCCGATCCGGACTCGATCGCCGTCGGAAAGGCGAACGAAGCTCACTGGAACCGGGCTCACCACCGACGCGAACCGCCCCCAGCCCTTTTCGGCCTCGACCTCGATCCGGGCCTCGTCCCAACCGGCGAACCGCCAGGAGGCCAGGGCTTCGGCCGGCGGCGAATCGCGCAGGTCGGTGGTCAGCATCCGGGCAAACAGCCATTCGGTCCGGCTCATCCAGAGCTTCACGCCGAACTTGTGGGTCAGCCAGCCGGCAAGGCCGATATGATCGGGATGGAAATGGGTGCAGAACACCCGGGTGACCTTCCGTCCCTCGAGCGGGCCGGCGAACAGGCGCGCCCACGCCTCCTTCGACGGAGCGATCTTCAGGCCGGTATCGACGATCGCGAAGCCGTCGCCGTCGTCCAGGATCCAGACGTTGATATGGTTGAGCGAACCCGGCACCGGAAGCCGCGCCCAGCCGACGCCGTCCGCGATCCTATTGATCGCCCCGGTCTCCGGGCCGCTTCGGCCGAACCTATAGGTCAGTCCGCGGTGGCTGACCGCGGTGTCGGCCAGCGAGGCGTCAGGCGCCGCCGGGCTGCCCGGACCGCCGTCGGGCTCAGCTGCGGAAGAGGCTGTCAACGTCCGGGCGGGACTCGCCGGTCTCTTCGCCTGCCTCCGCCGCATGAGCGGCCTCGGCGTCTCGAGCGGCCGCTTCACGCTCGGCGCGAAGCTCCTCGATCAGGGCCGTACGGTCGCGGTCGAAATCGACGTCCCGGAACGTCTGATCGGTGCCGGCGGCCTTCGCCGCCTTGGCCACGGCCGCATCGAGCTCGCGCTGAGTCGTCAGGCCGAGGGTGACCGGATCCTTGGGCTGGATGTTGGCGATGTTCCAGTGGGTCCGCTCGCGAAGCGCCTGGATCGTCGACCGGGTGGTGCCGATCAGCTTGCCGATCTGGCCGTCCGAAAGCTCGGGATGGTTGCGGATCAGCCAGGCCACGCCGTCGGGCTTGTCCTGACGCTTGGAAACCGGCGTGTAGCGCGGCCCCTTGGTGCGCATTGCCTTGTCCGGCTCGCGATGCATCTGAAGCTGATAGGTGGGATCGTTCTGGCCGCGCTCGATCTCCTCCATGGTCAGCTCGCCGGACCGCAACGGATCGCGGCCGGTCAGCTTCGTGGCGGCGGTGTCGTCGGCGATCGCCTGCACTTCCAGGATGTGAAGGCCGCAAAATTCGGCGATCTGCTGAAACGTGAGCGCGGTATTGTCGACGAGCCAGCTCGCAGTGGCGTGGGGCATGAGCGGTTGTGCCACGGGGGTCCTCCAGAAACGATAAGGGCCGCCCCTCCCGGAGCGGCCGTGCCTGAGGGCGATTTAGGCGCTGGTGGGGTTCGAAGCAAGCCAAAGCTGCACGGCTCCAATGCTTGGGCGCCGGATCGGTTGCCACCCGCGCGGCGGCACCTTATTCCCTGTCGAAAGGGAGTTTTCAGACATGTTTCTCATGGCCTTGGCGCTCGCGGCGCCGGCTTTGCCGCCGCAGCCGATGACGGTGCAGACGTTTCAGGATGCGATCACCGACCGCATCAGCGCCCACGCGACCCTCCGTGACGGCGATAGCCGGCTCGTGATCGGCTGCGACCGGGCCGGCGGCGACATCAAGGTGACGGTCCATAGCAGCCGCTGGCTGGTCCGCGGCGCCCTCTTCTACGGTCATCGCAACTTCGTTCATCGCTTCGACCGCGATCGGCCGCGGCGCCAGCTCTGGATCCCCGACGACCGGTCCGCGACCCTGGTGAAGGAACGCCGGGTCCTGCCCTTCCTCCGCGGCCTGACAAACTCCCAGCAGGTCGTGGTCAGGATGAGGGACGTCGAGGACAATTGGTTCGACACGGTCTTTCGGCTGGCCGACGTCCGTCCTGCCCTCGATCAGGTCCTTCGGGCCTGCAATCGGCGCGACATCGCAGAGCGCGTTCTCGGCGAAGCCTGAGCGCGGCCGATGCCCCTCGACCATCTGAGGACGCTCGAGGCGGAGTCGATCCACATCTTCCGCGAAGCCGTTGCCGAAGCCGAACGGCCGGTGATGCTGTTCTCGGCCGGCAAGGACAGCGCGGTGATGCTTCACCTGGCGCGGAAGGCCTTCTTTCCCGCCTCGCCGCCCTTCCCTCTGCTTCACGTCGATACCGGCTGGAAGTTCGCCGAGATGTACCGGCTCCGCGACAGCGCGGCGGCGGCCGCCGGAATGGAGCTGATCGTCCACCGCAACCCCGAAGCGGAAGCGGGTGGGATCAATCCGTTCGACCATGGATCGGCGCTCCATACCGAAATCTGGAAGACCGAAGGCCTGAAGCAGGCGCTCGATCAAGGCCGGTTCGACCTCGCCTTCGGCGGCGCCCGCCGCGACGAGGAAGCGAGCCGCGCGAAGGAAAGGATCTTCTCGTTCAGGACGGCCGGCCACGGCTGGGACCCGAGGCGGCAACGGCCGGAGCTGTGGAACCTCTATAATGGCCGGATCGGCCGCGGCGAGAGCCTTCGGGTCTTCCCGCTGTCCAACTGGACCGAGCGCGACGTGTGGGAATATATCCAGGCGGAAGACGTCGAAGTCGCCTCCCTCTATTTCGCGGCCGAGCGGCCGACGGTCGAACGCGATGGATCACTGATCATCGTCGACGACGGTCGGTTCCGCCTCGCCGAGGGTGAAGCTCCCGTCATTCGCCAGGTGAGGGTCAGGACCCTCGGTTGCTACCCGTTGACCGGGGCGGTTCCAAGCGAGGCCAAGACGGTCGCAGAGGTCATCGCCGAGATGGAGCGGGACGCCACCTCGGAACGGGCCGGCCGTCTGATCGACCGCGATTCACCCGCGTCGATGGAGCGCAAGAAGAAGCAGGGTTATTTTTGAGATGCCTTCGCTGCTTCGCCTGATCACCTGCGGCTCGGTCGACGACGGCAAGTCGACCCTGATCGGCCGTCTCCTCAGCGACAGCAAGTCGGTCCCGGAAGACCGGCTGAAGGGCGTCACCGATCTCTCGCTCCTCGCCGACGGACTCGAGGCCGAGCGCGAGCAGGGCATCACCATCGATGTCGCCCACATCTTCTTCGGCACCGCCAGGAGGCGGTTCATCCTCGCCGACACGCCCGGCCACGAACAATATACGCGCAACATGGCGACCGGCGCATCGACCGCTCAACTCGCCATCGTCCTCGTCGACGCGACCAAGGGCATGCTGACGCAGACCCGGCGCCACCTGACCATCGCCCGGCTGCTCGGGATCAAGAGCTTCGTCCTGGCGGTGAACAAGATGGACCTGGTCGGCTTCAGCCAGGGCATTTTCGAAACGATCAGGGGCGATTTCGCGAAGTTCGCCGAATCCCTCGGCGCCGGCGCCGTCACCGCGATTCCCGTTTCGGCGCTCCGCGGCGACAATGTCGCGATGCGATCGGACTCGGCCCCCTGGTATGACGGTCCGACGCTCCTCGATCATCTCGAGCAGGTCGAGCCGGAGCCGGCCGCCGCTCTGCAATCCTTCCGGATGCCCGTTCAATCTGTGATCCGCGACGGCGCCGAGCGCCTCTACGCCGGCACCCTTGCAGGCGGCTCGGTCGCCAGGGGAGAAGAGATACTGATCCTGCCGTCGGGCAAGAAGACAAGGATCGACCGGATCGTCGGCAGCGGCGGCGAGATCGAACGGGCCGACGTCGGCGAGGCGGTGGCGCTCGCCTTCCGCGACCAGATCGACTGCGCCCGCGGCGACCTGCTTGCCTCCGGAGAGCCGGCCCAGATCGCGGATCAGTTTGAAGCCACGATCATCTGGATGGCCGAGGACGAACTCCTGCCCGGGCGACAATATCTGCTCAAGATCGGAACCCAGACGGTGCCGGCGACGGTGCAATCGATCAAGCACCGGGTCGGGATCGATTCCCAGGCGGCACTGGCGGCCAGGACCCTGGCCCTGAACGAGATCGGAGTGGTCAATCTCGCCACTGGCCGGCCGATCGTCTTCGAGCCCTATGAAAGCAACCGAGCGCTCGGCGGCTTCATCCTGATCGACCGGCTCACCAACGCCACTTCCGGCGCAGGCCTGATTCATTTCGCCCTCAGGCGATCGCAGAACCTGCACGAACAGCAGCTGACGGTGACTCCCGAACGGCGGGCCGCTCTGAAGGGCCAGGAACCGAGGCTGCTCTGGTTCACCGGTCTCAGCGGAGCCGGAAAGTCGACCATCGCCAATCTGGTGGAGGCCAGGCTCCTCGCCCGGGGCCGCCACAGCTTCCTCCTCGACGGCGACAATGTCAGGCTCGGACTGAACAAGGATCTCGGCTTCACCGACGCGGACCGGGTCGAGAATATCCGGCGGACCGCCGAAGCGGCAAAGCTGATGCTCGACGCCGGGCTCATCGTCTTGACCGCCTTCATCAGCCCGTTCCGTGCGGAACGGGACATGGTGAGGCGGATGGTGCCGCCCGGCCGCTTCGTCGAGATCTTCGTCGATACGCCGCTCGAGGAAGCCGAGCGCCGCGATACCAAAGGGCTCTACCGAAAGGCGCGCGAGGGGCAGCTCGCCAACTTCACCGGCATCGATTCCCCTTATGAAGCGCCGCAATATCCCGAAATCCGGATCGACACCCTGGAGATGAGCCCGGAGGAGTCTGCGGATTCGATCCTCGACTATCTCGATTCGATCGAGCAATCGCGACGAAGGAGCTGACCGACCGGCAAATCAGCCGGCAGAGGGCTCCGGCAAAGGCGCGGAGACGGCGCCGATCGCCCGGCTCATCTCGCGCGGACTGAACGGCTTGGTGAGCACCTCGACATTGGCCGGCTTTCGGGCGATCGATTCGGCATCGGCATAGCCGCTGATGATGATCCCCGGCAGGTCCGGCCTGATCTCGCGCGCCCTGATCAGCGCCTCGCCGCCCGAGAGCAGCGGCATCGCATAATCGGTGACTACCAGGTCATAATCGTCGGGCGCCGATTCGAGCAGCCGGAGCATCGACTGGCCGTCTCCGACCGCCTCGACCTTGTGGCCGAGATCCTCGAGCATGGCGGCGGTCGTCTCGCGCACCGCATCATGATCGTCGACGAGCAGGACGCGAAGCGACCGGCTTTCCTTCTGCTCGATCTCCGCCACAACGCCCGGAGCCTTTTCCGCCGCCGGCTGATCGGTTCGAGGAAGCCAGATCTCGACGCTTGTGCCCTCGTCGACCCGGCTTCGAATGTGAAGAGCGCCGCCGGACTGGCGGGCGAAGCCGTAGACCATCGACAGGCCGAGCCCGGTGCCCTTGCCCATGTCCTTGGTCGTGAAGAACGGCTCGGTCACCTGCTCCAATATGTCGGCAGGAATCCCGCAGCCGCTGTCCTCGACGACGAGAACGACATAGTCACCCGGCGCGAGTCCCAGTTCGTTGCGCTGAGTCACCGCCCGGTTCTCTGCTCGGACCCCGATCGCGCCGCCGTCCGGCATGGAATCGCGGGCGTTGATGATGAGGTTCATCAAGGCGAGCTCGAGCTGGGTCTCGTCGGCATAGGCGCACCAGATATCGTCGGCGGTCTTCCAGTCGAGCTGGACCAGACCTCCGAGCGTATGGGTGAGCAGGTCCGTGACCCGGACGGACAGCCGCCCGATGTCGACCGAAGCCGGCTGGAGCTGCTGTCGGCGGGCGAAGGCGAGCAGTCGCCCGACCAGCTCCGAACCCTGCTCGGCCGCGTGGCGGGTCATGCCGATGATCTTCTTGTGATCCTCCTCGAGCGGCAGGCGCCGTTCGATGAGCGCGATTCCGCCCAGAACCGCGGCAAGAAGATTATTGAAATCGTGGGCGATCCCGCCGGTCAGCTTGCCGATCGCGTCCATCTTGCGAGCATGGAGAAGCTCCTCCTCCAGCGTCTTGCGGTCGGTGACGTCGAGCAACGTCCCGGCAAAATGGGAAGGCGCGCCGTCCGCGGTCCGAAGAAGCACGGCCTGGTCGAGGAAATGCTTGTACTGACCGTCGGCGCAGAGCCAGCGATACTCGATCGCCATCGCGCCGCTGCTCGACCGCTCCTCGATCGCGGCGAGGACCCGGGCGCGGTCCTCCTCGTGAAGGCGATCGAGCCATAGATTGGGATGGGCCTCGACCTCATCGAAACTGTAGCCGGTGACAGCCGCGAAATTGCCGCCGACGAACTGGGGGACACGCGGCGAGGCGTCGGCCGCCTCGAGATAGAAGATGATCGGAAGCGACTGGATGATTGCCGCCTGTCGCTGCTCGACCAGGCGCAGCTCCTGCTCGATCCGGAGCCGTTCGGCATTGGCCCGCAAATTGGCGTCGAGCAGCGCCTGCTCCTGGCGCGCCTTGCGCTCGATCTCGCGGGTCTTCTCGAACAGGTCGACGAAGACGGCGACCTTCGACCGCAATACGACCGGCTCAACCGGTTTGAAGACATAGTCGACCGCGCCCATCGTGTAGCCGCGGATCAGATGCTTCGCCTCCTTGTTCACCGCCGAAAGGAAGACGATCGGGATCCGCTTCGTCTGCTCGCGGCCGCGAATGATCTGCGCGGTCTCATAACCGTCCATCCCGGGCATGAAGACGTCGAGCAGGATGACCGCGAATTCGTCCTTCAGGAGGTGACGAAGCGCCTCCTCGCCCGATGCCGCGACGACGACGTCGGCGAGATCCTCGAGCACGTTGCGGATGGCAAGCAGGTTGCGTTCATCGTCATCGACGATGAGCACTCGGGCGCGCTCGCCGGGAACAGGAACGTCCCCGGGCGGATCGCCAACCGCCTCCTCACTCGCGACGATTGGCCTCACTCCGCCAGGTACCGAAGCATTCATCCGCCTTTATTCCGCCGCCGTCTGGGCGACCGGCTGAGCGCGCGGCGCCGGCCCGTCGTTGCGCGTCTTGGCGATCCACACGCGCAGAAGGGCGAGCAGCAGATCGATGTCGACAGGCTTGGCGATATAGTCGGAGGCGCCGGCATCCAGGCATTTCTGCCGGTCACCCTTCATCGCCTTCGCCGTCACCGCGATCAGCGGGACGCCGGCGATCGCCGGCCGCTGCCGGATCTGCTGCATCGTCTCGTACCCGTCCATCTCCGGCATCATGATATCGATGAGTGCGATATCGATCCCGGGAGTCTGTTCGAGGATGAGGATTCCATCCTTCCCTCGTTCCGCGTGAAGCACGTCGACGCCATAGCTCTCCAGGACGCTCGTCAGCGAGTAGATGTTCCTTATGTCGTCATCGACGATGAGGATTTTCGCGCCGGCAAGTTCGGGCACGGCGCGTCCGTCGGTGCCCGAGGCCGAGACCGGGATCGATGGGCGGGCGCGTTTCCGCCGAGGCTTGTCCCCGCGGATTCGCTTGAAGATTTCGGCGAGCTCGTCCTGCGCGGCCGGCTTCTCGACAACGCTCAGCGCCCCGAGGTCGGTCACCGAGGAAAGGTCGTCGGCCCCCGAGATGACGTGGACCGGGATGCCTCGGGTCTGAGGATCATGCTTGAGCAGGTCGAGAAGGACGAAGCCATTGATGTCGGCCAGGCCGAGATCGAGCGTGATCGCGTCCGGCTGCAGCTTCCTGGCCATGTTGAGGGTGCCGGCACCCGCCGTCGAGATCACGCCCTTGAGACCGGCCTCGTGGGCCATGTCGAGGAGGATCGAGGCGAAGGTCACGTCGTCCTCGACGATGAGCACGAACGGGCCATTGCCGAGGGAATCGCGATCGTCCGAGACTTCCAATGTGGTCGGAAGCGCAGAGGGAACGGCCGCGCCGCTATTCTCGTAGCTGGCGGCCATTCCGCCGATCGTCGGAGCGGCGACGGCGACGGCCTCAAGCGGCACGAACAGGGTGAAGGTCGAGCCTTCGCCAGGCTTCGAGCGCACCTTGAGCTCGCCGCCGAGCAGCCGGGCAATTTCCCGGCTGATCGAAAGGCCGAGGCCGGTTCCGCCATATTTGCGGCTGGTCGTGCCGTCGGCCTGCTGGAACGCCTCGAAGATGAGCTTCTGCTTGTCCTCGGGAATGCCGATTCCGGTGTCGGTCACCGATATCTCGACCGCCCGGTCGAAATTGCGGAGCACCGGATGGTTGCTGCTCCAGCCGCTTTCGACGCAGCGCACGTCGAGCGTCACGCCGCCTTCCTGGGTGAACTTGAAGGCGTTGGACAGGAGATTGAGGACGATCTGCTGAAGCCTCTTCTCGTCCGTCCGGATCGTCTCGGGCAGCTTGTTGTCGAACTTGACCTTGAAGTTCAGGTCCTTGTCGGCGGCGAGCTGGCGGAACGTCCGCTCCATATGCTGCTTGAGAGCGCTCATCGGCATATCGCCGAGCTCGATCGAGACGGTGCCCGATTCGATCTTCGAAAGATCGAGGATGTCGTTGATCAGGCTCAGCAGGTCCGATCCGGCGGAGTGGATGGTCCGGGCGAACTCGGTCTGCTTCTCGTTCAGATTGCCCTGCGGATTGTCCGCCAGCAGCTTCGACAGGATGAGCAGCGAGTTGAGCGGCGTTCGCAGCTCGTGCGACATGTTGGCGAGGAATTCGGACTTGTACTTCGAGGTGAGCGCGAGCTGCTCGGCCTTCTCCTCGATCGCCCGCCGCGCCATGTCGATCTCGATATTCTTCGCTTCGACCTGCTTCTTCTCGTTCTCGAGCAGCTGGGCCTTTTCCTGAAGCTCCTCGTTGGTGTTGTGGAGCTCCTCCTGCTTGGTGGTGAGCTCGGTCTGGCGGGCCTGAAGCTCCTGGGTGAGCAATTGCGACTGCTTGAGAAGTCCCTCGGTGCGCATCGTCGCAGCGATCGTGTTGAGAACGATTCCGACCGACTCCATCAGCTGATCGAGGAAGCTCTGGTGAGTCTCGTTGAACTCGCTGAACGAGGCGAGCTCGATCACCGCCTTGACGTCGTCTTCGAACAAAGCCGGCATGACGATGACGTTGGCCGCGGGCGCGTGGCCGAGGCCCGACCCGATCCGGATGAACTCGCTCGGCACGTTCTCGAGAAGCATCGATCTCTTGTCGGCAGCGCTCTGGCCGACCAGGCCCTCGCGAAGCTTGAACACCGGCTTCAGCGCGTCGAGATTGTCGGCACCGTAGCTGGCCGCCAGCTCGATGACGGTCTCGTCCTCCTCACGCTTGGTGACGTAAAAGACGCCATATTGGGCGTTCACCAGCGGCGCGAGCTCCGACATGATGAGGTTGGACACGGTGGCGAGATCGCGTTCGCCCTGAAGCATCCGCGAGAAGCGGGCGAGATTGGTCTTCAGCCAGTCCTGCTCGGCATTCTTCAACGTCTGATCCTTCAGGTTGCGGATCATCTCGTTGATATTGTCCTTGAGCGCCGCCATCTCGCCCGACGCCTCGACCGCGATCGAGCGGGTCAGGTCGCCCTTGGTCACGGCGGTCGCGACGTCGGCGATCGATCGAACCTGGTTGGTTAAGTTCGCTGCAAGCTGGTTAACGTTATCGGTGAGATCGCGCCACAGGCCCGCGGCTCCGGGGACCCGCGCCTGGCCGCCCAGACGTCCTTCGATACCCACCTCTCGGGCCATGTTGGTGACCTGGTCGCCGAAGGTCGAGAGCGTGTCGATCATGAAGTTGATGGTTTCCGCGAGCGCGGCGATCTCGCCCTTGGCGTCGACCTGGAGCTTGCGCTTGAGGTTGCCCTGGGCGACCGCGGTCACGACGTCGGCGATTCCGCGCACCTGGTTGGTGAGGTTGGTCGCCATCAGGTTGACGTTGTCGGTGAGGTCCTTCCAGGTGCCGCCCACTCCGGGCACCTGCGCCTGACCGCCCAATTTGCCCTCGGTTCCCACTTCGCGCGCCACCCGGGTCACTTCCGAGGCGAAGCCGTTGAGCTGGTCGACCATGACGTTGATCGTGTTCTTCAGCTCGAGGATCTCGCCCTTCACGTCGAC